>JAITOY010000010.1 GCA_031289775.1 Synergistaceae bacterium
TACGGGACATACAAAGCCCTGCCCGGAGATAACGTCGTTTCAGTGGGAATACCAGCCACCGACAGCGAAGCCGGGGTATGGAAATACGTCGTAGAGGAAGTACACGGCTTCGATGGGAACAGGGTCGTTCTTTTTGCCTTGCTTGACGATCTTCACGACGTTTACGACGAGGATTGGGACGGCGTTATAGGCGGCGGCAATAACGATCCTTACGACATAATAGTGCGCGGCTCCAAAGAAATGAACAACGGCGCGCGCGGAGCGGTGTCATGGGCCGGGAATTACCCGCGCGGCGTGATAGCCGGGACGCTCCATCACCAGCTTGGAGATGGGAGAGAATCAGTTGCCCTGTCAGACCAGTCAATCAAGGAAATATCCTTCGGCCCGTTCGTGCGTCCGCAGGACGTGACGGTATCGCATATCGACGACGATCTGGTGCTGGCCGTCAGAGGCACGACCGACCGCGTGACGGTGCCGGGGTGGTTCAGGACATCCGAAGCGCTGAATGTGGACTTCCGGCATGACAAAACACAGTGGAGCGCGACCGACATAAACATGAAAGCCGAAGTACGTGAGCCCGAGATAAATTACCATGTTGTCTCGATAGACCAGCGCATCGAGGGCACGACCGGAGATGACAGCCTTTCAGGCGGCGGCGGCAACAAGCTGTTCCTGCCGGGCGCCGGAAATGACACCGTTGCGTTTGGCAACGGGGGCAATACCCTGTACTACCGCATGGGCGAAGGCGACGACGTAATCACCGGGAACGGCGGCGAAGGCTCGCACAGGGGCATACGTTTCCATACCGACATAACGTCGCTCGACATAAGCGCGGCTAGAACCGGCAACGACATGAAGATATCCGTTGGGAACGGTTCTATTACGGTTCGCGGCTGGTACGACTCCCCGGCGAACAGGATAGACGTGCTGGAGTTCTGGGACGACGGCGTATGGGACGCGAGGAATATCGAATATCTGGCGAACGGCGAGGTCATAACGAGCCGCGAAGTGTACACGACGTTCGACGAACGCTTGACAGCGGCGAATCCGGGCAATAAAGACGACACCTCCGGTTCGTCCGGTGGATCAGGCGGCTGCGACACATCCGGCCCTCTTGCGATAATCGGCATGGCCGCCATCGCCTTCGGCGTGGCGAAAGCGCGGAAAAGCCACAGGGGCATATTCACGCTCCTTCTGGCCCTTGCCTCCATCGTGACCCTCCTTGCCGTCTTCACTCCCGCCTACGCCGCCACCTCCCTGATCCAGCAGGAGTATTCGGACCTCTGCGGCTACTCGGATATCACCAACTTCACTATGGACGGAGGCGGCAACCTGTACGTCGTTAAAGACAAGTCGACATTATCCTGATTGGGACGGCACGGATTTCGAACCGGCCTACACGAGCAACGGCGTTTTGATCTACCGCTCGCACCCGGATTACATCGGCGTCTCCGGCGACCACCACGCCAACTTCATAGACGCGGTTTATACCGCGGATCAGGGGACGAGAGAGGCGTATGCCGATAAGTACGTCTCCTCATGGAGCGAGGGAGGAACGACGGTCAATCTCTCGGGATATGTGGGAGACGCCCTCCGACGCGCACCTGAAGATTTCGAAGCTTCATTCGACCTTGACCAGACCAGGCGGGACGCCGTCATCAAAATGGGCGCGTTAGTTGAAATTGCACCGCTATGTTATTATTATTTCAGAGGGTGCGCCATCTTGGGCGCGCGAGTCGAAATCGGAGGCGGTAACGATATGGCGAAGGTTGTCGCAAAGAAGAAAATTGGCGGGGTCAAGATTTTTATGCTCAGGCATGGGAAGCCAGGGTTTCCAGACGAGAGGTCGTATATTTATGGGCAGACTGATTATCCGCTTTCAGAGGAAGGTAAAAAGCAGGCGGGCGCTCTTGGGCACGCGCTGTCGGACATTCCGATGCAGCGTATAATTTCGAGCGACTTGTCGCGGGCGTACGATACCGCGCGGATTGTCGCCGGGCTTCAGAAGAAAAAGCTCTGTTCGATCGAGCGGGACGCGGGGTTGAGGGAGATAAATATGGGGGAGTGGGATGGGCTCACGAAGGACGATATTGCCTCGGGGTACGTCGACATATTTCGTATGCGCGGAGAGGACATCGAGAACGTCGCGCCTCCGGGAGGGGAGTCCATGCGGCATCTTCAGGAACGGGGCGTCGCGGCCTTCGAGAGAATTGTCGAGAGCTCGAAGGATTTGGATAATATCCTTATTGTCGCTCACGGGGCTATAATGTGGAGCATTGTCTCGAAACTCTTCGACTTTCGCGTCGGCGATCTTTTTCGCTTCGGCCTGGACTTCTGTGCCCTGCATATCCTGGAGCACTGCGGAGATACGGAGGAGTTATGGGGCAAGTTTCGTCTTATACGCTACAATTGGTCTCCCAAACCCGCAGATTACATGAGGGATATAGCTTAATTGTACATTCATACAATATGAAGGTTGTTCACTCGTACAATGCATGATCCACCTCGCTGTCGTAATATATCCCCAGCAAGTCGCGCAGAAGTATACAAGACCCGGAGGTGGTGTGGAGTATGAAGATAGAGTCAGCGTATGCCAAAGTCGTTCATGATCCACAATCACTGGTACGCAAGGCGCAGCGGCCGACACTGAAACGACGGCAGAAAATCACCCCGGATGAACCAATTGTCAAACGGTCGCGTAAAACGCGGCTGTGGCTTTCAAGTGAGCCAACTCCTTCCAACAAAGCACCGATATAAATCAGAGGGCGCCAAACGTTCTCTGGAGTCGGCCCTCGCTAACCCGGCATTGCGAGGGCCGACTTTTATCTTTACCCTTCAGGCGCCTATCTATCAAGCCTGTCCTTTAAATCAAATCAGTTCAATCCCGCGTTGTTTGAAATCTTGTCAAGGCGCTGGATGAAGAACCACTCGCCAATCTCGTTTCGGAGGGCGGCGCTTTTGCGATAAAGGTCAAGCGCCTTCTCCCTGTCGACCGGGTTTTTCTCGAGCTCGGCGCGGAGCTCCGAGGAGATTCGCTTCGCCTCTGTCCTCTTTTCCTGTATCTCAGGCGTTATTTCAATGCCGCACCCGCGTTCGTCGAACGACCTCTCTCCTCGCGGCGCAAGGTCGCCTGTCCCTCCCCATCCATGATCCCATTCGCCGCGCGCGAACGCGCTTCCCGCAAACGATATCGCTGTGACAGTGAATAGCGTGATAAATATTTTTTTCGCGCTGGAATTCTGTTTCATCACTTGCTCGCCTCCTGTAGTTTGCCCATTCGGGCTCTGAATCGTGACTGTCATGATAGTTTTATCCGCGTTTTCCGACATTGCTAAATAAACCGGTTGTGTTATTGTTGAAGTTGACAATTGTGAACGACGTTCCCCTCTGTTATGTTTTGCACATGTCAGCATGATGAATTCTGATCCACACAGGAGGCGGACTGCCATGATAAGAATTCTGCTCGCGGACGATCATCCCCTGACTCGCGCGGGTCTGGTCGCGTGGATCAAAAACGAGCCGGACTTTGAGCTCGTCGCGGAGGCGGAGGACGGCGAATCGGCGTGGAGGGCAATGTCCGAGCTGAAACCGGACGTGGCCCTGCTCGACATAGAGATGCCTGAGGGCAGCGGCATAGAGGTGGCGGAGAGGGCAAAAAAGGCGAAGCTGCCGGTTCGGGTCGTCATGCTTACGGCCTACAGAGCTCAACAGTACGTCATGGCCTCGCTGCGAGCCGGCGCATTGGGTTTCGTGCTGAAGACAGCTCCCTTCGACCAGCTCAGCGCGGCTGTCCGATCGGCGTTCGAGGGCAGGCTTTATCTCGACGCGTCGGTATCGTTCGCCGGGGGTTTCGCGGAGCCGGAGGAGCTCTCCTCTCGCGAGAGGGAGGTGCTTCTGTGCACAGCGCGTGGCATGACTGGCCACAAGGTGGCCTCGGAGCTTTCAATTACCGAGCGAACGGTTCAAGCCCACCTCGCGTCCGTCTACAACAAACTCGGGGCGAGGAACAAGACCGAGGCGATATTGATCGCGCTCAAGCGTGGAATAATATTTCTCGACCAGCTCCACATCGACGAGGAGGACGCCGAGAATTGAGGAGAAACGTCCTCCTTATTCTCATGTTGCTTGTGACGCTTCTGACTGGCCTCACGCTCGCCGTCTCCATATACGCGTTCAAGGCGCAGGAGGGCGTCACCGACTCGATGCTGAGCGCGTACGTCTCCGATATCGCGGAGAGCTTCGCCGAAAATTCACGTTTCACTGAGTTGGGGCTGAGGGACGAGGAGGATTTGCGCATGTCGGGCATGGAAATGTTGCGCGGCAAATGGCGCGGAGGCGACTTTCGCCGCAGTCTGGGGCGCAGGTTTTTTTTTCGGATGTTTTCCGCGGATCCTTCGCTTAAATCCGGAGGGCTTCTCATACTCAACGCGGAGGGCTGGCCCATTGGCGGTTCCCATGGCGCCGAAGCGCTGGTTCCTCTTTGGAGGGATGAGCTTCTCTCCGGCGTGCCGATAGAGGTGGAGGAGGAGGGGACACGTTACGTGGTCGTTGCGCGGGAGCTCGCCGCCGGGAACCATGTGCTCGTCGCCGCGTCCAAGACGAACCTGTTGAGCTCCATATCGCGGGTTTGGAACGTATGGCTGATCGCTGTCATGCTCTCTTCATCCGCTGTACTAGTAGGCATCGCCGCTCTGTGGAGGTATCTCGTCATCCCAGTTCGGGCGATAGTGGAGGCCACGGGAGGTACGACGTGGGGGCGTGACGTGCCGAGATTCGAGCGCTCGTCCCTCTACGAGGTCGACGCGCTCTCCGGGGTGATCGAAAAATCGGCGGCCGAAGCTGTGGCGAAGGAGCGTTTGAGGCTGCGATACATAAGCGACATCGTGCAGGTTCAGGAGGACGCGAGACGCCGTCTTGCGAGAGAGTTGCACGACGGGCCGCTCCAGTCCGTAGTGGCCGCGATAAAGCGAATACAGCTCGCGCAACTCGGCAGCATAGGCGAAAAGCTCGACGAGGCGGAGAGGATATCACAGTATGCGGCCAACGAGATACGCGACTATTGCGACGATCTTTCCCCGTCCTGGCTCGCGCTCGGCATCTCCTCGGCTCTGGAGGAGATCGCGGAGCGCCTGTCTGTGACGTACGGAGTGAGGATAAACGTATCGGCCGACGGAGACTTCGATCTGCCGGAGGAGTACTCCCTCGCGATCATCAGGATATTGCAGGAGGCTGTATCGAACTCCGTTCGTCACGGAGGCGCGGCCGTCGTCGAGGCTGTTCTTTTTTTGGACGGTGACGATCTCGTTTTCCGGGTCACCGATGACGGGTCTGGGTTTGGCGCTGACGGCCCATCCGACTACGAGAAACTAAGGCTGGAGGGACACAGAGGACTGTCGAACATGTACGAGCGCGCCCAGCTTTTGGGCGGAAGGCTCGAGATAGATTCAAAAAGAGGCGAGGGCTGTTCGATAACGGTGAGGATGAGCATCGGGGGCGATTGATATGGCGAAAAGCGGCAGGAAAAAAATGACTGACATGCGGGGGATAGCGGCAGACGATCCAATCGGCCTCCGAGTGTCCATCGGCGAGGCCACGGGGAAAACTGTCAGAGCGACGGATTATCCGTCAGACTCGAACGCTTCCGCTGATGAGAGAGACAAAGCGACGCCGAACCTCGCGTCGTTTATTTCGTCGATTGTCCAGGCAACGCTTTATCGCGAGTCGTCAGGGAGGGGAGGCAGGGTCGTAACGATCGTGCGGATAAAACCGGCGCCTGGCCCGGGGATAACGTCGGAGCTCGCGAAGACGATGCGCAGAGGGCTCGGCTGCGGCTCGCACGCCGAGGGCGCCGAGGTCGTCCTTCAGGGCGACATCCGCGACAGAGCTCGTGCCTGGTTAACCAAAAGCGGCATTCGAAAGGTCGTGACGGGAAACTGAATTTTTAAATTTGGCGTCGTAGTCGACGCTCCACGAGTTTCTCATGTCGTTTTGCCTTTCAAGCGCATTCTGCAGGATTTTCTTTCTGTGCTCGAACCTCTTCGGGTGGAGCGCTGAAGCGTCCTCGAACGTCATTCCGCAGTCGCACGCCTCTATCGCTTTGTCGAGCTCGCGCGCGCGGATATAGAAGCTCACGAGCCGGTCGCAGGCGCGGCATCTCATGGACGCGAACGCTTGATCCTGATAGAGGTTTTCGGTGAGGCTGCATATCTTGCCCAACACGAGCGAAAGCTGGGACTGATCCAGACGTTCCCTCATGCAGTCGAACAGGCGAAGGGGTTCCTCCAGCGGGAGATAATATTTGTACACGGGGTATGCGTTTATCAATTCCGCGGCGAGCACTATTCCTCTTTTGATCGCGCCCCGCGACATCTTTCGCCTCTTCCAGTTCTCCTCGAGCTCCGAGGAGATATCCCGGTACCTTTGAGGAAGATGTTTCAGTTTGCAGTCCTGAAAAAGCGTCGACTTGAGCTCCGCGAGCTGTTTATCAAGTTCTTTGCACGCGCCATTGACCCTTGTAAACGCCCTGACATACGCGTCGCACTCAGCGGAGTTTCTCTTCAACTCGTTCGCTGTCTGGACATCCATAAGGGCTAGAACTTCTTCGAGGCGCCAATCCTCGTCGGGCTCGGCTTCAAATTTGTCATTTGTATCTGTTGCAATGCAGTTTGTATCTGTGGCAGTGGAGATCAAGGATTTTTCGCTCTCAGGAGCGATATCTCCGGCGACGGCAACCGCCGTTTGGTCAAGGCGCCCGTCGCTTGTTTTCCACCGGTTATTTTCCTCGAGTTCCCACGGCGCGAGCTCAGTCATGTAATCGCCTCCTATCAACATAATATAGAGTAATAATACCTAAAATAGTTTGAGTTGTCACTGTTTTTCTCCAAAAAAACCGCCCAATATGGGCGGTTTTTTTGGAGATGCCGAATAAGCCGGAGTTTCCGTAAAACGCGTCAGACTATGACGACGAGCGTGTCGCCTGTGTTCACCGAGTCGCCCTCTTTTACTAGAATCTGCGACACTGTTCCGGCCACCGGGGCGAAAATTTCGTTCTCCATCTTCATGGCTTCGAGAATCAAAACGATCTGTCCCTCAGCGATGACGTCGCCCTCTTTTGCGTGCAGTTTCCATATTTTGCCAGGCATTGGCGAGTTTATGGTCGTCCCGCCTACTGATGGAAGCGGCGCCGGAGCGGCTTTAGGAGCCGCGGGCGCCGGAGTTGGCGCGGCGGCTGCAACCGGCGCCGCAGCCTGAGCAACTGGCGCTGGCGCGACTGAGGCGCCGAGCTCCTCCACCGCTACGTCGTATGATTTTCCATTGACAGACACTCTAAAATTTCGAGCCATTTTTTATGACCTCCTCTTTCTGGCTTGCGCTCTCGAGCGCAAGATAAGGGCTATGGAAAAGCTGGCCTGTATAACCGGCGGTTTCCGCACAGAAAAACAGACCGCGACACGTTCGTCCAGGGAGGTTTCGAGGGGTTTAAAAACCCTCGAAATTCTCTATCCGAGCGGCAGAGCGCCAAGTTGAACCCCGTGCGATTTGAACGGGCGCCGACTGACCGATGTCGACCACTCGAGCGCCATCTCCGCAAACGGCCGCTATGGTGGCGCTGATCACAGCCATTATCTCGTCGTCATCGGACGCGGTCTGTGGCGTCCGCGGCGCGGCCGCCACGGGCGCGCCGGTCTGGAGGCTCTGGGCCGGCGCGGCTGAGTCGTTCCTGTCCGCGTGTTTGCCGCAGGTTCTGCTGAAGATCACAGTCACCATCAGACCGGTAATTACAAGAAAGGCCAGACTGATGATATTTACCGCGAAGAGCAGAAGCACTACAAGATATTCGAAATCCATTCAGCCCACCGCCTAGCCTGGTATTACGCCGTGCTTACGCTTCGGCCGCAATTCCTTCTTGTTCTCCGTCATGATGAGCGCCTGGTACAGCGCGCCTCTCGTCTCCTCGGGGAGGATGACTCTGTCGACGAATCCGCGTGCGGCGGCCACGTATGGGTTGGCGAAGGCGTCGCGATACTCCTCTATCTTCTCTGCTCTCGTTGCCGCTTTGTCGGCGGAGGCCTCGATCTCCTTGCGGAATATTATGTTCGCCGCGCCCTCAGCGCCCATAACCGCGATCTCGGCCTGCGGCCACGCGAGGACGATGTCCGCTCCGAGATCCTTGCTGCACATGCCGAGATATGATCCACCGTAGGCTTTGCGCAGCACTATCGTGATCTTCGGCGCCGTCGCCTCGCTGTACGCGTACAGCAGTTTCGCGCCGTGTTTGATTATGCCGCCCATCTCCTGGTTGAGCCCTGGAAGATATCCCGGCACGTCCTCGAACGTAACGATCGGGATGTTGAAAGAGTCGCATATCCTTATGTGGCGCGCGGCCTTGCAGGACGCGTCGATGTCGAGACAGCCAGCCATGACCTTCGCCTGATTTGCGATGATGCCTATGGCCCTGCCGCCTACCCGCGCGAAACCCGTCACGATGTTCTGCGCGTACAGGGGCTGAACCTCGAAAAAGTCGGCGTTGTCGACAACTTTTCTGAGGACGTCTCGGACGTCGTAGCCCTTGTTAGGGTTCGTCGGCACGACCGCGCGCAGCGCGAGGTCGGCTCGCGACGGGTCGTCGCCGGAGTCCTCGAGGGGAGGCTCATCTAAGTTGTTGCTCGGGAGGTATGATAGGGTTTTGCGAACCTGTTCGTAGCACTCGTCCTCGCTCGACGCGAAAAAATGGGCGACGCCGGACGTCTGGTTGTGGGCGCGTGCGCCGCCGATCTGCTCGGACGTCACATCTTCGCCCGTTACCGCTTTTATGACCTGCGGGCCAGTGATGTGCATGATCCCAACTTTGTCGACCATGTATACGAAGTCGGTCAGGGCCGGGCTATAGACCGCTCCACCGGCGCATGGCCCCGCGATCACCGAGAGCTGCGGGACGACGCCCGAGGCCTTGACGTTGCGGAAAAAGATGTTGCCGTAGCCGGAGAGGGCGTCAACCGCCTCTTGTATGCGGGCGCCGCCGGAGTCGTTTATTCCGACGCATGGCGCCCCGTTCTGTATGGCGAGGTCGAGAACCTTGCATATCTTTTTTGCGTGAGCCTCGCCGAGCGAACCCCCGATGACGGTGAAATCCTGGCTGAAGACGTAGACGACGCGTCCGTCGACGGTTCCGTAGCCCGTTACGACTCCGTCGCCCTCGAAGACAGTCTTCTCCATGCCAAAGTTCGCGCAGCGATGCTCGACCAGTTCGTCGAGCTCGACGAAACTGCCCGAGTCGAGGATCTTGGCTATCCTCTCCCGGGCGGTCAGTTTGCCCTTCTCGTGTTGTTTCGCGATGGCTTTTTCTCCACCGCCATGTGAAGCTTTCTCCCGTTTTGAAAGCAGAGACTCGCAGAGTTGATCGATAGTGCGATCCGCCATACCTTCAAACCTCCTATCTGTTTATCTATAGCTGGCTTAACTCCAGCATAACGCCGCCCGCAGCCTTCGGATGGATGAAAGCTATCAGGGCGCCCCGCGCTCCTTTGCGGGGTGGTTCGTCTATCAGTTTCATGCCGCGGTTTTCCATCTCCGACAGGGCTTTTTCGAGGTCGTCCACGCGTATCGCTATGTGATGAATGCCCTCGCCTCTCTTCTCGATGAATTTCGCGACTGGGCTGTCCGGCGTCGTCGCCTCCAGAAGCTCAACCTCCGAATCCTTTATCTGGAAGGAGGCTGTCCGCACCTTCGGCGCCTCGACCGTCTCCACATCGGCGCGACTGACACCGAGCGCCGCCTCCCAGAATTCAAGAGACTCATCGATGCTGTTCACGGCTATGCCGACGTGGTCTATGACGATCGTATTCATCCGGATGCCCCCTTCGCGGAAAACGCCGCCGCTTGGGAAAAGCCGATTTCTTGCTTTAGAGGCCTAAAAAGGCGAAGAATGAAACCAAATCCGCCTCCTTAATTCCCAAGCGGCAAAGTGTCGCCGATATGAATTAATCCGCGTTTCCCTTGTTCTTTAGTAAAAATGCTCACGCTCTGTTATTTTTTTTTGCTTTTCTCCTCGACTGCATTCTTGAGCCAGTCAATGCATTCTGTCGTTGTGGTGCCGGGGCCAAAGACAGCGCCAACTCCGATCCCGAGCAGCACAGACATGTCCGCCTCCGGGATGACTCCGCCTCCGAAAACAGTGATGTCCGCAGAGTTTTTCTCCTTGAGCAGGTTTATTATAGCCCTGAAATAATGCTCATGCGCCCCGGACAGGATGGAGAGGCCTATTGCGTCCGCGTCCTCTTGGATCGCCGTCTCCACTATCTGCTCCGGGGTCTGCCTGAGCCCGGTATAAATTACCTCCATGCCGGCGTCCCTGAAAGCGCGAGCAATGACCTTCGCGCCTCTGTCGTGCCCATCGAGCCCCGGCTTTGCAACAACCACCCTGATTTTATTTTCAGCCATGACGTCTCTACCTCCTCAGGCCATAAATCCTACAATACAACGTTTTCTTTGTATTCGCCGAAGACTTCCCGAAGTACGCCGCAGATTTCGCCCTCGGTCGCGTATGTGTGTACGGCGTCCAGAATCTTCGGCATAAGGTTGTCGGAACCCTGCGCGGCCTTGCGAATATCATCGAGCGTCCCCTTCACGTGGACGTTGTCGCGGGCCTCCTTCATCTTCGCGAGCTTTTTGGCCTGATTTTCGCCGACCGACGGGTCTACGCGCAGGAGCTGGCGGGCGGAGTCGTCCTCGTCGACGTGGAACATGTTGACGCCCACCACGACGCGATCTTTCGACTCGATCTGCCTCTGGTACTCGTACGCCGCGTCCTGGATGTGCTGCTGCGGGTAACCCTTTTCGATGGCTGTGAGCATGCCGCCGAGGTCGTCTATCTTTTTGATGTACTCCCAGGCGCCTTCCTCGATCTGCTTCGTGAGCGACTCGACAGCGTAGCTGCCCGCGAACGGGTCTACTATGCTCGTGATGCCCGACTCGTAAGCGACGATCTGCTGGGTGCGGAGAGCTATGCGAACGGATTTGTCGGTCGGCAGCGCGAGCGCCTCGTCGAGGCTGTTCGTGTGAAGCGACTGAGTACCGCCCATGACTGCGGCCATAGTCTGGATGGCGACGCGGACTATGTTGTTCTCCGGCTGCTGCGCTGTGAGTGTGCAACCGGCAGTCTGGGTGTGGAAACGAAGCATCTGCGCGGACTTGTCTGCCACGCCGAAGCGTTCTTTCATGATCCTGCCCCAAACCTTCCTCGCCGCCCTGAACTTCGAGACTTCCTCGATGAAGTCGTTGTGCGAGTTGAAGAAGAAGGAGAGACGCTTTCCGAATACATTGGGATCCTGACCCTTGTCGATAGCTGCCTGCACGTACGCTATACCGTCGGCGAGCGTGAACGCTACCTCCTGAACCGCTGTGGAGCCAGCTTCGCGGATGTGGTAGCCGGATATGGATATCGAGTTCCACTTTGGAACGTTCTTGCTGCAAAATTCGAAGATGTCGGTGATGAGTCTCATGGAGGGTTTCGGAGGGAATATGTACGTGCCCCTCGCGATGTACTCCTTCAGGATGTCGTTCTGGATCGTCCCACCGAGGGCGTCCGCCTTGATGCCGTTTTTCTCCGCGACGGCGATGTACATAGCGAGGAGTGGCGCCGCCGGCGCGTTGATCGTCATTGACGTAGTCACCTTGTCGAGCGGGATGCTCCCGAAAAGCACCTCCATGTCGGCGAGGCTGTCGACGGCGACGCCGACTTTGCCGACCTCGCCCTGTGCCATTGAGTGGTCTGAGTCGTAGCCGATCTGGGTCGGCAGGTCGAACGCCACAGACAGGCCGGTCGTGCCCTGGCTCAGGAGATAGCGATATCGTTCGTTCGAGGCCTCTGCTGTCGCGAACCCGGCGTATTGGCGCATCGTCCAGAAGCGCCCCCTGTACATCGTCGGCTGCACACCCCTGGTGTAGGGATATTCTCCAGGGAAACCAAGATCCTTTTCGTAGTCCAGCCCTTCCAGACTATCCGGAGCGTACAGACGTTCGAGGGGTATACCGCCCCCCGTAGTGAACTTTTCCTTGCGCTCTGGGTTTTTGGCCAGTGATTTGACTGCGGAAGCGTCAAACCTCTCTCTGCCCGCTTTGATTTCCTCCAACTGCTTTTTCTCGAACATGCGATTTCTCCTCTCGTAATATCGAATTCGAGCGCTCTCCTCTTTGTATCCTGTTGAAATATTATTATCAACGAATTTGCAAAAAAAACAAGATTTATCGATAAAATAATCAAAATTATATCCAATTTATTGCCGAAAAAAACTTCGAGCTTCTTGGAAATTAGTGTATCATTATGAGTGGCGGATTATGTGCGAGTTCTAAAAAAAATGGAGGTGTGCCGCATGGAAATGACGACGTGCAACGTTTGCGGGAAGATTATCGGGATGTCACCCACCTCGGTCTGTCCGTCGTGTCGAAAGTTGTTGGATATAGTATATGGGAAAGCGCGAACGTACCTTAGGGATAACCCTAAGACGGAGTTTCGCGCGAACGCGCTGGCCAAGGCGATCAAAGAGGACGTCAGGCTCATAGAGATACTCGTGGCCGAGGGCAAATTCGACCCGAACGATCTCCCCCGGCAGGATGACGATGCGGATGGGAAACGCAGGCAACAGCTTCTGGGCGAACTCCAGAAGAACATCAAAACAGGGCCGGAGCCAAAAGTGGAAAAAGTGACGTACGGCAGTTCAAAGCATGGCAGGAGCGTCGAATGAGGAGGACATTTGATGGCGTTTAAGACTTACGGAACTCTCCCAGTGACCGATTCCGTCTCATGGATCGGGGCTAATGACAGAGAGACCGACAAATTCGAGGGGTTGTGGGACATACCACTCGGCGTCGCGTATAATTCCTACTTTATAAACGACGATAAAACAGCGCTCATAGATACGGTCAAAAGCTCGTTTATGGATGACTTTATATACAGGCTTGGCCGTCTGCTTGGCGAGCGGCAGCTCGACTACGTAATAGTGAATCACGTCGAACCCGACCACTCCGGCTCGCTTGGGCTGATCAGGCGGCTATATCCAGGGGTAAGGTTTGTCGGCAACGCAAAGACGCTTGATTTGATAAAGAATTTTTATCATATCGACGACGGGTTTGTGGAGGTCGGGGAGGGGGAGGTTCTCGACCTCGGCCTCCACAAACTCTCGTTTGCCTTTGCGCCTATGGTACACTGGCCGGAGAGCATGGCGACGTACGACGCTACGGAGAAAATACTCTTCTCGAACGACGTGTTCGGCGGTTTTGGCGCGCTGGAGGGCGGTCTGTTCGACGACGAGGTGAATCTGGACTGGGCTTTGTACGAGATGATGCGCTATTACGTCAACATAGTCGGCAGGTTTGCCGCGCCGGCGCTGAAGGCCCTCGCGAAAATCCGCGCTCTCGACATTGGCATGATCTGTCCAGCGCACGGCCCCATCTGGCGGAGCGATCCGTCGCGCGTGATGGGGCTTTACGAAAAATGGAGCAGGCAAGAGACGGAGGAGGGCGTCGTCCTCGTGTACGGATCCATGTACGGCAACACTAAGGCCGCCTCGGATCTGATTGCCCGTTCGCTCACGGAGTCTGGGGTAAATAATGTCTCCGTCTACGATATATCGCGCTCGAACATGTCATACATAACTACGGACATCTGGCGTTATGCCGGGCTCATTCTCTCGTGCTGCACGTATAACATGGAGCTGTTTCCACCGATGGCCGCGCTCCTTCGCCTTCTGGAGAACAAGATGATGAAGGGCAGGCAAATAGGTCTTTGCGGCACGTATAGCTGGAGCGGAGCGGCCCTCAAGGAGATGAAGGCTTTTGTGGAGCGCTCCAAGGGCAACTGGAACCTCCTCGATCCGGCCATCGAGATAAAATCTTATCCCACCGAGACGGACATCGAGCTCTGCGCCGCCCTGGGCCAAGAGATGGCCCGGGCAGTGAAGCGCGGGCTGTGACAGGGCGGCCGGACGTGAAAAAAAACGGCGCGGCGGGCGCGCGCGAATCGGAGACGCGCGCGAAAGAACTTTCCGGGTTGAAACTGTTCCTGCGGGAGCTTATCAGGTCTCCGAGGAATACCGGCGCGCTCTGCCCGAGCTCGCCAGCGCTCGCGCGTAAGATGGCCGAGGCCTTTTCGCCAGACGTTTTTAAATCCGGATACATTGTTGAGCTCGGCGCTGGGACTGGTTCGGTGACTCGGGCCCTGCTCTCTGGAGGAATACCCCCGGAGAGGCTCGTGGTCGTGGAGAAATCCGAGCCGCTCGCCCTGTGCCTTCGCGAACGTTTCCCCCTGGCGAACGTTTTGTGCTGCGGCGCCGAGGAGATCGGCGCGAGAATGGGCCGCCCCGTGAAGGCGATAGTCTCGAGCCTCCCGTTTCGAAGTTTGCCGAAGGACGCCTGCGAGGCGATAATGTCGGAGGTGGAGGAAATTCTCGCTCCGGGAGGCATTTTTGTTCAGTTCACGTACGCTCTCATTGGCGAGATGCCATTTGTTCCGAGGAGTTTCCGCAAATTGCGGTCGAGCGTTGTTCTTTTAAACATCCCTCCGGCGAAGGTCGAGGTCTTCCGCAAACCGAAGGCGAGTTCGCCGGCTCGCTGCGCCTGACGTGAGGGGAAAGCTCCGCCGACGCGATGAAGATAATGGCGCTCAAGATTTACGCGGACACGCTGAAGGCTTACAGGGAGGGCGTGCCGAAGCTTCTGGACGTCTTTGACCAGCTCCGCATTACGGGCAGCTTTTTCTTCGGAATGGGGAGGGAGGGAACCGGCTCGGCAGTGTCAAAGGTCTTTGGCGAGGGAAAAGAGATAGTGGAGTCCGCGCCCGGTATCCTCAGGGACGCGCACCACAGGGGGCAGGACTGCGGGATATATGGCTGGAACCCAAAGGAGTGGGAGACCCGTCTCGACAAACTGAAGGACACGACGTTAGAGGCGGATATCAAGCGGGCGGCAGAGTGTTTCGCGAGGACTACCGGGCGCCGGGCCGATGGGTTCGCCGCGCCTGGGTTCCGCGTCAACTACATGAGTCTGAGGATAGAGGACGAGGTTCATTTCAGGTATTGCAGCGACACGTTGGGGTTTTACCCGTTTCGGCCGAAGTTGTCGTGGAAGGTTTTTGACACGCCCCAAATACCCTCCACCTTTCCGCCGCTCGAAGCGGTTCTGCGGAGGGCGTCCGAGTCAGAGTCGCGCGCTCGCCTGAGCGAGCTCGACGGCAGCATCCAGGTAGGGCTGAACGTTCTTCCCGCCAGCGCCGCCGCAGCGATAAACCCGCATATTTACGGGCCATTTTGCGAGTTTCTTCTGCGATCGCAGCAGGAGGGCGTCAAGTTTATCAGCCTGAACACAGCGGCTGAGAGCGTCGCTTCGTCCGCGTTGCCGTTGTGTGAGGTTGTAGGCGCGAGAGCCTTTGGGATGTCGAGGGAAATGGCTCTCCAAAGTAAGGGCTGATTTGAAGGAGATGAACGGTGTTGCGTAAAATCTTAACTGCGTTTGTGCTGTTTTTTGTCGCGCTCGGTCTTGCGGGCGCTGCCTTCGGAGAGTCGTCGTACGCCATAGGAGGAAGATGGCTCGTAGAGGGCGAGGGCACCGCGAAGAAGGACATTCTTCGCGTCAACCTCTTCGCTGAAGGGACTATGGATATCAAATCCGCCACGGAGGACGGCACGGAGTCCATACTTGGGTACGAGTCGCACGCCACGCTCGACGCGAGCCGGTTGGGCATCAACGCATGGGAGCATTACGGCTCGTACCAGCTTCCCATACCGGTTCCGGTTTCGGGTTTCGACCCGTCGATGAGCGAACCGTTCAGGCTGCCGCCGTTTACGATCGACATGCCTGACGGCGCCCTCACCTACACAGTGGAGTTGACGAGCGTACATTCGGGCACGGTGAATATCAGCGGATATATCAATCTGGATATCGTCGACAGAACCGATATCAACGCTAACTGCGCGATATGGCGGGAGGGAACCCCAAAACCGGATATGCCGGAGAAAACGTGGGGCTGTGACGCGGGGAGCGGCTGGGCTTCGCTTTTTGCATCGGTTCTGCTCGGCGCCGCGTTTTATTGGAGGAAACGCGATTCATGACGAAGTTTATGCCGCGCAAGCTCATAAAAATCCCCCAGACTGGGCAGGCGACCTTCTACACCTGCGGGGTCGCCGTGCTCCAGTCGATCCTGTATTATAACGGGATAGAGTACAGCCAGGATGACATATTGCCGATGGTCGGCTCGACCCCGGAGCACGGCACTGCCATACTGGCGCTGAACAAGTTCCTGAACGATAACGGAGTGCGCGCGGAGATATGGCAGAATATCACGTTCGATGGCCTCAGAGACTTCATAGATGGCGACCGCCCGATGATATGCATCCTGCAGGCGTGGAACGACGACCCCAGGCACGACTACTCGGATACGTGGAACGACGGGCATTACGTCGTGGCGATCGGCTACGACGACGATAGGTTCTATTTCATGGATCCATACACCATAGCGAACTACACATATATTGAAAACAAGGATTTTCTGGCCAGATGGCACGCAAGAAACGGCGGGGTTCGTTATTTGAACGCGGGTATCGTGGTCGCCAACCCCAACCCCGTTTACAGGCCCGACGTCTTTATGCCGATGGAGTGACGCGTTTAAAAAATATCCTCGTAATAGCGAAAAATTTCGTTTGAGCGATTTAATCGGCGTTTCCCTCTGTTTCTGACGGTTTCAGGTAGTTGACGATTTTATAAAAAATTGTATGATTTATCCAGAGAGGTGGTAGCGACCATGAGCGACAATATATGCAGCAATTGCGGCGCGCCGTTCGCGGAGGGCGATGCCTCCTGTCACGAGTGCGGAATGCCCCATGAAGTTCGCGCGCAGCGGCAACCGCAGAAGGAGAGGTTATGCGGCGGCTGCGGCGTCATTGCCCAGCCCGGAGACCTTTTTTGCGAGCAGTGCGGCGCCGATCTGGCTAAGTTTGCTGTCACGAATGAGGGTTCCAATACCCCGACGCCTGTTGACGTCCCGGTGAAGTTTCACGGCGCCCCAGTGAAGGAGAAGGTTGTCCTCGCCACGCAAACGCCAAATACAGCGAGAGGGCGCGCGCCCTTATTCACGCAGACTTTTGTCCCGACCCGCAAGAGGCCAGGCAAGAACTCGTCCATGCCCCGCGCTACTGTCGCTCTGATAGCGCTGCTCGTTTTGGCCGGTCTGGGATTGGGAGCGTATAAATTCCTGTCAGCAGGGAAGGATTCGGATTTATTGGGTGACAACCCGATAGATTTCTCGACGGATCTTGACCCGGTGTTTCCGGATCAACCGCCCATCGACGACCCGGCGCCGGAGACGACGATCGCTCGTCCTGTGACGCCGGAAACGCAGCCTGGGGGGATCCCTTCGCTGGTCGACTCGGGCCCGATAAAGTACGTCTGGGGTGTCGACGACCCGCGCGGCTATAGCAGCCTCGCGCCCTCCGACCCGTCGCGTATTCCATCCGAAACCCCGTTTTTGGCTGGAGTCGTGGCAGGCGATCGAGTCCGCTTGAGGTCTGAGCCGAACACGAGCTCGACCGTTTTGTCGCATTCCAGCAAGGGCGCCAAAATTGAGGTTATAGGGCGCTTTACGTCCGGCGTCGAGAAATTTCCATGGTATAATATCCGGGCTCTCGACAAGGTCGGGTGGATGTATGGAGAATACGTGAACATAATAGAAAATTGACGTAATATTTACGTTCCTTCGGAGGAATTGCGCTGATGGATTTTAAATACACGCAGAAATGGCAAAAATTAAGTTCTGAAAAACTGCCGTTTAAAATCAACCCGCTCGTTGTGTGTGTCCTTTTTGTGGTTTGCATTTCCCTTCTGGTCACTAATATAAACGAACCAGAGGAGGAGGCGCTCGAAAGCTTGTCCGCCGATGAGGAAATTGTCGCCCAGGTCGAGGTCGTCGCGCCCGAACCGGTCGAGGAGGCCGGATCGGAGGTCGTTTTTGAGGAGGAGCACCCTCTTCCCAAGCAGAGCGGGGTTTATGTTTTGATCGAGAAAAACGCTCATAAGCTCATTGTCCTGCACGATGGAGAAAAGGTGAAGGAGTACGGCGTCGCGGTCGGCAGGAACAACGGGGACAAACAGAGGGTCGGCGACATGAGGACGCCGGAGGGCGCCTTCTCAGTCCAGCAGATTCAGGACGCGTCCGGCTGGTCGCACGACTTCAGGGACGGGAAAGGCGCGGTCTCGAACGCGTACGGCCCCATTTTCATCCGTCTGAGGACCGGAAAATGGAGCGGCATAGGGATCCACGGAACCCACGACCCCAAATCAATCGGCACTGACACCACGGAGGGCTGCATCAGGCTGAATAATAACGACCTGATCGAGTTCAGGAAACTAATCGCCGTCGGCACAAACGTGACAATAAACCCATAGCGAACCCGCCCCAAGTTCAGGGTCGGATAAGTCAGATGATATCCTCCCATACCTTGTTCGCGACCCGAAACCCGGCTTGGGTGAGCGCGGTGGATTTCGCGTCTGTGACGACGAGATTCGCCGGGAATTTTTCAAGTTTTTTTTTGACCTCGTCCGAGAAAACTTTCCCATGCTTGTCCGCGAACGAGCGCCAATCTATGCCTCGCCGCGTCCTGAGCGCGAGAACCGCCGCCTGTCTCGCGGCGGGGCCGGGGTCGAGCCGCTCCTCGTACACGACTGCGCTCCCGCTGGAACAAATCATGTCCGAGTAGACGTCAAGCAGAGGGGCGTTTTTCGACCTGCGCCCGTCCATGTTGCTCCAAGCCGAAGGGCCGATGCCGACGTAATCGCCGTCGTCCCAATAGTTCAGGTTGTGTCTGCTCTCGCGGCGGACGCGTGCGAAGCTCGCGATCTCGTACTGTCCGTATCCCGCTCGCGCCAGTCGCCACTGCGCGTATCTGTACTGTTCGTAGCCGTCCGGGAGGACGAGGTTTTTTCGCGCGAACGGGACTCCGTCCTCTATAGCGAGCTGATAAATCGAGAGATGCCCGGGCGCCGGCAAGAGCGCTCTCTTCAGCGTCTTCGCCCAGTCGCGGAGTTTTTGCCCTGGCAGCCCGAACATGAGGT
This sequence comes from Synergistaceae bacterium, assembly GCA_031289775.1. GTDB lineage: Bacteria > Synergistota > Synergistia > Synergistales > Synergistaceae > JAITOY01. The sequence goes on from JAITOY010000010.1 coordinate 19,099, forward strand.
CGACGCTCGTCTCGAAACCGGCCGAGAGACACGACTCGATCGCGTCCGCCGCTTGCGCCGAGTCGTGAACCCTGCCGAGGAAGCGCAGCTCGCCGTCGTCGAAGCTCTGCGCGCCGACGCTCACGCGGGTCACTCGCCATGCCCTCCACAGCTCCAGATGCCCGTCTGTGAGGGAGCCGGGGTTCGCCTCGACTGTGACCTCGGCGCGCCGGGCGAGCTTGATCGAGCTTGCGATTATCTCGATGACGTGACGCCACGCCGGAACGGAGATGACGCTGGGGGTTCCGCCGCCCACATAGAGCGTCTCGAAGCCTTCCAGTGAATCGAAGCCGGCTCGCCTCGCCGAAATCTCGCGCTCTATCGCGCGTAGGAACTTTTCCTCGTCCCCCGGGCGTTTAGGCGCGCTCGCAAAGGCGCAATACGGACATTTCGACTCGCAGAAGGGAACGTGAATGTACAGGCCGCTCACGTCAGTTTCTCGTTCGACTCGAACTCGCGCTTTATCCTGCTGAAAGCGTACAGAAAAAAGGCGAGGGCTACGAAGCTGCCGAGGAAAAACGAGAGCGACTGGAACCACCATATCCGAGAAAGCTGGAACAAACGGGCGAAAATCCATGCCGCAGACACGCGGAACGCTACGGAGCGCATGAGCTGCGAGACAGTCCCGAACGCCGAGTACCCTGTGCCGACGAAAAAACCGCTCGACAGGACGATGAATATGTTGAAGGGGTATCCGGGGACGGAGGCTCTTATTGCCTGTGCCGACATCTCCCCGATCTCCGGTATGGGCCTGAAGATGCTCAGGAAAAAATGCGGGTACGCGTAAATAATGGCGCCCATCGACCCCATCATGACGTAGGCGAGGATCATCGACGCTTTGAAGCCGGCGAGCATTCGCCCAGGGTCTCGCTTCCCATAGTTGAACGCGATAAACGGCGTCAGCGCTATATTTATCCCGGACACGAAGTTGAACGCGAGCTCCTCGACGCGCAGGCCGAGCATCCACGAAGCGACAACCCTGTGCCCGAAAGCGGACAGTATCTTGTTCACGCTCCCCATGCCGAGCGCGGTGCTTGCCGTGGAGAGAGCTACAGGGATACCTATCCAGAGAATGGCCCTCCAGTAGCTCATCAGCCTTCTTCGAGGCTCGAGGATCATGGGGATGACGATTGGGCTGCCATTCTTCAGCCGGCGCAGGATGTAAAAGGACGAGACGATGCGAGAGACCCACGTCGCGATTGCCGCGCCGGAGATGCCCCACCCGAACGTAAATATAAAAAGCGGGTCGAGGAGCATGTTGACCGTGTTGGCCAGCGCGATGGCCTTGAAGGGGGTCATCGTGTCCCCCTGGGCTCTGAAGACTGTGTTCGCCATGTATGTATACCCCATAAACGGAAGCATTATAGGTACCCACATGTTATATCGCCAGCAGAGCCCCAGCAGTTCGTCGTTCCCGGTGACGCCGATGTTCGAGAAAAGCGCGTTCGAGACGGATGGAATTATGAGGGGCGTCGAGAGCAGACAGACGACATACATCAGCGCGAGCCCGCTGAACGCTATGTGGCGCGCCGAACGGACATTGCCTCTGCCGAGGTTGCGCCCCATGAGCGAGATAGAACCGCTCGCCACGCACTCGAGCGTCGCTAAGATACACATGTTGACCGGCCCCGTGAATGACATGGCCGCCATTGGAAATTCCCCGAGCCACGAGACGAAGATCGTGTCCACAAGATGAAGCAGACTGTTGAAGACGAACAGCCCCATCGACGGTATGGCGAGCTTCAAAATCGCCATCATAGGGCGGTCGTTGCCGAGATCGGCCCTGCCGCTGAAAACCCCCCTGGAACCCACGCCCTTTAACGCGCTATCGCCAGTACCCATTTCCTCAAAAAGCCCCCTTGTCTCCGGGAGAAGTATAATCCAATCGGTGGATAAGGCAAGCGCGTCCGAAGCGCTATCAGGGCGGCGCCTAGCTTCGGGGAAATTGGCGCCGGCGCGGCAAACGTTTGTCGTGCCGGTCGTCCGAAATCGTGAACTCTCCTTAGTGTATGGGTTCAAACACTCTGGACATGAGGCGTTTTATTTTTTATAATTCTCGATATCATTTTTAAGGAAACGCTGATTCATTGTCAGAGGCTTAAAGGGCAACGATTTAGAAATCAGCTCGCCTCTGTGCTCCAGGACAGAGAAATTTCGTTTGAGCTATTTAATCAGCGTTTCCTCAATTCAAGAGGAGTTGTATTGCATTGAAGTTATCACAGAGGGCGAAAAACATAGCTCCGTCCGCGACGCTCACTATCGCGGCAAAGGCCAAGGAGCTAAAGGCTCAGGGGAATCCTATACTGTCGTTCAGCGCCGGCGAACCGGATTTTACGTCGCCGCGGGCCGCGTGTGACGCGGCCATCGAGGCGATAAAGCGGGGCGAGACCCACTATACGGCTAACTCCGGCATAATCGAGCTCAAAAAAGCGGTCTCCGGCTACTACAAGACGCGTTTTGGCCTCGATTACCCGACGTCCGAGATAATCGTCACAAGTGGGGCGAAACCCCTGCTCTACGAAACGCTTCAGGTTCTCGTCGACCCTGGGGACGAGGTGTTGCTTTTTGCGCCGGCGTGGGTCAGCTACGTCGAGCAGATCAACCTCGCCGGGGGGCTCGCCGTCTCCGTCGGGACATCCGGCAGCGCTTTTGTCCCGACGCGGGACGAGATTGAAAAAAATATCACGTCCGGGACGACTGGCATGATAATAAACACGCCGAACAACCCGACAGGTGCCGTATATGACGAGCGGACGCTGAGGATGCTCGCCAACGTCGCCCTCGAGCGCGGCCTGTGGATAATCTTCGACGAGATATATGAGCGTCTCGTGTACGGCGAAGCCAAACATACCAACATCCTCAATGTCGCGCCTGAAATCAGGGATCGCGTCATCCTCGCGAACGGCGTCAGCAAGGCGTACTGCATGACAGGTTGGCGGATTGGCTACGCCCTGGGACCGCGCGAGGTGATAATGAAAGTTGACGACATTCAGAGCCACCTGACCTCAAATGCCTCCTCGATAGCGCAGTGGGCCTCCGTGGGCGCGATAAACGGCGCCGAGGCGGATGTAGAGAGGCGCAGGGGCGAGTTTGAGAAGCGCAGGGATCTGATATACGGCCTCGTATCCGGGATAGATAGCCTTCATATCCAAAAGCCTGAAGGGGCCTTCTACGTTTTTATCGACGTAAGGGACACGCCGATATCGGACGATATAGAGTTCTGCCAGCGCCTGCTCGAGGAGAGGCACGTGGCGGTCGTCCCAGGCGCCGCGTTCCTTGCGCCTGGTTTCTTGCGCATGTCGTACGCCTGCTCCGAGGCCGACATAAGGGAGGGCGTCTCTCGCCTCAGGGTTTTCGTAGATTCGCTTTAGCGAAATGGGGGTACGAACACGTGAGAGCCGAGTTCTTAATTCTAAGGATAAATCAGTCTTCCTATAAGGAGTGATTCGCAATGAGAGAAATAAACTGGGGCAGGATAGAGGATCTCGATACGCTCGACGCGTCGGCGCTTGCGCCGGATGTCACGAAACGAAATATATTCGGGCCGGACGCTTTCTGGGACGACTACGTGATGAGACACTTCGTCCTGCCCGAGGGCGCGGCGATCCCAACGCACTCCCACGAGTGGGATCACCTGGCGCTTTCGCTCGGGGGGCATGGCGAGGTCGAGGTCGAGGGCGAGCTGTATGACCTTGAGAATGGCAATTGGGCAAGGGTGCCCGGCGGAACCGCCCACTCGTTTCGCAACGCGGGCGCTGGCGACTTCACGTTCCTCTGCATTGTGCCGGCGCGCGGCGATCCTCACGCGAAAAAAATTTCGATGCGCGCGGAGCGGCAAAAGAGGAAGTCAGCGGAGGAAAGGCCCTAGAACTGAAGATATCCGTTAATGATAACTTAAATCCGCGTTTCCTTGCGCTCAAATTTCGCTCAAATTTTCGAGAGCTTCTCGACGGCCGCACTCTTTAATATTTGCGCCGGACGTGCGATAATGTGTCAGCAAATCAACTCGCTTGGAGGACTGGTCATGATCGCAAAGATAACTGAAATAGACGGCATAGTCGACAAGCTCGAATCGCTGATAAAGACGCTTCGCGAGGAGAGGGACAGCGCCGTGAGCGAGGCTGCCCGCCTGAAAAAAGTCATGGACGACAGGGAGATGGAGATCCTTCAGGTGGACGACCAGCTTCAAAAGGAGTCCAAGCGCATCGAGGAAGAGCGAAAGGCGATGGTGCAGGAACACGCTGATTACGAGCAGAGACTGGGAGAACTAGCCACCCGTATCAGGGAGCTTCTGCCGCTTTTGACTGAGGCCGACGCTTTTGCCAGCGAGCCCTGCGGAGAAAGCCAGACGCTTCCCAAATACGACGAGACATAAAGAGAGAGAGCTGCGCCGGACAGATGGAGATAGAAAGCCGTTCCGTCCCGCTTTTGCTGGGCAATAAATCTTACGCCCTGCGGACATCCCTAGATGACGATAAATTGAGGGTCGTCTACGGGGTTCTGAGGGACGCCGTCGCCGCAACGCCATCGACCTTCGAACAGGATCAGAGACTCTTCATAGCCAGCATCCAGTTGGCGGACGCATTGGTGAACGTGACGTCGCGGCTGGAGGGTATCTTGTCTGGCGGAACCGCAAAAAAGGACGTGACCGGGGAAGAAACTGAATGAACGTCGCCGACCTCGTCCTGATTGTCATTGGCTGTTATTTTGTAATACGCGGTTTATTTCGCGGCATAACGGGCGAAGTCTTTTCGCTTCTTAGCGTAGTCGGCGGTTTTTACTGTGCGCTCAGGTTTTATGCCCCCATATCAGCCTACTTCTCCGATAGACTGGGTGTGGCGCGGCTCGTCACCACATCCGTGTGCATGTTCTCCATATTTTTCCTCGTCTTCGCGGGCTGCGCGGCCGCGGACAAGGCGATTAAAAAATTGCTCAACGGGGCGAATCTCTCCTGGGCGGACAAGGCGGGCGGCGGTATCGCCGGTTTTGTGAAGCTCTACGTGATATCGCTCCTTGTTCTCGTTGCCGGCATGATAATATCTCCCGTCACTGGCGACGCCTGGGTTCGGGACAGTAAGACGCTCATATTGACGGCGAGGACATGGCCGGCTGTCTACCCCGTGCTGGACGGTATCGGCGTCCTTCCTGACTTGGCCGAGCTTCAGCGAGAGGCGAAGGAGTACGTCATAAGGCAGGCTGCCGGCAGCCTGTTTGGCCCCGACACCGACTTCGGCGCGTTGCTGCCAGCGAGCGGCGACATAACGTCCGGCGACATAACGTCCGGCGACCTCGATTCGCTGAGTTCGGCTGATCGCGCGATCCTGCCGGACGCGAGCGCGCTCACGTCGATACTGTTGCCTTTTCTCTCCGCTGACGCGCAGGAGAGGCTTCTTCCCTCCGAACTTTCCAGGAATAAGATGCTCGATTTCTTTTTAGGATGGGGCGGAAACAAGAACAAATAATCGACATGAAAATCGACCGGTCCGCGCACAACTCCCTCGAACTTTCCAAAATACTCGACATCATAAGAAAGGACTGCCGCAGCGACCTTGGGGCGTCGTTTCTCGCGTCGGTCGAGCCGGCTCTCGACTCGGATGAGCTCGTCGCGCGGCACGATCTGTTCAAAGCCGTCGAGGATTATCGCGACCGAAGGGGCGATCTGCCGTGGAACCACAAGCTCTCGTCGGTGGGCGACCTCATGGAGGACGCGAAGACGTCCGGGATGCTCCTCGGCGAGGAACTGCTGCGAGTGAGACGTCTCATGAAGGGTTCCGCCGCCGTGAAAGACGCGTTAGCTCAGGCAAGATCCGAGTGGCCGGTTTTTTCAGCGCTGCTGGAGAACCTGCGCGATTTCGAGAAGGAAGAATCCGCGCTCTCCGTAATCGAGGAGGACGGGAGGCTCAGCGACGGCGCGTCAGACAGACTGAGGCGCATACGCGAGGAGATGCGCGGGCTTCGCGACCAGATTCGCCGAAAAGGGCAGGGCATAATATCCGACCCGTCCACCGGAGGAATGCTTCAAGAGAGGGTGCTCTCGCTTCGCAACGGCAGGCACGTCGTCCTCGTGAGGCAGGACGCCATCTCGAAATTCCCCGGCCTCGCCATGGATCGCTCCGGCTCCGGCAACAGCGTATACATGGAGCCTCACGCCCTTGTCTCGCTGAACAACGAGCACTCCGTACACGCGGAGGACGAGGGCGCCGAGGAGCGCAGGATATTGCACAAACTGACCGAGAGAATACTCGCGCGCGAGTCTGCTATCCTCGACGCCGAGCGGGTCATGGGGCGCATAGATTTGTTTTACGCGCTCTCCGAAAAAATTCGCCGCGACCGCTGGCATCTGCCTGTGCTATCGCCCCGCCGCCTTTTCGAGCTCCACAAAGCGCGACACCCGCTTCTCGGCGACGCCGCCGTTCCGATAGACATATCGTGCGGCGAAAGTTTCCGCGCCTTGGTAGTGACTGGCCCGAACACAGGCGGCAAGACCGTTGCGCTCAAAACAGCCGGCGTCTGTCTCTGTCTCTCCTGGTTCGGTTTCCCGGCCCCTTTCGAAGAGAATTCGACAGTCGGCGCCATAGACGACATATTCTGCGACATAGGCGACGAGCAGAGCATCGAGCAAAATCTGTCGACGTTCAGCGCTCATATCACCCAGATAACGAAAATTCTGGCGGCCGCCTCGGAGGGCTCCGTAATCCTGCTGGATGAGCTGGGGGCCGGGACTGACCCGGACGAGGGCGCGGCGCTCGGCATAGCCATTCTGGACTTTTTGGGCGAGAGACGCTCTCTCATGCTCGCCACGACCCACCACAACCCCATAAAGCGCTACGCCCTCGTCACTCCCGGCGTCGAGTCCGCCTCTGTAGAGTTCGACGCGAGCACCCTCTCGCCGACGTATCGCCTTCTCGTTGGCATTCCAGGCCGAAGCAACGCCCTTCTCATAGCGGAGAAGCTGGGCGTGCCGGAGGGCGTTCTCAAGAGGGCGAAGGAGGCTTTGCGCCACCGCGAGGTCTCTATGGAGGACATCATAGGCGAGCTTCAGGAGAAGCGCACGGCCATAGAGCAGGAGAACGAGCGGCTAGACGAGATGCGAGGGGAGACGGAACGTCTGAGGTCGGAGTATGAGGCCCAGCGGAAGGATCTCTCCGAAAAATGGGATCGCCTCATTGCCGACGCCGACAGGAAGGCTCTTGGCATAGTCGAAAACGCGGAGACCTCGGCGAGGTCTCTGATTAAAACGATGGAGGCCGAGGCGCGCAGCGCGGCGCAGCGCAAGCTGGAGCGGACGAAAAAACACTTCGAGAGGATAAAAGAGCAGGCCGAAAAACGCTACGACGAGCGTCTGGAACGAACAATCCCTCCGGACGAGGCCCGGCTCAAGCCGGGCGATGAGGTCGTGGTTCTCGGCACGTCGACCATAGGTCTTTTAGACGAAATCGCTGGAGACAAGGCTATGATCACGGCTGGCGTCGCGCGTCTCGAACTACCCTTGAAGATGCTGCGCGCGGCCACAAAACCAGAGAGCAGACGCGAGCGAAAAACCTGGCGGGTAGCTCAGTCCGGCGCAGACTCTGGCGCCGCGAAAGAGCGGGGCGGAGTGAAAATAACGCCGCCCCCAGTAGGCGTCCCGAGCTCGATAATGGTGCGCGGCATGACGCTGGACGAGGCGATGCCGATTGTGGAGCGCTACCTCGACCAGGCATACAGGGCCGGCTACGGCGAGGTCACGGTCATCCACGGCAGGGGCGAAGGCATCCTTCGCCGCGAAGTGCATACGCTGTGCAAAAACCTCCCATACGTCGACGAGTATAGGCTTGGAGGAGAGGGCGAGGGCGGCTTCGGCGTCACGATAGCTAGGTTTAAAAAATAGCTCCGAGGGATACTCTGATCAAGTCGCTGAACCATGTATCATAACCCTGTTGACGTTGGACGTCGAACGCGAAATTTATTGAGGAGAGTAGAGAGAATGGGCAAAAGACTGCTGATGGGTAACGAGGCGATAGCTCTCGGCGCGATGCGGGCTAGGGTGACGGTCGTGGTCGGGTACCCGGGCACCCCGTCGTCGGAGGCGCTGGAGACCATCGCTAAGGAGAAGCGGGACGGTCTGTACGTCGAGTGGTCGGTCAACGAAAAGTCGGCGCTCGAGGTCGGGGCAGGCGCGGCGATATCAGGCGCGCGCGTGCTCGTCACTATGAAGCAGGTCGGTCTTAACATGGCTTCCGACCCGCTGATGAGCCTCAACTACGTCGGAGTGAAGGGTGGGATGGTCGTTATGGCGGCGGACGACCCGGGGCCAATCTCATCGCAGACAGAGCAGGACACCAGATCCTTCGGGCGCTTCGCGAAACTGGCAGTATTCGATCCCTCGACGCCTGAAGAGGCGTACACGATGATCGCCGACGCGTTCGCATACTCCGAAAAGCTCGGCAGGCCAGTGCTCTTCCGCCCTACGACGAGGGTATGCCACAGCTACGCGTCCGTCACGATTCTCGATCCGCTGCCGCCGCGAACACAGACGGGTTTTGAAAAAGATGCCGGGCGGTGGGTCATATTCCCTCGCCTCGCCTACGCGAACCACCTGAAAATAGAGAAGGCATTGACAGAGCTCGCCGACGACTTCTCCTATTATCCGGCAAACAGGCTCTCTGGGAGTGGCCGGAAGGGCATAGCCGCCGGGGGGGTGAGTTGGTGTTATGTCGGGGAGGCTCTAAAAGACGTATCCTCGGCGCGCCGCCTTCTCAAAGTCGCGACCGTGCCCTTTCCGGCGAGGCTTGGCGTGGAGTTTTTGCGAGGGCTCGACGAGGTTCTCGTCGTCGAGGAGCTTGACCCGGTCATCGAGCGAGAGCTGACCTATCTCTGCGGTCTGCATGGGCTCGACGTAAAAGTGAGGGGCAAACAAAGCGGGGATATGCCAAACGCGGGGGAGAACACGCTCGCCGGGGTCGCTCGCGCTATACGATCCTTTTTGGGCGAGGCGGCCGCTGAGGTCGAGACGCCACGGGCGACGCCACCCGCGCTGCCCGTCCGTCCGCCTGTGCTCTGCGCCGGCTGTCCGCACCGCGCCTCGTTTTTTGCGGTCAAGGAGGCCGCTAAGGGGCGCAAATCGGTTTTCTGCGGCGACATAGGCTGTTACACTCTCGGCAACGCGCTCCCTCTCGATATGGTCGACACCTGCCTCTGTATGGGGGCCGGCATCACGATGGCCCAGGGCATTTGGCGAGTCGAGCAGGATCGCGCGAGCTTCGCTTTCATCGGGGACTCGACATTTTTCCACACTGGAATCCCTGGTATCATAAACGCCGTCTACAACAAGGCGGACGTCATCATTGCCGTGCTGGACAACTCCACGACCGCCATGACCGGCGGCCAGCCGCACCCCGGAGTTGGCAGGAGCGTGACAGGAGAGACGACGCGCAGGGTCGACATAGCCGGCATTCTGTCCGCCATTGGCGCGGACTCGCTCGAGCGCGTGAACGCGTTTGACTTCGCCGCGTCGAAGGCCGCCGTCGAGCGGGCGTTGGATAAAAAGGGCGTGCGGGTCATCCTGTTCGAGGGGGACTGTATCGCGCTCTCCAGAGCGCTTCGCGCGAGCTGCACGGTAGACGAAAAAAAATGCGTCGGCTGTTCGCTCTGCCTCAAAAAGCTCGGCTGTCCCGCGATAAGCATGTACGAAAAGCGCGCCCGAATAGACCAGGTCTCATGCACCGGCTGCGGTCTTTGCAAGGTTGTCTGCGCGGCGCGCGCCATAGAGGGAGGCGAGTCGGCGTGACGGATTGTCTGATAGTGGGAGTCGGAGGTCAGGGCACGATCCTTGCGTCCCGCCTGATAGGAAGCGCGGCGCTTGGGCTCGGGCTCGACGTGCGCGGAAGCGAGACGATAGGGATGGCTCAGAGGGGCGGCAGCGTCATGAGCCACGTACGCATGGGCGATGGCATCCATTCTCCGCTGATCTCCCTAGGGAGCGCTGACGTCATACTCGCGTTCGAACCGTGCGAGGGCGCGCGCGCCGTGCCATATTTGAGGCCGGACGGTCTTATGATAGTATGCGACAGAGCGATACAGCCAGCCGGTTTTTTTAACGCGTCGGGCGAGTCCGGCTATGACTTGAGGGCTGTTATCGAATATCTCAGGTCGTCCGTTGAGCGGCTTTGTATCCTCGACGGAGAAAAAATCAACGAGCGATGCGGCGCGAGGAGCCTGAACGTGGCGATATTGGGCGCGGCCCTGTTTTTTGGCGAGCTGCCCTGCTCAATGGAGGAGATGGAGGGCGTCATTGGGGAAAGGTTCGACACGTATTACGCGGAGATGAATAAAAAAGCGCTCGAGTTCGGCGCGAGCCTGGCGTGCGAGTGTGGAAAATAAAGGGGAGACTGGTGAGCGAGATGAAAATGACTGAGGCGATACTCGGCGCGATAAGGGAGAACATGCGACATGCGAAGAGCGGGGCTTTTTACGAAAAATGCTTCGCCGGCATCGAGCCCGCCGACGTCAGGACGGATCGTGATTTTCAAAAACTGCCCTTCACGGAGAAGGAGGATCTTCGCGACGCCTATCCGATGGGCCTGTGCGCCGTTCCGGAGGAGCGGATCATCAGGATCCACTCGTCATCGGGCACCACGGGAACCCCGGTCATTATTCCGTACACGAGGAAGGACGTCGACGACTGGGCTTTTATGTTCAGCCGCTGTTACGAGACCGCCGGCGTGACGCAAAAGGACATAGTCCACATCACGCCCGGCTATGGTCTGTGGACGGCCGGCATCGGCTTTCAGCTAGGCGCGGAACTGCTTGGCGCTATGACTGTCCCAATGGGCCCTGGAAACACGGACAAGCAGATAACCATGATGATGGACATGAAGTCGACGGTGCTGTGCGCGACGTCGTCCTACGCCCTTCTGCTGGCGGAGAAGATATCGTCGCGCGGCGTCCGTGACAAAATCCACCTGAGCCGGGCTCTGATCGGCTCGGAGCGCTGGGGCGAAAAGATGCGCCGCCGCATAGCGAGCGAGCTGGGCGTGAGGCTGTACGACATTTACGGCCTCACGGAGATATACGGCCCAGGCATCGGCATAAGCTGCGACGGCGAGTGCGGAATGCACATGTGGACGGACTTTCTCTACTACGAGATCATCGACCCGAGGAATGGCAAGAGGGTGAAGGAGGGCGATGTAGGGGAGCTGGTCATCACGACGCTCCAGAAGGAGGGGGCGCCGCTCGTGCGCTACCGCACCCACGACCTGACCCGCGAACTCCCCGGAGACTGCGTCTGCGGGCGTCCGTATCCGCGCATCGACACGCTGATAGGGCGCTCTGACGACATGGTGAAGGTGAAGGGGGCCATAATATATCCGAGTAGCGCGGACGGAGTGCTGTCGAAGATCGACGGCGTCAGCAGCGAGTATCAGATAATGATAGACCACCTGAACGGCAAGGACATAGTGACGGTCTTTTTCGAGACGGAGGAGACCGGCGACGACTCCATGGCCGTGCTTGAAAAAACGGTCAAGGACTCGTTCAAGGAGACGATAGGCATCATGATCGTAGCGAAAGCCGTCGCTCTCGGCGACCTGCCGCGCAGCGAGAAAAAGTCCACGAGAATATTCGACAACAGGTATTGAGGAAGATTGAATATAATCGAAATATCTGGGGGCAATTATTAGTTATCCGCTCACACACCCTGGCGAAGACGGGTTTGAGACTGCTAGGCGCACACATTCTTGACAAATGAGGAAAAGATGGTAATCTTTCATATGTTAGAATTCTAACAACTTAGGAGAAGTGTTGTTATTGTTTAATAAATTTTTCTTGTCCAGAGAAATATTTCAAACGAGCAACAATATAAAGCGTATGTTCTATTCATCTTTTGCCAAGAAAGGAATCACAGGCGGACAAGCCCTTATTTTGGCTTTTATGTACGGATTTGGGAAGGATAAAGACGTTTTTCAGCGTGATATCGAAGCCGAGTTTGATATACGCCGCTCATCCGCAACAAGCATCTTGAACGGTTTGGAAAAGCATGGGTATATCAGGCGCGAGAGCGTCACCCATGACGCGAGGCTGAAAAAATTAGCGCTCACGGACAAAGCTCTCGCGATAACGGAACAGGTCGTCGCGCTCGTAGACGACATCGATCTCACTCTGCAAAGATATATCTCTCCGGATGATTTAAAAATTTTGGAGTCCACGTTGAAAAAAATCATGAAAAATATCGAGGAAATATGATTTCAACCTAGTCTAAGTCTCCCATAAGCATTTCATGACTATTAAGTTGACTTATGTGAAGCAATATCGGATTGCCGAGTGAACGGAGCGAATCGGCAAACGATGGGATGTCGTTCGGCCGAGTAATGCCAAAAAGAAAGTGATGGTGAAATTTAATGGTATTTTCAAAGAACAAATGCAACGAAAAGAAACGCGCTCACATCGGAGGAATAGGGCTCAGAATATTGAAGGCTTTATTCGCGATATTCCTCTTAACTGTGGGCTCACTCCTCGCAAAGTCCTATTTCACTAAAGGGCTGGATCCAGCGCTGGCGTTGGACGCCGCCGTCGAAACCCCGGAGTCCCAAGCGCCGTCCGTGGTGGGATACGTCGTAGAGAACGCGGATCTCTCCGTCGCGCGCGAATACATCGGTTTAGTCGAGCCGATTCAAACGGTGTTTTTGATGACGCAGGTTCCGGGTCAGATAGACGCCGTTCACTTCAAGGACGGCTCCATGGTGAAAAGAGGCGACCTGCTCTTTACGATCGACGACAAACAGTATCAGGCGAATGTATCGCTTCGCAAAGCGGATCTCTCGAAAGCGGAAGCCGCGCTGTCTCGCGCCTCGAAATACTACGAGCGATTGAACGCGGCGGACAAACGCAGCGTATCCGAAATGGATCTCGATACGGCGACGAGCGACGTCCAACAGTGCAAAGCGACGATCGAGCAGACAAAGGCCGCTCTGACGATCGCCCAGATAGACCTCGGCCACACAAAGGTCACGGCGCCAATATCAGGATGGATCGGCAAGGCCGAGGCCACGAGGGGGAATTACGTCGTCCCTTCCGGGGTTCCTCTCGCCACGATAGTCCAGCTCGACCCGATACGCGTTTCCTTCGCGGTGACAGACAAGGATTATCTCGAACATATAGAGGCGTTTCGGACATTGAAGGATTCCGTCTATGAGACTACCATCAAACTGGCGGACGGCGCGGAGTATCCGCTCAAGAGCGAGCTGGATTTCGAGGACAAGGTCATGGATGAGAAAACCGGGACGATAAAGATGCATATTCGCTTCAAGAACGAGGACAGCATACTGACCCCAGGCTCGATGGTGGACGTGAGGACGAAACCGGCGAAGAACCGAGTTTCCCCGGTGATTCCTCAGGAAGCGGTCGTGAACGACGCTTCGGGCGACATCGTCTATGTCATAGACGACGCCGGCATCGCGCACGTGAGGGAAGTGTCGCTTGGCGCTGAGATAGGGACGACGCGCGAAGTTATATCGGGACTCTCCGCTGGGGAGCGCATCGTGAGGAGCGGCACTCAGAGCGTGCGCCCCGAGATGCCGGTGAAGCCGAATTACCCGTCCGAGTTGGCGGAGGACAGAAGCCCGGCGGATCTCGTCAAAGAATCCGGGTACGACCTGCCGGCAGTCGGTTCTCCTGGGAGCGACGGCGTCGAGTCCGTAAAAGGAACCAACTGAGATGTTTTCGAAATTTTTTATCGACAGGCCAAGGTTCGCGATGGTCATAGCCTGTGTTCTGGCAATAGCCGGCGTGATCTCCGGACTGTCCCTCTCGGTCAAGCAGTATCCCGACGTGGCCCCTCCGGCGATTAGGATATGGGCGACTTATCCCGGGGCGGACGCCGAAACGGTGGCCAACACGCTTGCCGCTCCGCTGGAAGAGGCTCTGAACGGCGTCGAAGATATGATTTACATGAACTCGACGTCCAGCAACGCCGGAACTTACGTCCTCACCATAACATTTCGCACCGGCACAGACGCCGATATGGCGATGATAAACGTTCAGAACAGGGTGCATCAGGCGACGCCGCTCCTGCCGTCCGAGGTCACGCAAAGGGGAATCAACGTCATCAAAGCTTTCTCCGATATGCTTGGGATCATCGCCCTCACGTCTCCGAACGGTACTCGCGACACCCAGTTCCTGATCGATTACGCGTACAGCAACATCAGCAACGTACTCAAAAGGGTGCCGGGCGTCGGCAACGTTGAAGTTTTTGGGGCGCGGTACAGCATCAGGGTATGGCTCGATCCCGATAGGCTCGCGTCATTGGGAATCGGCGCCTCGGATGTCGCGGCAGCCATATCGGAGCAAAACAGGCAGGCATCCATAGGGTCTATTGGTTCGGCTCTCGGCGCGACCTCCGCCGAGAGCTCCATGGTCTATTCGCTGACTACGCAGGGCAGACTGTCGAGCGTCCGTGATTTCGAGGACATAATAATTTTCACCACTGACGAGGGTGGGATTGTCAGCCTCAAAGACGTGGCTAGAATAGAGCTCGGCGCTGAAAGCTACGCGATGAGCGGCGAAATCAACGGTTCAAAAGTCGCGCCGATGATGCTGACTCAGGCGTCCGACGCAAACGCCCTCGAAGTCATGGACGGCGTGCGGAGCGCCATCGCGGAGCTCGAGCGCAGCCTGCCTGATGACACAGCTTTCATCCTGGGGTACGACACCACGGAGTTCGTCAGGGAGACCATACGCGAGATAATGTTAACGCTAGCTTTGACGTTTTTTCTCGTCGTGCTCGTATGTTATATATTCCTTCAGAACTGGCGTCTGGCGCTCGTGCCGGTCGTGGCGATACCGATATCCCTCGTCGCCACTTTCATCGGGCTGGCGGCGCTCGGCTTCAGCATCAACCTGTTGACGCTGTTCGGGCTGGTCTTGGTTATCGGAACGGTCGTCGACGACGCCATAATAGTGGTCGAGCGCGTGTTGTTCGTCATGGAAAGGGACGGGTCGACCCCGGCCGACGCGACGGAGCGCGCGATGCAGGACGTGAGCGGACCTATGATCGCGACGACGCTCGTGTTCCTCGCCATATTTGTACCTGTCGCCTTTATGGGCGGCATCACCGGCGAAATATACCGCCAGTTCGCGGTCACAATCTCGTTCTCCGTAGTGTTCTCCCTTTTGGTCGCTCTCACCTTGAGCCCGGCCATGTGCGCCCACATGCTGACCGGCGTGAAGCAGAAAACGCGCGGGCCGCTCGCATGGTTCAACAAAGCTGTGAATATGGCGACAAGAGGATATGTGAGGGGCGCCATGTGGATAGCGAGAAAATCCGTCGTCACGCTCTTGCTGCTCGCGATCGTCCTTGGCTCCGCGTATTGGATAATGAAAATCACCCCCACATCGTTCATACCCGAAGAGGATATGGGAAACATCGTAGCGATGATCCAGCTTCCAGAGGGAGCGTCGCAAAAGAGGACAAAGGTCGTTTTGGATAAACTCGTGTCTCAGATAGGGGCGATTAACGGGGTCAAAGACGTCATCGCGGTAGCCGGCTACACCTTTACCGGCGCTTCGGGCGAAAACGTAGGGATGGTGGTTGTGACCCTCGACCCATGGGGGGTTCGTAAAACGCCCGATACGAAGCAGGACGCCATTGTGAACAAGGCTCGTTTGATCGCCTCGGGCTTTCCAGAGGCTCAGATAAATGTAATAGCCCCTCCGGCGATTCCCGGGCTGGGCATGTCAGGCGTGGAGATAAGCCTGCAATCCAGGTTGGGCAGCGATCCTGCGAGGCTGGCTGAGGTGATGGATGAATTTATCGGTAAAATATTCCAGGCGCCGGAGTTCATGCTGGCTTTCAGCTCCTATACCTCCGACACGCCTCATATAAACATCGACATAAACAGGAAAAAAGCCAAAATGATGAAGGTGTCGGTGTCGAACATCTTCTCCACGCTCCAGACGTATTTTGGTACGGCCTACATCAACGACATCAACATAGGCTCACAGGTGAACAAAGTCATACTTCAGAGCGACTGGATGTACAGGGACAGAATCGGCAACATCGAGAACATATATGTGCAGAGCGAATCTGGCGCGCGAGTCCCGATACAGACTTTCACCGCGCTGAATCGCACACTGGCGCCGAGGGCCGTCAACCGCTTCAATCTGTTCGCGGCGGCGGATATTACAATTATCATGAACCCCGGATTTTCGACAGGGCAGGGCATCGCGGCCGTAGAGCGTATGAGTCGCGAACTGCCCGAAGGGTACGCGGTGGAGTGGTCGGGCAGCTCATATCAAGAGCGGCAGTCCACAGGTCAAATCTTCATGATTATCGCGGTGGCGCTAATGTTCGGATATCTCTTCCTCGTGGCGCAGTACGAGAGCTGGACGGTTCCCATGGGGGTCATGCTCTCTCTGCCCGTCGCGCTGCTCGGAGCTCTGATCGGGATATTCATCATGAAACTGTCGTTGAGCGTCTACGCCCAGCTCGGCATCCTCCTGTTGGTGGGGCTCGCGGCGAAAAACGCCATCCTCATCATAGAATTCGCGCAGGAACAGCGCGAGGTCAATGGGCTCTCCATACTCGACGCCGCGGCTGAAGCTGGAAGGGAGCGTTTCAGGTCGGTTATGATGACGGCGCTCACCTGTGTCATAGGCGTCTCGCCGATGCTTTTCGCGACCGGCGCGGGCGCGGGAAGCAGGGTTCATGTCGGGACGACCATGTTTTTTGGGATGAGCATGGCGACCATCATTGGAATATTCCTCATACCGGGTCTGTACGCCCTGCTGCAGACAAATCGCGAACGCGCCAAACGCGTTTTGGGCGCTCTATTCTTCCGGCATCAGGCGAAAGAGAGGGTTCAGCTATGAAGTTGTCGAGAGCCGCACTGACGCTGGCACTGCTGGCGATGACGCAAACGTCGTTCGCCGGGGCCGATAAAGCTGACTCCGAGGCGTGGGAGGCGCTGGTGCGGGAATATGGCAAGCCGAACGCATCTGTCGAAAAAACAGAACCGCCCGTGACGGACGATGAAGCCATACGAGCCGGATCGTGGGATGTGCTCGCGAGCAAATACGAGAACCGTTACGCGGCGCCGGACGGGAAAACAGTCCTATCCCCGGATGTGCTCGCGAGCTGGTGGGACGTCTTTGGCGACAAAACGCTCACGGATCTCATACAGGATGCCCTTTTGAACAACAGGGATTTGCGGGCGGCGCGCGGGAAAGTCCTCGAAGCCCGGGCCGCCCTCGGCATCAGCAGATCCGCGGCGCTTCCGTGGCTCGACAACACCGACAACTGGACGGACAATAAATCGTCTGAGAACTCGGAGGGCAGAGGCGCTCGGGCCGAAGTCACGAGGCTTGCCATAGACGCGTCGTGGGAGATAGACATATTTGGCGGGCAGCGCGAGAGTATAAACGCGGCCGGGGCGGATCTGGAGGCGACCCACGCGGCGCTCCACGCGTCGTGGGTCGCTCTGTCGTCCGAAGTGGCGCTCAACTATCTGTCGCTCCGCACTCTTCATGAGAGGCTGAATATCGCGGCCACCAACCTCGCGTTGCAGGAGGAAACTCTGACGATGCTGAGTTCGATGTACGACGCCGGTCTTTGTGATTCTCTCGCGTTGAATCAGGCGCGATACACTGTAGAGAACACGAGGGCTTCGATACCCCCCATAAAAACCAGCGTCGAAAACGTCATGAATGTGCTGGCCATTTTGACTGGGCAGGCGCCGGGAAGCCTTGAGGAATCGCTGTCCGAACGTCAGCCCCTGCCGAAAGCAAATATGTCGATGCTCGTGGGCATCCCAGCCGAAGGCCTCAGGCGGAGACCCGACATCCGGGCCGCTGAGCGTGCCCTCGCCGCGCAGATATCGCGCAGAAAATCCGCCGAAAAAGACCTGCTGCCGAAATTTTTCCTCATGGGATCGATCGGACTCGAGTCCCTCTCCGGGGGAAGCCTGTTCTCCAGCGACAGTTATGGATTCAGCTTCGGGCCTCGGATAACTATTCCTATATTCCATGGCGGCGCCATCAGGAAGAACATCCAGATACAGACGGCGCGCGAGGATCAACTGCTCGCCTCTTACGAGGGGGCGGTGCTCAACGCGGTCGCCGAGGTGAGAAATGCCCTGGCCTCCAGCACGCAGGAAATCGACCGGAATAAATCCCTGAGATCAGGCGCCGAAGCCGCCGAGGCCGCCCTCAGCGTCGCATACGACAAATATAGGAACGGGCTCGTTGACTTCAACAACGTGATAAGCGCTCAGACGGCGCTGTTGTCCATGGAGGATCAGCTCATAGTGAGCGAAGGGCAGATGACATCGAACATCGTGAGAGTTTTCAAAGCGCTGGGCGGCGGGTGGAATCCGTTGGCCGAAGGAGAACCTGTGGCGCGGAAGACTGAATGAGGTGAAATATTGGCGTAATGCCCCATTATCCTAATTGGTTCACACGGGCGGAAGCGATACCGTAAACGTCGCGCCGTGCCCTGGTGAGCTCTCCGCCTGTATGGCGCCGCCGTGTCTTTCGACTACGGCTTTCACCACGGATAGCCCTATGCCGTTTCCGCCGGAGTCGCGGGCGCGGGACTCGTCGGCGCGATACAGGTAGTCGAAGATGTGGGGGAGGTCGCTCTGTCCGATGCCGATGCCATCGTCCTCGACAGAGAGGACGGCGCTTCCGTCCTCCCGCGTGAATGTGCGAACGAGTATGTTCCCTCCAGGATCCGTGTACTTGACGGAGTTCGACACTAAGTTGAATATGACCTGGCTGAACTTGTCCGGCTCGACCTGCGCCTCGCACCGCGATTTTTCGTGGCTCAGGCTTATGCTCTTCTGGCTCGCCCCGGTCTCGAAGCTGCGGAGCACTCGCTCCGTCATCTCCGATATGTCCTGTATGCCGCGCTTTTTGTCGTCCTGGTTTCTGACCTGAACCCGCACGAGATCCTCCACCTCCGAGACCATGCGCGAGAGGCGGAATATTTCCTCCAGCAGACTCTCCAGTCTCTCGGGAGTTGGCGCCCACAGACCGTCTATCATGGCCTCGATGTTCGACTGAAGCGCCGCGAGCGGCGTCCGGAACTCGTGAGAGTACGCGTGGGCCATTCGTTTTTTTAGCATGAACTGCGTCTGAAGGCTCTCAGCGAGGTGATCCACCCCGGCCGACAAGTCGTCGATCTCCGTCGTGCCGGTCGCTATGTCCACGCGCTCGGAGTACTCGCCCTCTGCTATGCGCTTCGTCCGCTCCGTTACGCGTATAATCGGCCAGGCTATCCTGCCGGCCATGTAGAGTCCGACCCCTGCGGCGGTGATGAAAAAGAGAACCGTCATACCGATGAAGACTCTGTTGAAGCCGTTCAGGAAGACCCTGTCCCCCTCGTTGTAGTAAAAAGGCCCATGATAGCCGAGAGTCACATAGCCGAGTTTCGTGCCGCCCCTCGTTATCTCGTAATTCCTGCGGGTGTACGTGCCGTGAAAATCATGGCACGTCTCGTCGTCGGATATTTTGCCAGAGCCGAGCGTGTGGGCGCAGTTGTCGGCATCGCCCAGAGCCGCGCAGTATACCATCACGCCGTTCGCGTCGTAGACCATGAGAGAGACGCCCTGTTCCATCAGCGAATCGCCGAGGTCGGTGAGGAAAGCGAGGAACTCGGGGTTCCTTACTGAGCCATCGTCGGAGAAGAGCCTCGTCACCATCTCCAGGATCTCCTCGTTTTTCATGTCCTGCTTGTGGGCGACGTAGACCTGAAACTGCTTCTCGAGGAAGTGGTTTGTCACAAAAAGGAGCGACAGAGCGAGAAATGCCGCCAGGAGGACGTACGATATCGCGAGTTTCGACCTGAGATTGAGCTTCATCCCGCCTCGTCCCTCCGGGCGTTTTCACTTGCCGCCGAACTTATAACCAACGCCGCGCACGGTCAGGATGTACCTCGGGTTCGATGTGTCGTCCTCTATTTTGCCGCGCAGGTTTTTGACGTGAGAGTCCACTGTGCGCTCGAAACCGTCGAAGTCCGTCCCAAGCGCCAGCTCGATGAGTTCGTCGCGCGTGAACGTCCTGCCCGGGCGCCTGGCAAGCGACGACAGTATCTTGAACTCGCTCGGCGTGAGACTCGTCTCGGCGCCTCGTTTTTTCAACATTCGCGACTCGAAGTCGATCTCGAGGTCGCCGTCGTTCCAGCTCATAGAGCTGTAAAGGGGCGAGGTTTCCTCTCCGCACCTGCGAAGCACGCTCTGAATCCTCGCGAGGAGCTCCCTCGGGCTGAAGGGTTTCGTGACGTAGTCGTCCGCGCCGAGCGAGAAGCCCGATATCTTGTCGTCCTCCCCGCTCTTCGCGGTCAGCATGACTATCGGCACGCGTGAAAAACGCCTTATCTCCTGACAGAGGCGCTCACCTGACAATTTTGGAAGCATCAGGTCGAGAACGACGAGATCGGGGCCGAGCTCGTTGAACGCCCTGAGCCCGGCCGCGCCGTCCTCCGCCGAGTACACGGCGAAGCCCGCGTTTTCAAGGTAAGCCCTGAGGGCGTCCATGATTTTAGCCTCGTCCTCTACGACGAGTATCTTTTTTACGTTTTTCGCGTCCGCCAAAAAACGCAGTTCTCAACCAGCGCTTCGTTCGTTCTCGGGCGCGTCGCACCTGTCGTAAAGAAGAGCCAGTTCTTTGATATGCCGAGCTTGTCTTTTGAGCCCGTCAAGGTTCTCGAGCCGCCAGTTCCAGTTCCCTCTAGGCGTTGACGGTATGTTCATCCTCGCGGCGCCGTCGAGCCCAAGCAGATCCTGTGCGGTCAATATGGCGATGTCCGCCGTGCTCGCGACCGCCATGCGCAACATGGCGGTTCTGACAGCTAGAGGGTCGATTTTTTCCGTTTCAGCGCGGCCGATATACTGGAGAAAGTTATTTTTTTCTGTAGATGTAGCGTCGTCGTCCCACCAGCCGACCGTCGTGTTGTTGTCGTGCGTGCCGACGTACACTACGCTGTTTCGTCTGTGGTGATGAGGCACGTAAGGGTTTGTGGACATGCCGTCCCCGAAGGCGAAGTGGAGCACCTTCATGCCGGGCAGCCCGAACTCGTCCATAGCGGCCAGCACGTCGTCCGTCATAACGCCGAGATCCTCCGCTATGAAAGGCAGCCTGCCGCCAAGGTTCTGGCCGAAGCAGTACCTCAGCGAGTGAAAGAAGTCCCTCCCCGGCCCGGGCTTCCATTCGCCGTTCATGGCTGTCGCCTCGTCGGCCGGTATCTCCCAGTATCCGAGGAGGCCCCTGAAGTGGTCTATCCTCACTTTGTTCATGTGCAGGAGGATGTGGTGAAAGCGCCCCAGCCACCAGTAGAAGCCGTCGTCTCGCATCTTGTCCCAATTATATATGGGGTTTCCCCAGCGCTGTCCCGTCTCGCTGAAGTAGTCCGGCGGAACACCGGCCACGCAGGTCGGCCTGCCTTCCCCGTCGAGCCTGAACAGATCCTGGTGTCCCCAGACGTCGGCGCTGTCGTAACCTACGTATATCGGCATGTCCCCAATCAGTTCGATGTCGCGTTCGCGGCAGGCAGCCCCGAGTTTTTCCATCTGCTTGAAGAATATGAACTGTCCGAATCGGCAGACGTCGATCATGCGCGCCATCTCCGACTCGGCTTTCAGCGGATCGAGCACGCTCCAGTCCCGAACCGCGTACGCCCGTGGCCATTCGTGCCACGAGACGTCGCCGGCTGTCTGCTTCAGCGCGCTGAAAAGGGCGTAGTCCTCGAGCCAGTAACCCTCGCGGACGCAGAAGTCCCAGAACTCGTCGGAGAAATCCCGGAAGCGGGTCTTGTACGCGTCGTCCCTTCTAAAGTTATCGTACGCGTCGCTCACTATTTTTTTCTTCGTTGCGCACGCCTTGTCCAAATCTACTGTTTTTCCGGGCCGTTCCTCGAACTCGCGCAGATTGACACCGTCGAGAAGCCCGCGCTCCGCCAGATCGTCCGGAGAGATAAAAGCGACGTTTCCGGCGAAGGCGGATGGTCCGCTGTAAGGGGAGTGTCCCGCCGCAGAAGACGTTGGTCCCGTGGGCAAAACCTGCCACGCCGCGCACCCGGCGTCCACGAGGAAATCAATAAACTCGAGCGCGACCTCGCCCAGATCGCCGATCCCGTACTTTCCAGGAAGGCTCGAAATATGCATCAATATCCCCAGCTTGCGTCTTCTGTTCCAGCTCACTTTAAAATTCCCCCAATTCCGCTTTTTAAAAACCCCTCGCTCCTCGATTATACTACTTTGCTCGAAAAGTGGAAAATAGCGGTGGCGATTCATGCGGGCGCGGCGGCGCGTCTTTTTGGGAAACGGTGATGCCGGCTTTCTGGTATAATATGTTCAGAAAGTTGTTTGATTGTGGGGTGACGCTGGTGTTTTTGCTTCTCGAGGAGGATGACGCGGTGTTTCTGGGCAGCGTGACAGCGCTCATCCGCGGGGAGGGCGAGACCGCCATACTGATGCGCGACAACACTGTGCGCGCGACCGGTTTCACGCCGCTCACCCTGAAAAAACGCAGCGAAAAACTTTGGGAAAACAGCATGAAGAAGGAGCGATCATAAAGAATGCCAGACGTATCTGACGGAGTTACTGAAAATCCAGTCATCCTTGAATCCGCGCACGCCGACTATGGCGCCAAGGATATTCAGGTGCTCGAGGGCCTCGAGGCGGTGCGAAAACGCCCGGGGATGTACATCGGAGATCAGAGCGATCGGGGTCTGCACCACCTTGTTTACGAGGTTGTAGACAACTCCATAGACGAAAGCCTTGCCGGCTTCGCGGACAGGATCGACGTGACTATCCATATGGACGGGAGCGTATCTGTGCTCGACAACGGGAGGGGTATCCCGACAGAGTACCACGAGGGCGCTGGCCGCTCGGCCGCCGAGGTCGTCATGACGGTGCTGCACGCCGGCGGCAAGTTCGACAAGGGCGCCTACCAGGTCTCAGGCGGTCTGCACGGCGTCGGCGTGTCCGTGGTGAACGCGCTCTCGCGCTGGCTGGATCTGTGTATAAAGCGCGACGGCGGCGAGTATCGTCAGAGATATGAGCGCGGAGTGCCGGTCACGGAGCTGAAGCGCGTTGGCGACTCGAGCGAACACGGGACGTTCGTGCGGTTTATGGCGGACGACGAGATATTCTCGACTCTCGATTACTCGGCAGACACGCTGAAGGGCCGGCTTCGAGAGCTCGCCTTCCTGAACCCAGGCGTTACAATAGCGTTCGACGATCTCCGGCCGGACGAGGAGGGCAAGACTGCCCAGACGAAGATATACAATTACGCGGGAGGTCTTCGCTCGTTCGTCGAGTACCTCAACAGGGGCAAGGAAGCTGTGTTCAAACCCCCAATCTACATTCAGGGAGGCAGGGAGAGCACGACTGTCGAGGCCGCTATCCAGTACAACGACACATATTTAGAGAGGATATTCGCGTTCGCAAACCTCATAAACACAATCGAGGGAGGGACGCACGTCACCGGTTTCCGTTCCGCGCTCACCAGGGCTATCAACGACGAGGCGCGCAGGGCTAAGATATTGAAGGAGAAGGACGCGAACCTCACGGGAGACGACCTCAAGGAGGGGCTCACGGCGGTTATATCCGTCAAGCTGCTCGAACCTCAGTTCGAGGGCCAGACGAAGACGAAACTCGGAAACGGCGACGTGAAGGGAATAGTAGACTCGGTCGTCTACGAGGGGCTGAAGGTCGCGATCGAGGAGCAGCCCGAGATATTGAAGCCCATAGTTGAAAAGGCCATTCGCGCCCGGGCGGCCCGCGAGGCGGCCCGCAAGGCCAGAGACCTCGTGCGCCGCGGGTCTGCCATGAACAAACTCGACCTTCCGTACAAGCTCGCCGACTGTTCGAACCGCGACCCGGCGGAGTGCGAACTGTACATAGTGGAGGGAGAAAGCGCCGGAGGCAGCGCGAAGCAGGGCCGCAACAGGGGTTTCCAGGCGATACTCCCCCTGCGCGGTAAAATTCTGAACGTGGAGAAGGCGAGGCTCGACAAGATTCTCTCAAACGAGGTCATCCGGACGATCATACAGGCGCTCGGCTGCGGCCTGGGCGACGATTATGAGCCGGACAAACTGCGCTACCACAAAATATTCCTGATGGCGGATGCCGACGTGGACGGAGCGCACATTAGAACGCTGCTCCTCACGCTTTTTTATCGCTACATGCCGAAGATAATAGAGGATGGGCACCTCTTTGTCGCCCAACCGCCGCTTTTCCGCGTGCAGGACGGCAAAAAGGTTCGCTACTGTTTCTCCGAGAAGGAACTGAAGGAGGCCACGTTCGGCCTTGACTCGAAGCGTCTGCACGTCCAGCGCTACAAGGGGCTTGGAGAGATGAACCCTGGTCAGCTCTGGGAGACTACGATGGACCCTGAGAACCGCATCATCCTGAGGGTCAAAGTGGAGGACGCGCTTCTCACGGACGAGCTTTTCGGCATTCTGATGGGCGACGCGGTCGAGCCGAGGCGTGAATTTATAGAGGCGCACGCGCGTGAAGTCCGCAACCTCGATATATAGCGGCGCTTCGCTCATGACCGGAGAGAAGCGCCGCCGCCCGGAGTGGGATGCGTATTTCCTGGCAATGGCGCTCATCGCGTCGTCGAGGAGCACGTGTGTCAGGCGCCGCGTTGGGGCCGTGATAGTGATTGGCAACAGGATATTGGCAACCGGTTATAACGGCTCGCCGGCCGGGACGCGGCATTGCACGGATATAGGATGCCTTCGGCAGGAGCTCGGCATTCCGTCTGGGGAGAGGCACGAAATTTGTCGCGGCTCGCACGCGGAGATGAACGCGATAGCGCAGGCGGCGTCATCCGGCGCCGCTATAAACGGCTGCACGATATATTGCACTCACGAACCCTGCTCGATGTGCAGCAAGCTGTTGATAAACGCCGGGTGCGCGCGCGCCGTATATATGTACCCGTACCCTGACGACCTCTCCCGCACCCTTCGCTGGGAAGCGCGGCTCGCCTCAGAGGTTTACGAGGATCACGAGGCGGTTATGGCTGTCTTAGGCGGCACGGCCGTCTCGAGCGAAACCGGCCCCGATTGAATTGCATAAAGCGAAATATTTCCGTTTGGGAACACAGAGGCCGCCTGGTTTTAGTCGTCACCTTTCATGCCTCTTTAACGATAAATTAACTTTTTTCGAAGAAAGCCGAGGTCTTACTTTGATTATGAAGTTTACGCGCGACGAATCCATCAAATTTTTCAAGGAGCACAACAAGGATGAGATGTACTTCAGGCACGCGCTTGCGGTAGAGGCCGCCATGAAACACTTCGCGGTTCATTATGGCGAGGACGAGGAGCTGTGGAGCCGTGTGGGGCTGCTGCACGACATAGACTGGGAGACGACCCAGTCCGTGGAGGCCGGGCACCCGCTGAAGGGCGGCGAAATGCTTCGCGAGGCCGGCTATGACGAGGAGTTCATCCGCGCGGTTCTCGCCCACGGCTGGGATTTCTCCGGCGTGGCGCCGATCACGAGGATGGAGAAGACGCTGTTTGCCATAGACGAGCTTACCGGTTTCGTCACTGCCGTGGCTCTCGTGCGCCCGAGCAGGTCGCTGAGGGATCTCGAGGTGAAGTCCGTCAAGAAAAAATGGAAGGACAAAGGTTTTGCGCGTGGGGTGGACAGAGCAGTCATAGAGCGCGGCGGCGAGCTTATGGGCGAGCGGCTCGAATGGCTCATCGAAAACACCATAGCGGCGCTTCTCCCCATCGAGGGGGAACTCGGGCTCGGAAATCCCGCGTGACTTGAACAGGCTGATTACGCACTCCCGAATAAAACGCTATTCCCGGATACGTTGTACTGCTGATGTAACGAATGCTTTTAGACTTCATGATTATGTAAGTTTTAAATTTTGTTGTTCTTCAAATTAAAGCATGACATGGTGGTGTGGTTGCGTATTTTTCGAAGGGGGTGCTTTTGAATGTCTATCAACTTAATACTCGCGGACGATCATCCGCTCACGCGCGCGGGGCTTCTCGCCTATCTCGCGAAGGAGCAGGACTTTAACGTCATTGGAGAGTACGCGGACGGCGAATCCGCTTGGAATGGCATCAAGGAGCTGAAGCCGCAGGTCGCTCTGCTCGACATCAGGATGCCTGGTCTCGACGGCGTGTCGATAACGAGGAAGATAAAGGAGGAGGGACTGCCGGTCATATCCCTCATGCTGACGAGCTACGACGCACAACAGTATGTCCTCTCGTCCCTTCGCGCCGGCGCCCGGGGTTACGTCCTCAAATCCTCGACGGCCGACACTCTGTCGCGCGCGATACGCATTGTCGCGCGCGGCGGTCTCTACCTTGACAGCGAGGTCGCAAGCACCGTCGAAGAGGGCGAAAACATGTCTCCGGAGCCTATCTCGGCCCGCGAGCGAGAGGTTCTGCTCCTCGCCGCCAAAGGTCTCTCCGGCAAGGAGATCGCCTCGCAGCTTTTTATCAGCGAGAGGACGGTACAGACGCACCTCGCTTCGATCTACGACAAACTGGGCGCGCGCAACAAAACCGAGTCCATGCTGCTCGCCCTGAAATACGGCGTCGTTATGCTGGAAGAGCTGCTCGACTGACCTAAGGCATTTTTGCGGGCAGCTGGGGTAACGCCGCGAGGGAGGAACCGTCCTTTTGAAGCGAAAAAGCCGACTCTTCAACCTTGCCATGTCGGTTTTGATGCCGCCAATCGGTATTGTGCTGCTTGCGCTGTTGAACCTTGTATATTCTCAGCGGAATATCGAGACGCTGGCCAGGTCTTACGTGGAAAATTTTACCGAGATAATGCTCTCCCGCATCGAGAGGGGCGGAGATATTCATGTTCATGAGAATATTCCATATGAATACCCCGAGAACATAGGCGGCATTAATACGCATATCGCCTTGGGGCGTCTTCCAGGGCTTCTGGTCGTCGTGGACAACGACGGCAAGTTTATTTACGGCTCCGAGCGTCTGAGGGAAGTAGCCGAAAAAAGCGGCCATGGGCTGCCCACCGGCATGGCTACGGATGTGTATGACATGAACGGAGAGCGCTTCACAGTGTGCGTCTTTCCGCTGTTTTTCGGCAAGTACAAGGCGATAGGGGGCATATCGTGGCGCGACCTTCCCGGCGCGACACTGCGATCTTTTTACCTCTGGCCGTTTTTGATAGGATCTGTGGGCCTCTGGAGCGCAATTTCCATCTGGAGGCTCTGGAGGGAGGCACTCCTTCCCTTCAGTAAGCTCGAACGAGAAATTTCGTCGCTGAAGTGGGGAGAGGAGATACCGATCGAGGACATCTCATGCGCGGTGCAGGAGCTTCAGCAGCTTCGCGCCGCCTTCATCAGCGTCGCCAAGGAGGCGATAAGCAGGGTCTCTGTCATACGAACCTGCATGAACGACCTCGTCAGCGTACAGGAGGCGGAGCGCACGAAGATATCGAGGGACATACACGACGGGCCGCTGCAGGACGTCACGGCGCTCATCCAGAGAATCCACCTAGCGAAGCTTCCGGACAACGCCGAAGAGGACACGAAACGCGAGCTCGAGCTCGCCGAGAAGATCGCGCTCGTGACTGTCAAGGAGATGCGCGGCTTGTGCGATTTCCTGAACCCGCCCTGGCTTGAACTCGGTCTCCAGCAGGCTCTCACCGAGCTGACCGAGCGCCAGTCGTCGCAGTACGGCGTCAGGATCTTTCTGGATGTCGACGAGAACATAGAGTTTTCCGAGACGATCACGCTCGCGTTTTTCAGAGTCGTCCAGGAGGCCGTCACGAACTCCGTGCGCCACGGCGAGGCAAAAAATATCTGGGTAGACGTCAAAAAGGACGAGAAGGGCTTTGAGCTCTGCGTACAGGACGACGGCCACGGTTTCGACATGCACGAGAACGGCACGGCCGCCCTCCGCGTCGAGGGGCACAGGGGGTTATCCAACATGGAGGAGCGCATGGAGCTTGTCGGGGGACAGTTGAAGATCATATCCTATCCCGGCGAGGGCACCTGTATTCGAGGATTCATTCCATAAATCAACCTTTCCTCAGGACGTGAAATGCTGTTGAAAAATAGCCGGAACGCAATATACTTGACCTCGAGAAAAGGAGGCGACACTATGCCGTCCGCTGTAGCGAATGTTTTCATGGCCGCGCTCTTCCGGTTCTGTGTGTCATGTTGAAATTTTTTTTAAAAAACCTCCCGTTTTCGGGATTTTTAAAGTGGATAGTCGTATTTTTCGCGGTCGCAGCTGTTTTTCTCATCTCCGCTTTCCTGAGAGGCGGCGGCGAAAGGCGCCCGAACCTGCTCGCTCTCCTTCATGTTCCGGACGAGCGCGCTCCTTTCATCATAGTCGGCGTGTCGGGCTGGGGCTTTCCCGGGGGGGCGTTCGAGCTTTTTGCGGACAGCACGACTATCTCGCCCGAGGGTTCGGTGATGACCTCGCTTATACCGATATTTGAGGCTGCGTCCGACTCGGCGCTCGTGATCACCGAGCGCGGCGATGGCCTTGCGACTTACGGCGTTTTTTCTCTGGAGAAGGAGGAGGGCGCCGCGCTGGCGGTAGGCGCCCTGCCGGACAAATGGGCCCGCCATTTTGTGATGCCGCAGGTGTCGAAGCTGGAGGGGGGCGTGTTGCGCGTCGTCGCGCTGAACATCGTCGTTCCATTCTACATCGAAACTGGCGACGGGATAGCCTGCGTGGCCGACTCTCTTGAGGATATCGAGAGGATGCGGCTCGTTCGCGCCCGCTCCGAGAAGGGGATCGACTTGAAGTGGGGTCTCGAAGGAAGTTGGCCCTGCCATATAACGCTCTCCGACGGCGGCGTGATCGGCGCGCTCGCCTCGAGGGGCGCCGATTCCCAGGAGTTGATGGATTCTGTCAAGCTCGAGGTCGCATGGCGCAGAGGTTCCAATGACGAGGAGCGCCGCGCGAACGAGGGAGATTCGGCGCCGCCCGCCGGCGAGGCTAAGTGGAAGATAAGCGGCCTGGGGAACTGCCTCGACAGCGTTTTTACTGGCAGCCTGAGGAATCTGGACTGGACGAGTGCGGATATATTTATTCCAGACCCGTTGATCGTCTCGTTCGGAATAAACCTCCCGAGTCCGGGCAAAAACGCCTCCGGTTTTCCATCCGTCATAAAAGCGCTCTACGACCACCTCATCAAGATGGGGCTGAAGCATGCGGATGCCCAAAGCGTCCTCACGGGGCAGACTGTAGCCTCTCTCGGCGGGAGAACCCAGATACTCTGGTTCGAGCTGCCGGGAATAGTCCTCGACATCCCTGGCAGGGGCAAGGTCGGGCACAGGCTTATAGAGCGCTTTTGGAGCGATACGTTCATGGGCGCGTCGCCAAGGGCCGTTGATGGTTTCTCGACAGGAGGGACGACCGACCTGCCGTTCACCGTGCTCGCGGCGGCAAACGATGAAAAAGCCGTGATTGGCCTTGTCCCCAAGGACGTCGAGCAGAACGTGGAGCTGAAGCTCCTTCTCCGCGCGGAGAGCGACGCGTTGGCCTGGCTATACGCCGACATGCCGAAACTCGGGGCGGCTCTCGCCGAGATGCCGTCCGTGAACGCGCTGTTTTATGAGGACGAGGACAGGCCAATAGACACGGAGTCTACGGACGAGCTGCAAAAGGACTTGAGCGCCCTTGGATCGATCTTTGTGGTCTGGGATTCGCCGGATTCGGGACGGGCAATGTGGTTTTGAACCTGCCGTAAAAGCGGCGGGTCTGTAATTTTATTTTTTTATTATTAAGGAGAGAGCCAGATGCCACAGAATTTTTACGAGATAATGTCAAAACGAGGTTTCGTAGAGTGGTGCAGCCACGCAGAGGAACTCGGAAAGAAGATGGAAAAGGAGATCGTCACTGGTTACGTCGGTTTTGACCCGAGCGCCGACAGCCTCCACGTAGGTAATATGGTGCCGATCATGGGCCTCGCCTGGCTCCAGAAGCTAGGACATCGCCCGATAGCCCTCGCTGGCGGCGGGACAGGGCTCATAGGCGATCCGTCTGGCAAGATAAAAGAGCGCCAGCTCCTCTCCAGGGATAAAGTCGAGTACAACGTCGAGCGCATAAAGCGCCAGCTCTCGCTTTTCCTGGACTTCAACTGCGGGGAGAACTCCGCTGTATTGGCTGACAACTACGACTGGCTTTCGAAGATAAACTTCATAGAGTTCCTGAGGGACACTGGCAAGTACTTTCCAGTCAGCTTCCTGATAAATCGCGAGTATGTGAGGAACCGCATCGACGACCCCGAAAAGACGATAACCTTCACTGAGCTGTCGTACATCCTGATGCAGGCCCACGACTTCGACCACATGTACAACGCCTTGGACTGCTCGCTCCAGATGGGCGGCAACGATCAACAGGTCAATATAATCGGCGGGATAGACCTGATCCGCAAGCGCAGCGGCGGACAGGGGTACGGGATCACGTTCTCGCTGCTCCTCTCGGCGGGCGGCCAGAAGTTTGGCAAGTCAGAGGAGGGCGCGGTCTACCTCGACCCGGAAAAGACGAGCCCGTACAAGTTTTACCAGTTCTGGATAAACACGGACGACAGGGACATCGAGAGGCTTCATAAAATTTATTCCTTCGCGAGCCTCGAGGAGATCGATTCTCTGATAAAGAACCACGAGGCCCATCCAGAGCTTCGCGGCGCCCAGAAGATCCTCGCCCTCGAGACGACAGCCCGCGTGCACGGCGAGGACATCGCGAGGAGGGCGCGTGACGCGAGCATGGTGTTGTTTGGCGAGAGGGACGTAAGATCCGCGTCGTCCGAGCTGCTTGACACACTCGCGGCCGAGATCCCGACGAGCGACGTCGCGGCCCCGCCGATCCCTCTCTTGGACGGCCTCGTCGCGAGTGGAGGAGTTTCCTCTAAGGGGGAGGCCAGGCGCAAGATCAAAGAGGGCGGCATATACCTGAATGGAGAGCGCCAGAGCGACGATGGGCGTAAGATAACGTCTGATGACTTGCTTCCGGGCGGCTACGCGCAACTGCGAGTTGGCAAGAGGGACTTCAGACTGCTTCGTTTCGGCCGCTGAGCGAGGCTGGGCAAGAAATTTGAGTTGGAAGGTCGTCGCCGTAAACATCCTCTCCCACTTGCTGCGCCCTGGGCGCTTCGCCGGATGTTTCGCGGTCGCGCTGTCGTTCCTCCTCAAGCTCGCCGGCCCCCGCAGGGGCGTTGCGGCCCAAAACCTGGGATTTGTCCTTCCCGATGAACCCCCGGAAAAAATCAAGCGGCTCGTGAACGAGACATATGATCACCTGGTCTGGGTCGCGCTCGAGTGCATCATGCTGCAACGCGACCCGGCGCAAGTCCTGGACTGGGTCGAGCCCGAAAACGCCTCCCTCTTGGACGGCCTCGTTGGCGAGGGCGCCATCCTGCTCACAAGCCACGTGGGCAACTGGGAGATCGTCGCTGCCTGGCTGGCGCAGAGGGGCTATAAAGTGACTGCGATAGTGCGGGAGTCAAAAGACGACTCGGAGCGCAGTTTGGTCGAGGACATGAGGCGTCGCGTCGGAGTGAGGTGTATCGCAAAAACGGCCTCTATGAAGGGCGTCGCGTCGATACTCAAACGAGGAGAATTTCTGGGGATATTGCCGGATCAGCACGACGGAGGTTCTGGGAGCGTCAAGGTTCCGCTCTTCGGCATCGATGTGCAAACCGCGCAGGGCCCGGCGGCGTTCGCCTACCTCACTGGAAAGCCGATCATCCCGATATTTTCGCGCCGCCTATCGCCCTGCCGCCACAAAATTCGATTCGCGCCGCCGATAGAGTGGGAAAAACTCGCCACGAGGGACGAAACGATAATGGACGTCACCAGAAGGGTGAATGAGGCTGTGGAGCGCATAATACTGGAATCCCCCGGACAGTGGCTTGCCCAGCACAGAAGGTTCCGGGGGATGTACTCCTGATATTGGTATCGGTTATAATGCAATACGCTTCGAGGCGCTCAGGCGCCCTGTTTTTTGTTCTTGTCCAGCGCGAGTGTTCCGGCTATGGCGTAGTTCTCGGGCGGCATGTCGCTGAAGATCATACGAACCTGTTCGGGTTGTACGTCCAGACAGCGGCAGGCAGCCTGAGTGACCTCGTCGGCGAACTTGCGTTTAGCGTCAGCGGAGCGGCCCTGCAACAGATGTACCTGAATTATTGGCAATGATATCTCCTCCCAAGGGGTGTGTGTGGTAATTATGAATACCGTGGACTTATATTCTCAGATTCCGATGTATTTGGCAATATTCTCGGTTTTTTTCGCCGGGGCTTGCGTCGGTTCGTTCATCAACGCCGTAGCCATGAGGACGGTGGCGGAGAAGAAGTGGTGGGGCAACGAGCGTTCCGTCTGCGACAAATGCGGCGCCGTCCTCAGGGCGCCGGATCTCATCCCGATATTTTCGTTCCTCCGCCTTCGGGGAAAGTGCAGATATTGCGGCGCGGTCATAGCAAAGCGCCACTTCGCGGCCGAGCTTATCTCGTCGTTTATCGCGGCCGCCTTGTTTATCCGCTGGGGTTTTACGCCGGCTTTTGGCGTCTCGCTTCTCGTACTATGGTTTTGCCTCTTCAACTCGCTCACGGACATTGAAAACGGGTACATATACGACCTGTGGGCCGTCGTCCCAGGCGTTCTTGGGCTTTTGACGCGCCTGTCCGGCGGGTTGTCGGTCTTTTTGGACGGTTTAATTGGCGCGGCCGTCGGTTTTTGCTTCATCGCTCTGATAATACTGGTCAGCAGGGGCGGCATGGGCTGGGGCGACGCGATGCTCATGCTCGGGGTCGGCGGCCTTGTGGGTTGGAAATATTGCGCGCTGAGCCTCTATGTCGGTTTCATGGTTGGGGGCGTCATTGTTCTTCCGCTCATGCTGATGAAAAAACTGAAGAGAAAGGACGCGATACCGCTGGGGCCCTTCCTCGCGGCAGGCAGCGTCATAGTCCTCTTTACCGGTAATGTCCTCGTGAGCCGTCTTTCCGTCTTTCTTGGGAATTTTCCAGGATGGCCGTGGGGATGAATGCTTGAAGTGGCTCTTGCGTTGAAAAGAACCTCGGAGTAGAATTCACCTGTAAATTTTGAGAGGAGGCGATAAATTAATGATGAACAAACTTATGGTCGTGCTGTTGTTTGGGTCTGGAATACTTCTTGGCTTCTCAAATTTTTTTCATCGCGATGAACTGACGCCGGTTTATATCGCTGCCCTTATCCTTGTCCTTTTGCCCGTCGCCTTTTTTCATAACAGCATCAAAACGCAGAGCGCCAGAGACGCGCGTGCCTTTGCCCTTTTAAACGAAGCGCAAAACCTGGCCATCGTGAAACGCGACGCGAAGTCCAAGATACCGAAGGATCGCCCGAGGCGCGAGTCGCCCGTAGCCTTCGAGGGCTCCACTAAAGTTGGCGCTGTCAGGTCTATGGCCGCCCTGGTAAGAAAACCTATGCTGAGAGAGAAGATAATTGAGATATGCGACTTCGCCGACGTTGTGCTGGAGACGATCCGCCGCCTTCCGAACGACACGCCGGCCGCCAGGACGTTTTGCGAGACGCATCTTTCAAGGCTCACCGAGGCTCTGGAGCATTGCTTCGAGATGCACAGGAACAACGATGCCCCAGACTCCGGGCAGTCCTTGGCCGAGATACACGAGGTGGAGTGCTTCAGCACGTTCATAACTGTCTTCAAACGCCAGCAGGACACCATACTGTTCGAGGGGACAAAGGCGGCTGTTGCGTCGCCGGACGCTCAAAAGATATAGCTTCATTCTTTTACGCGGTTTCCAGCAATCCCTCTATCTCGTCCAGCGTCCTCGTAAAAAGCCCTATCGTGTCCAGTATTGGCTGCGGCGTGCTCATGTCCACGCCGGCATCGCGCAGCAGCGCGATGGGGTAATCGCTTCCTCCGCTCGATAAAAACCTCATGTACCGCGACAGGGCGCCGTCGTCCGTCTTTATCTGGCGCGCGAGCGACGCGGCGGCCGCATAGCCGGTGGCGTACTGATAGACGTAAAACGGCGAGTAGAAGTGCGGTATGCGCGCCCACTCGAGCGAAATTTCATCGTCGACCGCCATTTCCGGCCCGAAATACTTCACGTTGAGTGACTTCCACATCCGGCCCAACTCCTCGGCTGTCGTGTCGCCGCCGTTCTGGTTCCTGTCGTGTACGTCCCTCTCAAACGAGGCGAACATCGTCTGGCGGTACACAGTAGCTCGTACTCGCTCCAGATGCTGGTTAAGGATGTAAATTCGTTTGCCCGTTTCCCCGGTCGTTCGCAGCAGGTGGTCTATCAGCAGCTCCTCGTTTGTGGTCGAGGCTATTTCGGCGCAGAAGACGGCGTAGTCCGACGTCGCGAAGGGTTGGTTTTTTTGCGAGCAGAAGGAGTGCATCGCGTGCCCGAGCTCGTGAACCAGCGTCGAGACGTCCGTCAACTCGCCGTTGAAGTTGAGCAGAATAAACGGATGCGCGCCGTAGACTCCCCAGGAATAAGCCCCGCCCCTCTTGCCCCTGTTCGGGTAGACGTCAATCCAGCCGGATTCGAGCCCAGATTTAACCTGTGAGACATACTCGTCCCCAAGCGGCTCGAGCGCGTCGATCGCCATTCCTTTGACCGTCTCCCACGACAAGTCGCGGTATGGGTTTTCGACGAGAGGAGAGTAGATGTCGTACATGTGAAGTTCGTCGAGCTCCAGAATTTTCCTGCGCAGGGACATATATCGGTGCAAGGGGGCGAGGTTGTTCTCTATGACGTCGACCAGATTGTCGTAAACCGACTTTGGGATGTTTGGGCCGTTCAGCGACGCCTCGATGTCCGAGGCGTATTTGCGCGCGTCCGCGTAGAAGCGCGAGCTCTTGAGCATACCGTTGAACGTGGCGCCTATGGTGTTTTTGTTATTCCCGTAAGAGTCGTACAGCGATTTGAACGCGGACGCGCGCACGGAGCGCACGCGAGATGAGACGTATTTTATATAACGCTCGTCTGACATCTCCACATCGTCGCCGTCCTCGTCGTTTATCGCCGCGAACTTCATGTCGGCATTCGTCAGCATGGAAAAGGCCTCCTCCGCAGCCCCAGCCATGTCTCCAGCCTTCGCTAAAAGCTCCTCCGCCTCCTCCGAGAGGACGTGTGACTTTTTGCGGATCATCTCCTTCAGCATGAAGCGATAGTCGCTGAAGCAGCGGCGCGTCCCCTCCCCATCGACGAGAGCTAGAAGCTCCGACTCCGGCATCGTGATTATCTCGGGCGTGATGAAACTCGACACCGACGATATCTCGACTGCCAGGGTCGTGACTCTGTTCGAGAGGGCCTGGTATTTCGAGTTCCTCGTGTCCTCGTGGCTTTTCATGACGGCATAGGCGTACAGGAGGCCGGCTTTTTTGGCTATATCGTCGCGCAGTTTAAGGCAGGCGAGAAGGTTCCGCGTCGAGTCGCCAAGCGATCCGCGCATAATGGCCAATTTCGGCAGGTCGCCGCGGACGGACTCGAAGTCGCGTTCCCAGTCTCCCTCAGTCGCGTATATGTCCGTCAACCTCCACTTGAAGCTGTCCGGGACGTTCGGGCGTTCTGGCACTTCGCCGCCGGTTGGCGCAAAAAAAGCCTGTGATCCACAAAAAAAGGGAGCGCGTGGCAGGGTCGCTTTCATCCTTTACGATCACTCCTCGTTATTTATTCGTCCCTCGAGGGGCAAACAATCAAACGCTCTCCATGGAGAGTTCAGGCTGAGGCCCGACGTATCGCCTCGTCTCGTCGAACTCGAAATTCATGAGCAACCGCGATATCTGGAGATCGATAACGTCGTCAGTCTCGTAGGGGATCGAATATCGCCTGTAGCCGAACTTTTCCGCGAAATATGGGACGCTGCCGCTCTGTTGTTTTTTCGAGCGCAAAAGAGCGCTGCCCAGAGAATCCAGAAACTCCTCCGGGTTGAAGAGCGGATTTTCGCTCGCCACCACCAATACTTTGCACTCGTCGACCAGAATGGATCTTCTCCATATACCGCAGATCGTGATGCCGGCGCCGAAGTAGGAGCTCTCCTGCGCGAGGTCAAAGAGCACGCCCTCCATATCCTGCGAGTATGAGAAGACCATGGAAAAACTGCTCGTCTCTCCGCTGCCGACGTGCGGGCGGATGAGATTTTCCGGCACAAGCGTACCGACGGGGCACCCCCCCTGCATCTCCATATAGAGAAATTCGCTTTCGAGGCGAAGCGCCAGCTCCGCTATCATGCCGAGGTCATCGCTGAAAAGCGAGTTCGTGGTGATTGGCCTGAAGTCGCAGCCGTATGGAACCCACGTCTCTATATCGAAATCCATGTTGTGGTTCCAGTAAGGCAGGCGGGTTGTGCCCTCAAAGACACAGTGAAAGGCTGTGCCCCTCAAGATGCCTTCTTTCTGTCGTGTTTCCCCAGGAGCTGCACAATAGTCTCGAGGAGCTTGTGCATCTCAGGTTTCGTGATCTGCGCGTCCGCGCCGATGCTCTGCGCCTTGCGCTTAATATCGTCGGCCATGACTGATGAGAAGACTATCACTGGGATGCGGGAGAGGTTTGCGTCCTCTTTGACGCGCCTCGTCAGCGTGAGCCCGTCCATCTTCGGCATCTCTATATCGGTGAGCAGTATGTCGAATTCGTCGCCGTCCTCGACGAGCCTGTCCCACGCCGCTTTGCCGTGCCCGACCATCTCGAAGTTGTGGAAGCCGCCCTGCGCCAGCGCGCCCTGTATGAGCTTGCGGATGAGCGGCGAATCCTCCGCGACGAGTATCTTGTAGTCGTTCGGGTTGCCGAGTGACTGGGAGATGTCGGACGATATGTCTTTTTCGAGCTTGAACTGATCGGCCAGGGCCGGGTTGACCACCTGGACTATGCGCTCGTAGTCGAGGAGGAGTATGTTGCGCCCCTCGCGCTTGATGACGTAAAGCGAGTTCTCGCCTAAAAACGTGCCGGTCAGGGAGGCGTCGAGCTCGTCGGAGTTTATGCGGTAGATGCGGTCGACGCCGTCCACCATGAAGCCGAGCTTCATTTTGTTGAACTCGGCCACTATGAGCTTGCTGCTCTCCAGCTCCACTCCTGGCTTGATATCGAGGTACTCGCGGAGGTCAATCAAGGGGATCACCTCTCCCCGAATGGTCGTTATACCCTTCATGGCCTTGTGGGTCTGGGGAACGTCTCTCGAGCCTGGCCAGCGCAAAATTTCCCTCGTTTTGTCGACATTGATCGCGAAATACTGCTCGCCCAGAAGGAAAACTACCACCTGCCACTCGTTCGTGCCGACCTCTGTAAGGATTTTTTCGTTCTGCACAATAATCACTCCCCTAGTTTGAGATGCCGGGTTCGTCAACCTTCTTGTACATTTTATAGTAAACGCGGAATAAAAGCAAAGTTAAAAGCCCCATTTCCGCCGGGCTATGTTGGGCTCGATGAAGGGAGAAAAAAAGGGCGGCCGGTAAATTCCGGTTCGCCCCTTTTTATATATTTTCTGAGCGTTACTTTAGCGCTGTTTTTATCTTGTCCGGCGTCGCTGGAAGTTCTTTGATTCTTGCGCCGCAAGCGGCGTATATGGCGTTGCAGATAGCGGCGTGCGGGGCCGACAGCGGCATCTCACCCGTGCCGGACGCGCCGAACGGGCCGTGGGGGCGCGGCGTCTCTATGTGGATGAGCCGCAGGTCGTCCGGGATGTCCTTCACGTATGGCAGGCCGCAGGTTATCATGTTGTTGTATTTTGTCTCGTCGAGGAAATCTTCCGTGAGCGCGAGGCCTATGCCTTGCGCGATGCCGCCGTACTGCTGGCCGTCTACCACGAGGAAGTTACAGATGACTCCGACGTCGCCGACTAACGCGAAACGCTCCGCGCTGGCCTTGCCCGTCTCGGTGTTCACGGAGACCAACGCGACGTTTATCGCGAACATGTGCGCCATGAACGGATATCCCTGGCCCGTCTCCGGGTCGTTGCCAGTGCACTCGATCACGTTGCCGTCGTTGTCCGCGACCTGAGTCTTGTACGTGGCCTCGTAGTACAGCTCCTTGCCCTCCGAGGCCATCTCGTCATACGTGCGGTACGTGCCGTCCGGTTTTTTCATCGCGTCGAGCAGCATGTTGCAGCTCAGGATTATCGCGTTGCCGACCATGTTCTGGCTGCGGCTCGCGGCGGCGGCGCCGCTGTTCGGCGTTTTCGCGGTGTCGCTCGATACGTGTTTTATCCTCCGGGGGTCGAGGCCGAGGGGCTTTAATGCCTCGTGGGCCGTTCCGACCGTTCCTATATCGGCCCCCTGTCCGTGGTCTTCCCACGTGTTGTAGACTATGACGCCGTCTTTCGTGAGCTCGACGCCGTTCGACGCCTCGTCCGCTCCGTCGTCGTTCGAGTTGTAGATTCCGAACGAGACCCCGGCGCCGTATTTAAGCTTTCCGCCGCCGGATTTGTTTTTCTTCTCGGCTTCGGCCTTGAACTCCTCGTAAATCGGGCGCGCTTTTTCTATCATTTTAGGGAAGGGGTAGACCTCGAAACGCTGTCCGCTCGGGGCGATGCCTCCGTCCTTCATGATGTTCTTCACGCGGAACTCGAACGGATCCATGCCGACCTCGTACGCGAGCATGTCTATCGCCGTCTCTCCGCCCCAGTAAGTCTGGGGGCCGCCGTAGGCCCGGAACGCGGCCGACCAGCGATGGTTCGTGAAGACTGTGTATCCGACGCCCTTCAGGTTGTCCACGTCGTAGGGGGCGAGGAAGAACTGGATTCCTTTGTTCATGAGATCCTGGCTCGACTCCGAGTATGGGCCGTGATCGACAAACCAGCGATGTTCTCCGCCTATTATCCTGCCGTCCTTGTCCGCGCCGATGCGGATATTCATGAGGAATGGGGAGCGCTTTGGCGTGCGCGTGATGTGTTCCTTCATGTCGAGGCGCATGTAGACGGGGCGGTCTTTTATCGCTATGAGGCACGCCGCCAGCAGGTATTCGTTCGTCGGGCCGACCTTGTAGCCAAACGTGGCGCCCATGTTGTTCTGGATGACGCGGATGCCCGACGGAGGTATTCCGATGCCGCGGGCTATCATGAGCTGGTGCCTGTAGACGCAGATGCTCTTCGTCTGGAGGCAGAGCCGGCCCTCCTCGTCGTAATAGCCGTATCCGCAGTCCGTCTCGAGCGTCAGGTGGGGCTGGCGCGAGCTATAGAACGTGTCGTCCACTTTGAACGGCGCGTTGTCGATCAGTGTCTTAGGGTCGTTCCCCTTCTGGAAGGGACGTTTGTTGAAGGCGTTTCGGATGCCGTCTATCCCCTCTATCTCGTCGTACACTGCGATGGCGTCGTCCGCCATCGCAGTGTGGATGTCGACCATCTCATTCAGGGGTTCGACGTCGACCTTGACGGCGGCGGCGGCCGCGCGGGCCAGCTTCTCGTTCTCGGCCGCCACTATGGCGACGCACTCGCCCCACTGTCGTATTTTGTCGCCTTCCGGGACGATCATGCGCCTCTCCCATCCGTCAGTCGTGGTCGTCGGACTTCCGACCTGTCCTCTTATTCTGTTCGTGCCCCTGTTGTCTGTGAGCGTCTTTGCCGTCACGATCGCGTGGACGCCCGGCATCTTCTCAGCTCTCGACAGGTCTATTTTTTTGACGATCGCGTGACGGTATTGCGTGACCACAGGGACGGCGAAGAGCGTACCCTCCGGCATTTTGAGATACTCGTCGTCGCCGTAGTCGAACGTGCCGGTCGCTTTGAATATCGCGCTCGGACGCGGGTAATTCGTGTTCCACACCTGCTTGCCCGGCTCCAAACGGCGCGCCAGATCCTGGAGGCTTTTTTTGCCGTTCAGGACGTCCGCCGCCTCCATCACCGCGTCCGTGATCTGGATGTAGCCTGTGCAGCGGCAGGTCATGAAGTTCTTTTGGAACGCGGCGCGAACCTCCTCGCGAGTTGGGTTTGGGTTGTCCTCGAGCAGTTTTTTCGCGACCATGATGAAGCCGG
Organism: Synergistaceae bacterium; assembly: GCA_031289775.1. Lineage (GTDB taxonomy): Bacteria > Synergistota > Synergistia > Synergistales > Synergistaceae > JAITOY01. The sequence continues at coordinate 59,029 of JAITOY010000010.1, forward strand.
GGGTGCAGAAGCCGCACTGAATGGCCCCGTTCACGATAAATGCGATCTGGAGCGCGTGGGGGGCGGTGACGGTTCCGACTCCCTCGATGGTTAGAAGGCTCGAATTCTCCTGCACGTTTTTCCATCGCGTGACGCAGGCGCGGACGACCTTGTCGTTCAGGATGACGTTGCAGACGCCGCACTGCCCGCAGTTGCACCCGCGTTTAGTACCGGTCATACGCTGCTGCTCGCGGATCACCTCGAGCAGCGTGACGTCCGGGTCGGCGACTATCCTCTTAGGGACTCCGTTGATGTTGATCCTCTTGACGTGGAACTGTTTTTTGTCTGTTTTATCGGTCTTGTCAGTTTTGCCGGACACAGGCGTCACTCCCTTTTTATTTTCAACCCCGGCGCGGCGGGGTTCCCATAAACACGAAGGAATATTGTCAACAGATGCGCGCTTATAATTTATACGAACGCAGACGCCATTGCAAGGGGAAAGCTCGTTTAAGGTCAAAGGTGACACAGTGTTGCAATAATAAGGTTTCGAAAGGATGAAATTTTAAGGTGTCTTGAGAAAGATCAATCCGCGGTTTTTCTCCACGTGGTGGAAAGTCGCGCTGCCAGCGCTCCGGACGCGCTTAAAAGTATCGAGTGGACGAATTTGAGCGGCGAGTCGGAGATTTTTTTTGTCCGAACCGTCACGCCGCTTCTTGGGACGGAGGCGATGTACTCGGCGTCGAAGCGAACCGGGGCGCATTCGCGCACGACATCGTCCGGGAGGGATTCGACGGCCCAGTCGAAGTAGACCGTGTGGTTTGTGTGCCCATTGAGGTCGAGCTCGCACCACCTGACGCTGAAGGTTCTCTCGAAGTCGAAGTCCTCCGCGGCCTCGACGCCCTCTATCCCGGCAATGCCGGCGGAGGTCGCGTTGTCATAGTATTCCTTCGGCAGTGCGTGGTCGAGCCGCATCGGGCGGAGCCGCTTCAGATCCAGAACGACCCAGCCGGACCATGCCTCCGCGAAAACGGCGCCGTCGCTTCTTGCCTCGAAAAGCCGGACGGAGACGAGGTTTTTGTGCGGCTCGAACCATGTTTTCACAGCGACGTCGCCAAGGCCGGGGAGGTCGCGCATATCGATCCTGTAGCGGCGCAGCACCCACGTCAGGCCGCGCTCCAGCATGTCCGATACGCCTATGCCGACGCTCTGTGCGTGAAGCGCCGCGGCCTCCTGAAAAAACTGGAGTATCAGCCCGCTCTTCAGCCGGCTGTTTATGTCGAGGCCGTAGTACGGGGCCGGGAAAATTTTCTTGAATAGCCCGTTCTGCGAACCGGGCAAATTGGTCGAGCTAGACAAAAAGACAGCGAGCCCGCTCATTCGCTCGTTTTCGATTCTGGCCGGTATTTATGCGCATCTCGAAAAAACACCCCCAATAGGGATTTGCAATTTATCTGACTCATACTATCACGCGCCGGCGCGGCGGGCAACGGCAGAAATGCTTTGCGGCGGCGGTTCAATGTGCCGCGTCATTATTTACAGCGCTCTCGCGGCGCTGTAAAATCGAAAGAAGTGCTGATTTATGGAGGGTTTTTAATGACTGAGAGCGGCGCTGGCGCCGGGAAAAAATTCATGGGTTTCAAGCGTGATGGAAGAAAACCTGGCGCTCGCAACGACCTCTGGATCATCGCGGCGGATCCTGGTCTCATGGAGACGCTAGAGGTTATGGCACACGAGTATCACAAGCCGTATTGGATAGACTCGGTCGTTCTCCTCGGAGGCGCCGAAGCTCCGTTCAGCGAGGCGTACTCGCTCGCCTGGGGTCTGGCGGCAAACCCGAACGCCGCTGGCCTGCTCCTCGCGGGGCGCGAGGGCGACGAGCTTTTTATCTCGTACGTGATGGACAGGTTGTGGATGGAAGGAGAGGGCGGGAGCTCGCACGTGCGGAGGATGATTATACAAGGCGAGAACCCGGACGAGTCGGAGGAGACGTTTTGCTCGCTCCTCGACAGGCTTGCCGCGTACTCGTCGAGGACGAGGGCAGGTTTTGACGTCTCCGATCTGTTCGTCGGCCTCGTTTATGATGAAGAGTCGCGCAAGCTCGCGCACGAGTGCGCCGGCCGGCTTGTTTCGCTGGGCTGCCGAGCGGCGTGCGCGAATCTCGCTGTTTCGCCGGAGGGCTCGGCCTACGAGTCGCTTGTCTTCCTGGGCGCGCAGGTGATAGTGGAGACGTCGATCCGAACCGGCGCAAGCTCGTGCGCCGTGCCGGTCGCGAGGATACGAGAGATTCCAGAGCTGACAGAGCGGCTGTCGCGAGGGGAACCTGAGCATGGCGAGCTCGCCGGCGATATTTTCAGTTTTGTCCTGTCCGTATTTTGAGACACCGCCCCCGACTAAATTCGGGGGGCGGTATCTCAAGCGAGGTCAAGAGCCTGTTTAAATTAGCTGATTTGTCTATTCGCGGCGTCTTTTGACAGGCCGTATCTTCGAGGCGGCGGCCATCAGGAGACATGCCAGCAGGAACGCGACAGGGTAAAGCGCGACCCCGCATCCGGCGCCGGGTCCCTTGTCCGCCCCCTCCAGAATGATGACGTCCCATGTGTTGCCGACGGATTGCGTCACTCTCTCCGCGTGCGAGACGCTTTGGCCGGTATTCACGGCAACGGTGGGGAAGGTATGCCCTCCGACTTCAGCGGTGAGCGTGAAGCTGGTTCTCGACGGCGCCTGGGCGAACACGAACACGCCCCGTTCATTCGTAGGGCCCGCCACAGCCGTCAATCCGCCGCCTACTATTCTGACAAACGCTCCCACAGCCGGCGACGGCACGTCGCCGCTTATCAAAACCCTGCCGCTTATTATCTCCCTTCCCAGAGCCGACGGGTCTTTCAAATTGTCGGTCGGGAAAATGTTGTAGATAATGGAGTCCACGATGTTAAATTGGTAGATCAAGGGCATGGCGTACCAGAGGTCGAAAATGCTGCCGTGAGGGTCGCCCCATCCCATGACAAGGTGGTAATACGTCTTGTCGTACTCGTAGCCGTAGCCGTCGGCTACGACGGCGTGTCCGGCGCCTGTAAATCCGTCGTATATGCCAAGCCCGACAGGGTATCCGGCTTCGAGGTTCGGGTTCACCGCCAACTCGAACATCCTCCTGTCCAACGTTCCGCTCAAGCTTGGCCTGGCCAGCATGGCGTTATTGTAATGAAACGTCTGCATCAGGGCGTCCGCGATTCTTTCGATATACGACCCGGTTTCGCTTGAGGTGAAAACGGATCCTATGGAGATCGCCGCGTCATACATGAGGGCGCCTATGGCGTTCGGCGCTCCCTGATCCATGCTTTTGGCCAATGGCGCCCCCATAAGATCCCAGTTGTAGGGGCCGCCATAGCCGTCGCCGCCCCTCGTATGCCACTCCTCCGGGTAGTTATCGACAGTTACTGTATAACCAGCCGTCCCTATGCCTATCTTCGGGTATTTAAACTGGTACATGATCTCCGCCATCATCACAGCGCCGCAGCCGGCCTGGTAGTTGTTCGGCGTGTACTGATTATAGGCGTACTCTGTCAGGTCGGGCGACGAGGTCACAGTGAACTCCTGGCCCCAGTTCGCTTCGAGGAAAGGGGTCACCCACACCGCGGGCGATGACCCAGGCGGCAGGTGGTCGCCTTCATAGTCGCCCCTGGAGGCCGAGCCAGCCAGTTTCTGGAAAAACGCCCACTTCTCCCTCGCGGACGGATCCTCGGCGGCGGCGCGGCTCTCGTCCTGCCTGAACTTTTTGACTATCCCCGCGATGTTCGACCCGAAGAGGCCAAACACGGGGTTCGACGGCTCGGGGCCGTACCAGGTCGCGTTCGGCAGGTATGCCGCGACTGGCTCGATCGTGTCCTCCGCCGGAAGGAGGATTATCCCCTTCGGGTCGAGGTAGACGGCGTAATAAAGGGCCTCGGAGTTGGGAACCTCCCCTTTTTCCCCGTATGACTCCACCCTGGAGAATGTGCCGGATGGGTTCTCGAACGGCGCTGAATTGTTGTAGACGAGCCATCCCCTGACGACGTCCTCCGCTTGCTTTGGAGTCGTTGGCGCGGCTAGCGCGGCGGGGCAGAGGAGAAAGACGAACAACATCGAGACAAGGATTGATCGCTTGTTACCTTTCATGAAGACACCTCCAGTTATTCGCGGCGTTGCCGCAGTTACTCAGCGCGTTGATTGTATCACAGTTATTTATACTACGCATTCGTTATGAAATCCTTCATTTTTTTATCCCCGAAGAGCGAAAGCCACGCGTCGACGCCGAGCTCCTCCGGACGCGAGCGGGGCGGGAGGCCGTGCGCCGACAGGATGTCGAGACATTCGTTCCTTTCAATATGGAAGGCGCCAGCCCAGCTCCTGACGAGCGTTTTTCGTCTCTGCCCGAACGAGCCGGCCAGCAGTCTGCGCCATGTCCTGTCTCGCGGGATGCCGGCCCGCCCGGCATGCTCATTAGATATCTTTATCTCGACGATGGACGATTCGACGCGCGGCATGGGCAAAAAGGCGCCGCGCGAGACGTTCCGTGCCGTTTTCGTCTCGCCGAGCGCCGACAGCGTAACGCTGAGAGGGCCGCTGTCGCGCGAGCCAGCTCCCGAGGCGAGCCTGATCGCCGCCTCCCTCTGAGTCATGAGCAGCATGTATCGCATATCGCCGCCCGACAGGTTCTCGAGGAGAGCCCAGATGACAGGGGTGGTTATATGGTATGGAAGGTTTGCTATGACTTTGGCGGGCGGCGGAGACAACCCCGCGTAGTTGAAGCGGACGGCGTCCGCCCAGTGCAAAACCAGCCGGTCATCGCTTTCGGCGAGCGGCGCCAGATAACGCTCGAGCCTGACGTCGAGTTCGATCGCGTAAAGCCGGGCGCACTGTGAGCGCAATATCTCCCTCGTGAGAATCCCCATGCCAGGGCCTATCTCTAGGACGGCGTCCGATTGCGTTATGCCTGCCCGTCCGGCCATCCACTCCGCCACCGAGGCGTCCTTTAGAAAGTTCTGCCCTATATCCGTGTTGCTTCTGAAAAAACCAAGATTCCCCGCCATAATCACCTCGCTATTCACGGATACGATTATACCGCCGCTTGCGGTAAAAAGTTAATAGAGGCCTTATCGCTAAATTGCTGAAAAAAACAGTAAACTAGAGATATAGAAAGATATACGCAAAATATAAAAAATATTTCGAGTTTTTTGGAGTTGAGATTTAGCCAAATGATGGATAGACTTTCACTGTAATGTTTAGCACTCGACCGAAGTGAGTGCTAACACAAAAAATAAGCGTATATCTTTACGAGGAGGTTGTATGAATGAAACTGAAGCCATTGGGCGATCGTGTTGTAGTGAAGGCGGCTCCCCACGAGGAGATGACAAAGGGTGGGCTTGTCCTGCCGGACACCGTAAAGGAGAAACCGGTAGAGGGTATCGTCTTTGCGGTAGGGGACGGCAAGATCAACGACGACGGTAAACGCCAGCCGATGGATCTCAAAGTCGACGATCACGTCATCTACAGCAAATATTCCGGCACGGAGGTCAAGCTCGACGGCGAGGATTACCTCATCCTGAGCGAGCGCGACGTTCTTGCGGTAGTAGAGAAATAACCAGTTATCTTTAAAAAAGAAAATTTTTTTAAATAAAATAAGTTGGAGGAGGAAATATAAATGGCAAAGGTTCTGCTTTTCAGAGAGGAAGCTCGCCGCGCTATGGAGCGCGGTATAAATAAAGTCGCCGACACAGTTGGCATCACTCTTGGCCCCAAAGGCCGCAACGTGGTTCTCGAGAAAAAGTTCGGCTCGCCGACAATCACAAACGACGGCGTCACCATCGCGAAGGAGATCGAGCTCGAGGATCCGTTCGAGAACATGGGCGCCCAGCTCCTTAAAGAGGTTGCGTCGAAGACGAACGACATCGCCGGCGACGGCACGACGACAGCGACGGTTGTCGCCCGCGCGATGATCCGTGAGGGCATAAAGAACGTAGCCGCCGGAGCGAACGGGATGCAGCTTCGCCGCGGCATAGAGAAGGCCGTCGACCTCGTGGTCGACGAGCTGAAGGCGCAGTCCGTCAACGTCAAGGAGCACGAGATGATAGCTCAGGTCGCGTCTATCTCCGCGAACGACAAGGCGGTAGGCGAGCTCATAGCTCAGGCTATGGAGAAGGTCGGCGAGGACGGCGTAATCACGGTCGAGGACAGTCAGTCGGTCGGCACAGCCCTTGAGATGGTTGAAGGCCTCCAGTTCGACAAGGGCTACATCAGCCCCTATATGATCACGAACCCCGACCGCATGGAGGCCTCTCTCGACGACGCCAATGTGCTTATCGTAGAGGGCAAGGTCACGAACGTCAAGGACATGCTCCCTGTGCTCGAGAAGGTCGTCCAGACGGGCAAGCCACTTCTCATCATCGCTGAGGACGTAGAGGGAGAGGCTCTCGCGACTCTCGTCGTGAACAAGCTTCGCGGCATTTTGCAGGTAGCGGCTGTCAAGGCCCCCGGCTTCGGCGATCGTCGTAAGGCCATGCTGCAGGACATCGCGACAGTAGTCGGCGCGCGCGTCATCAGCGAGGATATTGGCCTCAAGCTGGAGAACGCCGATCTCTCGATGCTCGGCAAGGCGAAGAGGGTTCGAGTAGGCAAGGAAGAGACGACGATAGTCGAGGGCGCTGGCGAGTCGCAGACCATAAAGGATCGCGCCGCCCAGATTCGCAAGGAGCTGGAGGACTCGACGTCAGAGTACGACAAGGAGAAGCTCCAGGAGCGTCTCGCGAAGCTCGTCGGCGGCGTGGCTGTCATTCAGGTCGGCGCGGCGACGGAGACGGAGCAGAAAGAGCTGAAGCACCGCATAGAGGACGCGCTGAACGCGACCCGCGCGGCCGTCGAAGAGGGCATAGTCGCCGGCGGCGGCGTGGCGCTCGTAAAGTGTCTCGACCCGCTCGACAAGTTTATCTTCGATCTCGACGGCGACGTCAAGACTGGCGCGACGATAGTCCGCAGGGCGCTCACGGAGCCGCTTCACCTCATCGCCTCCAACGCCGGCCTTCAGGGAGACGTCGTGGTCGAGAAGGTCATGACCCTCAAGAAGGGCGAGGGCTTGGACGCCGCGAAAGGCGAGTATGTCGACATGATCAAGGCCGGCATCATCGACCCGGTCAAGGTCACGAGGAGCGCTGTGCAGAACGCCGGCTCCATCTCCGCGATGATCCTGACGACGGATGTTCTCGTAGCCGACAAACCCGAGAAGAAGGACTCCGGCCCCGGTATGCCCGGCGGTATGGGTGGCATGGGCGGAATGGGCGACTTCGACTAGTTCGACTAGAACCGGCCAGACAGGCTATTCCATAAAAAAGAGAGCGCGTCCCTCAAAGGGGCGCGCTCTCTTTTTGCGTGCCGGCGCAAAATTATGAAAGTCGTTGACAACGGCTTCGGTCGATGGTATAAATAGATAAATACTACTAAATAGATATGTATTGTAGTTATATATTTTCAACGCTCTCGAATTTTTGGAATGGTGGGGGATAGTATGAGCATCGATAATAGGGATTTCGACACGTTGAAGGTGCATGCCGGGTACAAAGCGGAACAGCATAACAACGCGGTCTCTGTGCCTATTTACCAGACTGCGGCATTCGCCTTGGGCGACAGCTACAGGGCGGATCGGCTATTTTCGTTTTCGGAGGATGCCCCGATTTACACGAGGCTGTCAAACCCGACGGTTGACGTGCTGGAGAAGCGGGTCGCGGCGCTGCACGGCGCGGCTGGCGCCATCGGCCTCGCGTCTGGAATGGCCGCCGTCTCGTACGCGCTTTTGAACGCGGCCGGCAAGGGCGGACGCATCCTGACCACGGCGAGGCTGTATGGAGGAACCGTCGACAGTTTCAGCCATGTGTACGATGATGCCGGGGTGGGAATCGACATCGTGGGCAACCCAGACGACCTGGGCGAGTTTGAGAAACTGCTGAAGCCCGGCACGAGGGCGATATTCATAGAGAGCATTACGAATCCTTTCGCCACGATACCAGATCTGGAGAAAATAGCGGAGATCGCTCACTCGCACGGGATCCCCCTAATAGTGGACAACACGACCGCTACGCCATACCTGCTGAACCCGTTCCGCCACGGCGCCGACGTTGTGGTCTACTCGGCGACAAAAGCCCTCTCCGGACATGGCAACGTGATCGCGGGCCTCGTCGTCGAGAGCGGAAAGTTCGACTGGGGCAACGGGAACTTCCCTCACTTTGAAAAACCCCTCTGGTTTCTTCGCGACTCGAACGACGCGCAGAGGAACATCCTCCAGGTTTTCCCGTCACTCCCGTTCACGGGCCGGATTCGCGCGATTCACCTGAACTACCTCGGCGCGGCGTTGAGCCCCTTCGACGCCTACCTCGTCCTGCTTGGGGTCGAGACGCTTTCAGAGCGCGTGAAAAAGCAGGTCGCAAACACGGAGGCCGTAAAAACATATCTCGAAGGCAGCGAGCGCGTAAGCTGGGTGCGATACCCGACCGCGAATGGAAGTCCGTATAAGGCGCTAGCGGATCGCTACCTGCCGAAAGGCGCCGGCTCTATCCTTTCGTTCGGCTTCGCAGGCACAGAGGAACAGAAGAGGGAGTTCCTCGCGTCCGTAAAAATATTCGGCTATCAGGCGAACATAGGCGACGCGCGCTCCCTGATAATAAACCCCGCCCAGACGACCCACGTGGAGCTGACGCCCGAACAGCGCGAGCTCACTGGCCTGTCCATCGACGCCATACGCCTCTCTCTGGGTCTCGAAAGCGCCGACGACCTCATAGCGGATCTGCGGCAGGCGTTCGAACGCGTTTTTCCAAAGCGGGCTTGACGGTATGGGCGGCGCGTCAAAACCTTGCATTGACTTCGCCATACGTGACGCGCGCCCCGAGGACTCCGAACTTATCCTCGAGTTCATAATAAAACTCGCCTCTTATGACAGGGAAGGGGATAAGGTCATAGCGTCCGCGGACGACATCCGCCGGTCGCTGTTCGACAGAAAAGAGGCCGAGGTGGTTATCGGCGCCGAGAACGGCTCGCCCGTCGCATTTGCCGTATATTACCAGAACTACTCGACGTTTCTCGGAAGGGCGAATCTCTACCTCGAGGATCTCTTCGTGGAGGAGCGCTGCCGAGGCAAGGGATACGGAACGGCCATGCTCCGCCATCTAGCGAGGATCGCGGTTCGGCGCGGCGGTGAAAGGCTCGACTGGCTCTGCCTCGATTTCAACGTCGAGGCGATAGACTTTTACAAGTCCCTTGGCGCAATGGTTATAGACGACAGGAGAGTGTTCGGCGTCCACGGCGCCGCATTGCGCCGTCTCGCCGGCCAAGGGTTGAACCCCTAATACGATAAGGGCATTACACCATTACTTCCCCGTAAAAGCGAAACGCCCCGCGTCGAGATGACGCGGGGCGTTTCGCCGTCAGTCAATAAATTTATTTGAGAAGACTTTAGAATCTCCGCAAACCGCATTAGCGCCGACCGCTTCGTTTCATGCGCGCGAGGAGAGGGCGTACGCCGGTGACGACCACGTGGATCAGGATCAGATAGGGCAGCCCCAGGACGAGGAACTGCGCGATAAAAAATATCGTGCCGTTCGCGGGCAAAAGCAGCGCCGGGGTCAGCAGAGCGAAGAGGGTCAGCAGCCAATAGCGCCAGACTCCGGGGCGCGGGCCCTCGTCCCCCTCAGCAGCGGCCTCGGCCCGCCGCGCCGCGTCGCATATCCTGGCGAAGAACCATATCGCGGAGATGTCCGCGTAACTGCAAAGCACTCCCGCGATTTTCAGGCCCCCGAGGTGAAGCTCCATCCGGTAATTTTCCGCAAACCAGAAGAACAGCGCGTCGAACATGTCCATGCATTATTCACCGGCCCCCTGGAACCCCTTTTCCATGATCCGCCACACGCGGAACAGAGCGATGGCGCCCGTCGCCTCCAGGGACACGTAGAAAAAATTGGAGAGCGGGAGGAACGCGCGCTCCATCCAGATGTAATTTTCAAAAGGAAGATCATGTTTCAGCGTCGTGGAGACGCTCTGGGCCACGAAGGCGACGCAGAGCAGGATCACCGCGGCGGAAACCGTCGCGTCGCCCGGCCAGGTCGGGCGCTCGCTCCCCGAAAACCCCCGCCGGTAAACGCGGCCGATTCGGCAGATGTAAAGCACGATCAGCGCGTCGAAGAGGATCATTCCGCAGCAGAGCGCGACCCGCACCGCCCAGGGGTAGAAGTCCCGGCCCCGGATTTGGAGCAGGGAGGAGAAAGGAGCAATACCCAGCTCCCGCTCGAAGGCCAGGGCGCAGAGAAGCGCGA
>JAITOY010000005.1 GCA_031289775.1 Synergistaceae bacterium
AACGTCACGAACTTTATGCGCTCCCTGCCAATGCCGAACTTGTCGAATATGGTGCTCGGCACAAACGTCGAGCAGCTCGGTATCGTGCCGTTTATGAGGATTTCGCTGCCGACCCTGTATTCGACGAGGTCGCTCCATGTTTTTATTGGGGAGTCAGCCTTGACGAAATATTTCATGTGGCGATAGTCGACGTCCTTTTCGTCGAGAGGCTCGATGTCGTCCCGGCTCACGCCCTTGACTGCCGCCCCGCCCTTTATGAACATCGCGAGTTCGTTTGGGTGGGCGTCGCCTATGTCGTTGTCGCCGTTTAAGATGGTGGCGAGCTGCTGGTTGTAATCCACGGTGCCGGTGTAGACTATTTTCAAGCCTTCCTCCGCGAAAAAGCCGATCTGATCCGCTACTAGGTATGGAGTAATGCCGCAGTCGGTGCGGGTAAACGTGCGTATTACGGTGAGCTCTTTACCGTTATCCGAGACGACCGCGTCGGGGTTCGTTTTTTTTGAGCCAAGAGCTGTAAAGACTATGGCTAGAACCGCCGCGACCAATACCGCCCCTGCCGCCGCGAGCTTTTGTTTTCGTTTGAGAGCCATGATATATTCCTCCTATGATAAAATATTCAATTAATTTAAGCCCATTGGCGCGATCCCGCGGGACATGATCGCGCGGCGCGAAAAACTACATATACAGTCAGTCTTCATGCGATACCCCCTTCCTCGGCGCGCGTTCAGGCGCGCTTCCTGCCCGCCTCGCCGAACGTATCCGGCCTCCACGCCAGAAAGTGCCGCTCCGCTCTCGTGAAGATCACGTTGATGACAATCGCCAACACCGTGATAACCAGAATAATCCCGTACATCAACGGGACGTTGTACGCGTGGTTCGAGGAGCGGTACAGCCATCCAAGCCCCCGGTTCGCTCCGACCATCTCGGATGCTATTATCATGAAAAACGACAACTGGACGCTCGACTTCATGCCGACAAAAATATATGGAGTCATCATGGGGATGATGATTTTCCTGACCATCTTCCAGCCTCGCGCGCCCATGGAGCGAGCGGCCTTCAGCATGTACCTGTCGAGGTTCCGCGAACCGTCTATCGTCACAAAAAGCAGCGGCCACTGGGAGACCCAGAGCACTACCATGATCTTTTCGAGGCGCCCTATGCCGAACAGGATCATAAAAACGGGAAAAAGCGCAAAGATGTTCAGCTTCTCGCATACCCTCAAAAATGGGAGCAGAACATGCTCGAACCTGCTGTAGTACGCCCCGATCACGAGGCCGGCGGGAATGCATATAATGAAGCTTATGGCAAAACCCAGCGCGACGTTTATTATGCTGTACCAGAGCATCGCCGCCATCTGACCCTCCAAAAGCGATTCGACGACGGCGGATGCGACGCGCGACGGCGGAGGGATGACGGCGGACGGCACGAATTCAAGGCTCGACGCGGCCTGCCAGATGGCGAAAAACAGTATTATCGACAGCGATCGATAGACGGCGTCGCAGGTTTTTTGGACAAACTCGCCGAACCGGCCCGTCTGCGCAAAATCGGCGCTCGCCGGCAAAACGTCCGCGGACGTCCCCGTCTCTTCACGCAAGCGCATCGCGCTCCGCCTCCTTCCATGTGATAAGGGTTCGTTCGATCCATTCGAACAGATAATTTATGGCGAGGCCAACCACTGCGACAATGAGGGCCATGAGGTATATCCTCGGGATTACCGCCATCCTCTGCGCCATGTTGATCTCCCAGCCCATTCCGGAGTTGGCGCCCATCGTCTCGGCGCCTATGAGCATGAGAAAGCAGAGCGTGAGCCCGGAGCGCATCCCGGTCATTATCGACGGAAGCGAGCTTGGGAGGACGACCTCTAAAAATATCGTGAGCTTGTCGGCGCACATGGATCTCGCGCACTTTACAAGAAGCGGGTCGACCATATTTATGCCGGAAATTGTGTTAAACAGTATGGGCCAGACGGCGGACCAGATTATGACAGTTACGATGCCGCTCTCTCCGACGCCGAAGATTATCACGAAGACAGGAAAGAGTATAAACGGAGGGATCTGCGACAAAAAAAGCAGCAAGGGGTTCAGGAACTTCGCAAGCTTCGGCAGCGCCCCCGCGAGAACGAACCCAAGCGGCAGCGCCGCCGCCGTCGAGATTAAAAAACCTATGGCGACGCGCTTCAGGCTTATGAGGACATCCGTCGCCAGATTGAAGTATCCGACGATCGGAATCTCCCTTATCACCCGAAAGAGGGGAGTGAGGTACGTCGCGTTTACAAAACCGGCGCTTGGGACGATTTGCCAGAGCGCGAAAAAGACGATAAGCAGGTAGACGCTGGCGAGCCGTCTGTGCAGGGATGACAAAACCCTGTTCATGATAGATAAAACCTCCTCAACTTGGCCGCTTACCGGAACGTGTCCAATACACGGCCGTATATATCCTCGATGGCCCGGATGCCGCCCCTGTAACCGACGTAAGCGCAACCCAGAATCAGCCTGTATGTTATGGGAACGCTGACGATAAGAAGATCCGCGCCCAGACCGTTCGCCAGCTCCCTCTCCCATGCGCTTCCAAGTATCAGCGCCCTGTTGCGGTTTTCGTCATCGCGTATCAGTTCGTGAGCCACTCCGGCGTCCGAAAGGAATTCGATCTCCGCCGACCGCAGGCCGGATATTTCCGCGAACAGGCCCGTGATTTCGTCGCGGAACCGCTCTGGAGTATCGTCCAATATGAACTGGCGGGAGGGCAATATGCCGATGTCGTTTAAGAGAAACCGGGAGAAACCTATGGCGTACGACGCGTCTAAAAGCGTGTAGAACCTTCTCGGCAGGCCGTATCGGAACTCGAGGAGGAAATCCATCGTCGTGTCCAGATAGCCATAATATTTTGCCTCCTCTTTTTTGATGAACGCTGCCGCAACGGCATTGTCGACCGCGCCAAACTCCGCTGCCTGCCTGAGCATCTGGCTCGTGTCACGCGCGCCTATGGGAAAGTAAGGAAACCGGATATAAGGCGTCCCATATTTTTCCTCGAGGTGTTGAGCGATCCCAAGGCCGACCCAGGCGTTGACGACGATGTTGAACTGCGCGTTCGGTATCGTCTTCCACTCGTCTATGCCGCCCGAGTCCTCGCCAAAAAGAATGTTTACCTTCAGGCCTATGCCCTCGAACAGCCTCTTCAGCTCTTCGAGGTTTCCGTTCCAGAACGGATCCTGATAGGGCACGCTCGCAAAGACGTTCACGAGGCCGCGCTCGACGCCTCCGTTTTTATGCAGGTCGACGTACTGGTCGATGATCTCTTTTACGACAAGTTCGTGGCTCACGTAATTGCTGCTTTTGAAGCCTCCTGTCTCGGCGCAGACAACGGGGCGCTCAGCCTGGCTGAAGCCGAGGACTACGCTTTTGATGTCATCCCCTACGATGTCGGATGTGCAGCCGCTCAGCACGACGTACAGGTCGGCGTCTATAACCTTGAACGAGCCGTCGATGATCTCCCTGAGTCTGTCCTCGCCGCCGTACACGACCTCCCTTTCGCCTGTGTTCGTGCATGGAATGTCGCCGCCGCCCGCGTATCCGTCTCCCTGCCCGACCATCCCGCATATCTTCATGATGCAGCCCGGCCCGGCGTGAACGATCGGCGCGGCCCTTTTTATCGCTACTACGGTCTGCTGCGCCGCGAGGGCGCATGAATACCGAGGGAACTCAATAGCTGTCGACGTTTGTATCGCCTCCAAGGAACGTGAATGGATCCTGATCCATCCACCATTTTGTGTATGGGCTTACAGCGTGTTTCGCGAAGTTTTCGAGGTACTCCCTGTTGTCGATCGTGTCCTCGATGCGCTCCGCGTAGTTGAGGATTCCATCGTACCCAAACCCGAACTGTTCATCGTCCACGAGAAACGAGGGGATGCCGAGCTTCGCGCCCCAGTGCGCCATGCCGGTGTGCCTCGCGACGAGGATGTCAGGCCGGTATTTGTTGAGAAGGTTGATAATCTCGAATGACTGTTTGTTGCAAACGCTGTAGTTATTTATGTCTCCGTAGGTTGCGATGTCATGGGCCAGCGCGTCGGAAGCCGGGTTCTCGTTGTCGTAAAGCGGATCGTGGTGGAATATCGCCGCGCCGTTTACGGAAAAACCGAGCTCCCTAACGAGCGCGATGATGGCGTGTCCATGCGCCGCGCCAGCCGTCAGGTACGCTGTTTTACCCTTGAACTTGCGCCTGTACTCCTCGAGCTTCGGCCCTATTCGCTCGTGCCCCTCCTCGATGATTCGCTCGACCTCGTCCTCCTGGCCGAGTATGCCGCCAAGTTCGCGCAGCCAGCGGTCAGTCCCCGCGACGCCATACGCGGGCGGCGACTTTATCTCCGGCACGCCGTAGACCTTTTCGAGCGCGGAGCTGAAGTAACTGCCGAGCGTCGGGCATATCTGTATTGTCGCCCTCGCCTCGGAGACGTATTTCAGATCCTCCACGTTCGAAAAGGGTACGATGTAAGTCGGCTCTGTTCCAAGCCTTTGAAGCATCTCGTCGAAAACATGCGCGCCGAAGAAATTTATGATATTGACTTTGTTCGTCTTGCGCCGAGGCGGCTTTACGAGACCGCGAACGACAGAGTGATACGCGGCGTCAAATCCGCTCGTCCATATTCCAGAACGAAACCCCTCGCAGATGCACGCGATAACCGGAATACCCAGCTCGTCCGACGCGACCTGCGCCACTCCGTCCACGTCGTCGCCAATTATGCCGGACGCGCACGAGGTGGTGATAAATATCGCTCCTGGGTGAACCCGTTCGTAAGCGAGACGAATCGTATCCGCCAATTTCTGCGTCGCGCCAAAAATCGTGTCGTTTTCATCTATATTGCTGCTGAAATAACGGCCGATCACAGACGGCATGTTCCGCTCAGCCTGCCCGGCCCTGAACGTAAAATGGAAATTAGGGAAATCGCCGGCGCAGCCGACCGGAGCGTGGTTTATCACCGCGGCGTCCACTATCATGGACAGTTGGCAGAAGGCCGCCGACGAACTGCACATCATGCCCTGGCTGAAGCTCCTGCTCCTGTTGTGAAGACGCCTCGCGTGCGAACACCGCACGAGGTCGCTCGCCCTTCCGCAGAAACCTGTGATGGAATTGAGCCTTGTCTCCCTTATCTGAACCTCCGGGCTGTTCAGGTTTACGGCGCTCATTTTATTGCCTCCCCCCCTTTCGCGATTTTTTTAAACGGCTTTCTCTCCGCAGTACTCCTGCTCGATCTCGTCGCCGCGAGCGGCGTCGTTTTGCAGCAGGCTCCATATCTCGCGACGAAGGGAGCTGAACTCGGCTGTGGCCCTGTCGCTGTTGCGCGGTCGCTCGATGTCTACGCTCAAGATGCTTTTTATCGAACCCGGCGAGGAGGTCATGACCGCGACCCTGTCGGATAAAAAAATCGCCTCGTCGATGCTGTGAGTGATGAATATGATGGTCTTGCGGGTTTCCTCCCAGATGTGCAGCAGCTCCTCCTGAAGCGTCTCGCGAGTCTGCGCGTCGACAGCGGCGAAAGGCTCGTCCATGAGGAGTATCTCCGGGCCGTAGGCGAGCGCGCGGGCCAAAGCCACACGCTGCCTCATCCCGCCCGAAAGCTCGTGCGGATATTTATCCGCGAAGTCCTCCAGACCGACGAGCTTTATGAAATGCTGGCTCGTCTCTTTCATCTCTTTTTTCTCCGCATCTTTTATTTCGAGGCCGAACTCGACGTTTTCTCTGACCGTCCTCCAGGGGAAAAGCGCGTAACCCTGCAGGACTATCCCCCTGCGCAGATCCGGGCCGGTCACTTTTCCGCCGTCGATATAAATCGCGCCGTCGCTCAGAGGTTCGAGGCCGGCGAGCAGATCGAGGAGCGTGGATTTTCCGCATCCGCTCGGCCCCACGATGCTGAGTAACTCGCCCTCCCTCACGTCTAGACTCACATTGCGGATCGCCACGAACTTGCTTGCCGCGCCCCTCCGCTCTTTTCCATAAAAATACTTGCAGGCGTTCTCGATGGATATTTTGTTTTCGCTCATTTTTTAGCACTCTCCTTCACAAAACGAAACTCTGATTAATTAGTTTGAGATCACCGCGGGCTTCAGAAGTGCGCCGCAACTCAAAAAAAAAGACCGGCGAACAGCGCCGCCGGCCCGGAACTTCGCGTCAATAAAGTTAAACATGTCAAAAAGCCGGTTGACGGCTCATGTAAAACGGCGAGTACAGTCCTCTTGGGGCGACGCTTCGGTATATGGGCGCAAATGAGTACAGTTGCCGCGCATCGAAAAAATGCGCTTGCCGGTACATATGCACATATAGGAGTCGCCGATCGTTGAATTCAAATCTTTTTGCCGCGCCATCTTAAAAGCTCCTCATCCATAAATACTAATTACCTAGTTGTTTAATATGTATTAATACTACAGTTGGGATCTCTAAATGTCAAGCAAAAGCGTGAAACTCCTCATTCGTCCGTGACGGAATCCTGTGTTATAATTTACCGACCTTCTACCCGGACGGCCGTTTTGTGACGCCAGCCTGAGTTGGGGGATAAAAATACTGGGAGTGACGGATTTGATCGACAAGGAGCTGAAACAACAAGTCATTGAGCAATACAAGACTCACGGTGCGGACACCGGCTCGCCGGAGGTGCAGATCGCTATTTTGACGACGCGCATCAGGCAGCTCACGGAGCACATGAAGGTTCACAAAAAGGACTTTCATTCCCGCAGAGGCCTTCTCATAATGGTCGGAAAACGCCGCAAGCTACTCCAGTATCTCAGGAGCAAGGACTTCATGCGTTACCAGACGCTCATTCAGGGGTTGGGGCTCCGCCATTAAAAGGCGCGCCGCTTATTTTTTTTTGACGCCTCGTTCCAGATCGTTAAAACGCGATAAACGAAGGGCCGCTAAAACTGTTTCGCGGTTTCTAGCGGCCCTTCGTTTATCGAGGAATCCGACGCATTTCATTATTGGAAACGCGAGATCTTTAAAGAAACAAATTGTGATATGATTGCAAGGTTGGAAATACAGATGAGTGAATAAGAGGAGGAAAAAATATGGCTGAAACATTTAGCCTTGAGGTGGGCGGTAAGGCCCTCTCATTCGAAACCGGACGCATGGCCAGGCAGGCTAACGCGGCTATTTTAGCGCAGTGCGGCGAGACGGTGGTGCTCGTGACGTCCGTGATGGCAGACAAACCGCGCGAGGGGCTGGATTTTTTTCCGCTCCTCGTCGATTATGAGGAGCGATATTATTCGGCCGGCAAGATTCCAGGCGGGTTTATAAAACGCGAAGGCCGTCCCACCGAGTCCGCCGTGCTCTCGGCGCGCGTCATAGACCGATCCATTCGCTCCCTCTTCCCAGAGCGCCTGCGCAACGACATCCACGTCGTGAGCACGGTTCTCTCCGTGGATCAGATAAACGCGCCGAACATTCTCGCGATAAACGCGGCATCCGCCGCGCTAACGATTTCGGACATCCCCTGGGCAGGTCCTATAGGCGCCGTAAAGATCGCGCGCGTCGCCGGTTCATTTGTCGTCAACCCAACGGAAGCGGAGCAGTTGGAGAGCGATCTCGATCTCGTGGTCGCGGGGCACAAGGGCGGCGTCACGATGGTCGAAGCCGGCGCGAAAGAAGTTTCCGAGGAACTCTTGATAGACGCCCTCGAGCTCGCGCAGAGCGAGATAAACAAGATCGTCGACTTTATCCTGGACATGAAGGCGAAGGTGGGCAAGGAAAAGATCCAAGTTTCCAGCCCTGTTCATATAAATGAGATAGACGACTGGGTAAACGCCAATCTGTGGGACGACCTCTACAATGCCATTCAGATTCACGGCAAAGCGGAGCGAGCCAGGGCGCTGTCCGAATTATCGGCCAGGGCCGTCCAGCATTTCGCGGAAAGCCATCCGGATTCGAAGCCATATATATCGGGGCTGTTCGACGAGCTCACGAAAAAGGGCGTGCGAAAGCTAATTCTCGACGAGAAGCGAAGGGCGGACGGGCGCGCCATGGACGAGCTTCGTCCCATAACATGCGAAGTCGGCGTACTGCCGCGCACTCACGGATCGGCCCTTTTCACGAGGGGCGAGACGCAGTCGCTCTCCGTCACGACGCTCGGCATGGTAGGGAGTGACGACCAGATGCTCGACGGACTCAAATGGGACGAGCCGTCGAAGCGATTTCTGCTGCATTACAACTTTCCGCCGTACTCGGTCGGCGAAGTCCGCCCGATGCGGGGCCCGGGAAGGCGCGAGATAGGCCACGGCGCGCTGGCGGAGCGAGCCCTGCGAGTGATGATGCCCTCCGAGGAGGAGTTCCCCTACGTCGTCCGCATGGTCTCCGATATACTTGAGTCGAACGGTTCCAGCTCGATGGCCAGCGTCTGCGGCGGCAGCCTTTCGATGATGGACGCGGGCGTCCGGATGAAAAAACCCGTAGCCGGCGTGGCGATGGGTCTCATCGCCGAGGATGGCAAGTTCGGCATCCTTACGGACATTCAGGGGCTCGAGGATCACTACGGCGACATGGACTTCAAGGTGGCCGGGACGAAAGATGGCGTCACCGCGCTGCAGATGGACAACAAAGCGGGCGGCATCACGCGCTCCGTGCTGGAGCAGGCGCTCGGGCAGGCAAAGGCCGGCAGGCTTCGTATTCTCGATATCATGTGCGGCGCGTTAGCGAGCGCTCGTCCGGAGATATCCCCGAACGCGCCCCGCATACTCACGCTCTCCATCGACCCTGAAAAGATACGGGACATCATTGGCCCCGGCGGCAAGATCATCCGCTCCATAGTGGCGCAGACAGGGGCGAAGATTGACGTAGAGGACGATGGGCGCGTGTTCATTTCGGCCGTGGAGTCCGAGTCCGCGCAGGCCGCTCTGAAGATCATTTCGGATCTCACGAGAGAGGTAAAGGCCGGCGAGTTTTTTGTCGGCAAAGTGACGCGCTTGATAAACTTCGGCGCGTTTATCGAGATTCTTCCAGGCAAGGAGGGGCTCCTGCACGTAAGCGAGATTAGCGTGAATCACATCCCGAAGATAGACGACGCCTTCTCCGTTGGCGACGAGGTATTGGTCGTCGTCAAGGAAATCGACGACATGAACAGGATAAATCTCTCGCGCAGACGCGCGCTAGACCAATCCGCAACTGTGGAGGCGGATGAGATTCTTGGCGCGCAGCTTCCGGTTGAGCGGGAGAGGGAGGATCGTTACTCGACGTTCCCGAAGGGCGAAGGCGGGCCAAGACGCGACTTTCGTCCTGGCGGCGACAGAGGCGACAGACACGGTTCTCGTTCCGACAGACGTCCTAGGTAACATGCTCAACATAACTAACAAAAAAACTGTAACAGTGAGGTTTAAGAGGGACGCGGCGGCTTCGCGCGCCCCTCTTCCGTCATACGCTACAGACGGCGCCGCCGGGATGGATCTGCGCGCCTCCGAGACGATAGAGCTTGAACCGGGCGAGTTCAAGTCAGTAGGAACTGGATTGTTCCTGGAGATACCGCCCGGTTTCGAAGGGCAGGTGCGTCCGCGAAGCGGCCTCGCCGCCAGGCACGGCGTCACGCTTCTGAACTCTCCTGGCACAATAGACTCCGACTATAGGGGCGAACTTCGCGTGATCGTCATCAATCACGGAAGCGAGATCTTCAAAATCGAGCCCGGCGACCGTTTAGCACAGATAGTTTTTGCGGCGCTCGTTCGTGTCGAACTCGATGAGACGGACGGCCTCTCCGATACAAAGAGAGCGTCCGGCGGCTTCGGCAGCACCGGGATAAAGTGAGCTGGAACCGCCGTTTCATCTTTATACTTGCACATGTGAGTGAAATTGCGTATTTGAGGAGATGACGTAATGGCTCGTTACGCGGGACCTGATGGGAAAATTCATGAAGGAGACGGAGTCACGCCGTTCGATCTCTTCAAGGTGTGGGAGATAAAAGGCGCGGTCGCGGCAACGGCTGACGGCGAAGCTGTCGATCTATACAGTGTATTGACGGGCGGCGGGACAGTGCTTCCGATAACCCCCGACTCGGCCAAAGGCCTCGACACGCTGCGCCATTCGACGTCGCACCTCATGGCCCAGGCGATACTTCGCCTCTTTCCAGGGGCGCGTTTTGGCGTCGGGCCATCGATAAAAGACGGATTCTATTACGACGTCCTTTTTCCGAAACCGATATCCGACGAGGATCTTCCGGCTATAGAGGCCGAGATGAAGCGAATTTCGAAGGAGAAGCTGAAGGTAGCGCGGCTCGACGTCACTTCGGCCGAGGCCCTCGAACGCTTCAAGGACGACCCCTTCAAGACGGAGCTCATTCGGGATCTCGGCGCGGAGCGAGTCTCGCTGTACGGACAGGGAGAGTTCTGGGATCTCTGCCGAGGTCCTCACGTCCCGAACACCGGTTATCTGAAGCACTTCAAACTGCTATCTCTCGCCGGCGCGTACTGGCGGGGCGACGAAAAAAACGTCATGCTCACGAGGATTTACGGGACGGCGTTCGCGGACGCCGAGTCGCTCGACGCGCACTTGAAGCGCCAAGATGAGGCGAAGAAACGCGACCACAGGAAACTTGGGCGCGAGCTCGACCTCTTCAGCTTCCAGCCGGAGGGCCCGGGTTTCCCCTTCTTTCACCCCAAGGGCGTGGAGCTGATGAACAAACTGGTCGAGTTCTGGCGCCGCGAGCACAAGAAGCGCGGCTACAGCGAGATAAAGACGCCGCTCATTCTCGACCGTGAGCTGTGGCAGCGCTCCGGACACTGGGATCATTACCGCGAGAACATGTACTTCACCGAGATAGACGAGCGCCCGTTCGCCATAAAACCTATGAACTGCCCCGGCGGGATTCTCGTCTACAAGACGTCCATGCGCAGCTACAGGGAGCTGCCCATGAGGGTGGCGGAACTGGGGACAGTGCACAGGCACGAGCGCTCAGGCGTGCTGCACGGCCTCATGAGAGTGCGATGCTTCACTCAGGACGACGCGCACATATACTGCCGCGAGGATCAGATCGGCGACGAGCTGAAAGGCGTGATCGACCTCGCGAAATACGTGTACGGGGTCTTCGGGTTTAAATTTAACGTGGAGCTCTCGACGAGGCCGGAGAACTCGATGGGCGACCCAGCGATCTGGGAGCTTGCCGAGAGGCGTCTCCAGGACGCGCTGGAGGCCGCCGGAATAAACTTCAAAATAAACCCGGGCGACGGCGCTTTCTATGGGCCTAAAATAGACTATCACCTGGAGGACAGCATCGGCCGCACATGGCAGTGCGGGACGATACAGCTCGATTTCCAGATGCCGGAAAAGTTCGACATGACTTATATAGGCAGCGACGGAGCGGAGCACAGACCCGTCATGCTGCACAGGACGATTTTAGGCAGCCTGGAGCGCTTCATCGGCATCTTGGTGGAGCACTACGCCGGCGCGTTTCCGTTCTGGCTAGCTCCAGTACAGGCCAGGGTGCTGCAGGTGACGCCGGAGCACGAGCTGTACGCGATCGAGATCGAGGACGAGCTCAAAAAATGGGGAGTCCGGGTAGAGCGCGACAACCGCGAGGAGAAGCTCGGCAGGAAGATACGCGACGCCCAGGTCGAAAAAATACCGTATATGCTCGTAGTCGGCGCGAAAGAGATGGAGGGACGAACCGTCTCAGTGAGGTCGCGCTCGGACGGCGACCTCGGGAGCAAATCGTGGCCGGATCTGCGGGCCGCGCTCGACGCCGAGTTCGACCCGACGCGGTAAAAGTTTGTCACGGGGCGGGCACGTGGAAAAATTATACTCGAATGGGGGAGTGTTTTATGGCTGAAACCGAAGTTAAAAAGGGCGCTGAGACGGCGAATGAAGAAACATCCGTCGAGAGGAGACTGAAAAAAGACTGGATGACGAAGTCGATAACGGTATTCACCGGTATCGGCTGGGGTTTGACCATAGCGATGGTAATAATTTTCAGCAACGCGTCACCTGAAAAAGAAAACTTCTTCACTAGGATCTTCAACATCGAAATATCCGGCTACTGGAACGAGCGAATGTTATATTTCACGCTCAACGCTCTGGTCGCGGCATTTTTCTGCTGCCTTCTCGGCATCGTATTCAACATGATGCGCCATCGCCGCAAGACGGATCACATGAAAAAACCGCTCGTGATCCTATCCTTGTTATCTTTCGTCGGTATAATCGCTTTTCTGGCATATTTCGCCGATTACTTTTGACGAAAAACCGCTTACCGCGTTCGACTGGCAAGCGACGCCAGCCGATTTGGCGGAGTTTGAGCGTTTTTAAATTACAGAATTGCAGGGAGGTATTGATGTGAACAAGCGAATCGACAGGCTGCGCAATGAGAGTTTCGAGACTCGCCCAAGTTTTTCAGCCGAGCGCGCCATCATCGAGACGGAGTTTTACCGAGAGAACGACGGGAAGTTCGCCACTCCGGTGATTCGTGGCATGAACTTCAAGCGGATATGCGAGAGGAAGACGATCTACATCGGCCAGGACGAGCTGATAGTGGGCGAGAGAGGCCCGAGGCCCAAAGCGGTCTCATCATTCCCGGAGCTCACATGTCACTCCGTACAGGATCTCGAGATACTCGACTCACGAGAGATGCAGAGCTATTCCGTATCCCCTGAGGATAAGGAGCTTTACCGCGAAATCGTGATTCCCTACTGGCGCGGCCGGAGCATGAGGGACAAAGCTTTCGCCCGTATGCCCGCGAAGTGGACGGCGCTATACGATGCTGGCGTGTTCACCGAGTTCGGCGAACAGCGAGCGCTCGGGCATACCGCTCTCGACGGCCTCATCTACAAAAAAGGGATGCTCGACCTGAAGCGCGAAATAGCGTTGGCGCGCGCGGATCTCGACTTCATAGCGGATCCTGACGCTACGGCAAAGGACGACGAACTTCTCGGAATGGACATATCCTGCGACGCCGTCATTTTATTCGCCGAACGCCACGCGGAGCTCGCCGAAAAAATGGCCGAGGATAGCGACCCTGTGAGAAGGGCTGAGCTCGAAAAAATCGCCTCCGTCTGCCGCTGGGTTCCCGCTCACGCGCCGCGCGATTTCTGGGAGGCCATCCAGATGTACTGGTTCGTCCACCTCGGGACGATAACGGAGCTCAACGGCTGGGACGCGATGAGCCCAGGTCACCTCGACCAGCATCTCGCCCCGTTTTACGAGCGAGGGCTCTCGGACGGAAGCTTGGATCGCGACCGCGCGAAAGAGCTGCTCTCCTGCTTCTGGATAAAGGTGAACAACACGCCGGCGCCCCCGAAAGTAGGCGTCACCGCCGCTGAGAGCGGCACATACAACGATTTCACCAACATAAACCTCGCCGGCCTGAAGCGCGACGGCTCGGACGGGTCGAGCGAGATGACGACGATAGCGCTCGAGGTTCTGGACGAGCTGCGGCTGCTCCAGCCACAGTGCAATATTCAGGTAAGCGCCCGCACGCCCGACCAGGTGCTGAGAACCGCCGCAAGGGTCGTCCGCCATGGTATGGGGTACCCGTCATTCTTTAACGCGGACGTCGTGATTCAGGAGCAGATACGCGTCGGCAAAACACTCGAGGACGCGCGCGAGGGCGGGACAAGCGGCTGCATCGAGACCGGATGCGCCGGCAAGGAGGCGTACCTGCTGCACGGATACCTCAATACGCCCAAAATCCTCGAACTCGCGCTCAACGACGGGATCGACCAGATGACCGGAAAACGCATAGGCCTCCCCACAGGAGACCCCAAAAATTTCAAAACGTTCGACGACGTTTACGTGGCCTTCGAAAGACAGCTCGGCTACGTCGTGACGACAAAGATCGAGGTCGACAACTATCTCCGCGCCAGGTACGCCGAGTTCTTCCCGGCGACGTTCCTCTCCGTCGTGATCGCCGATTGCGTTAAAAACGGCAAAGACTACTACGCCGGCGGCCCGAGGTATAACTCCGACTATATTCAGTGCACCGGCATCGGCACAATCACGGACAGCTTCTCTGCGATAAAAAAACACGTCTTCGACGAAAACCGCGTTACCCTGGCGGAGCTCGTGGGCGCCTGCAACAAAAATTGGGAGGGCGCCGAGGTTCTGCGCCTCACTATGTGGAACAAGACCCCTTTCTATGGCAACGATGACGACAACGCGGATGACATAATGCGGCTCGTTTACGAAAGCCTGTTCAACGCCATTGACGGCAGGTCGAGCATATTGGGCCCCACCTACCACATAAATATGCTGTCCACCACATGCCATAACTACTTTGGGCAGAAAACGGCCGCTACGCCGAACGGACGCTTCAAAGGAACCCCTATTTCCGACGGCACGTCCCCGAGCCACGGCGCCGACCGAAACGGCCCGACATCAGTCGTGAAATCACTCAGCAAAATGGATCAGGTAAAATCCGGCGGAACCCTGCTCAACCAGAGATTCCTGCCGTCAGTCTTAGCCGGCGAGGAGGGCGTAAACGGTCTGGTCAACCTGATTCGAGCATACTTCAGACTCGGAGGGCACCATGTCCAGTTCAACGTCGTCGACGAGGAAACCCTGCGCGAAGCTCAAAAATCCCCGGAAACCCACAGAGGACTCCTCGTCCGGGTAGCCGGTTACAGCGATTATTTCGTCGACCTCGATCTGTACCACCAGGAGGAGATCATCTCCAGAACAGCGCAGGAAGTTATATAGAAAAATATATATACAATTCAACTTTTACAAGAGCCGTTGCCGATCATCCTGTCGTTCGTGGAAGGCGAGGTGGAGCGTTGCTGGACGACTTTCGAGCCCGGCGGTATATCGCTCGTTATCCATACGTTTCCTCCTATCATCGAGTCAGCGCCTATGGTCACGCGTCCCAAGATTGTCGCGCCGGCATAGACAACGACGTTGTCGCCCAGAACTGGGTGGCGGGGGAGGCCTTTTATCGGGTTGCCGTCCTCGTCCTTTGGGAAAGAGAGCGCGCCCAAAGTGACGCCATGATACAGGCGGCATCGTCTGCCTATGCTGGTCGTCTCGCCTATGACGACGCCTGTGCCGTGGTCGATAAAAAACTCCTCGCCGACCGCCGCGCCGGGGTGAATGTCTATGCCGGTTCGTGAGTGCCCCATCTCGCTTATCATGCGGGGGATCATGGGGACGGATAGATTGTATAGCTCGTGCGCTATCCTGTGGTTAGTCATTATATATATGGAGGGATAACAGAAGATCGTCTCACCCTTGCTTTTTGCGGCGGGGTCTCCCTCGTACGCGGCGAGGACGTCGCTGTCAAGGAGGTTGCGAACCTCGGGCAGACGGTTCATGAAGTCGTTCGCGATGTCGAGCGCCCTCTCTCCGCAAGTCCTGCAGGTGTCGTCGTCTGCTGATTCGAGGCAGATGCCGAGGCGTATCTGTTCGGCCAATATTCGGAATATGTCGTCAAGCCCCGACGCAAGCTGGTGTCGCAGCGAAAGTCCGCTGATTCCGCTTTTTCCGAAAAAACCGGGGAAAAGCGCCGCTCTCAGCAGGGCCATAATATTTTTCAGCTCGGCGAGAGACGGCATCTCAGTCATGGGAAAGGGAATATGGCGCTCGCGCCTGGCTGACGAGACATCGAGAAAAGAGTCGATTATCCCTTCGATATCCGGGTATGTCCCTATCCTTCTGTTTATCGTATCGAGAGCTTCGCCGGATTTTTGCATATCGTCACCTCTCAATAGAGATACTCGTAT
Source organism: Synergistaceae bacterium (assembly GCA_031289775.1). Lineage (GTDB taxonomy): Bacteria > Synergistota > Synergistia > Synergistales > Synergistaceae > JAITOY01. Next base: position 15,669 of record JAITOY010000005.1, read on the forward strand.
GTCATTTTACGCCACTCGGCGCGAGGCGCCTCCCGGCAATCCCTCCACTTTCCTGTGAGATGATTTGCCGAAATGTCCACAGTCCGCCCGGCCTGTATTTCCCTCAGGCCGAAGAGCGAGTGCCCAACTTCGTTGCCGGCCGCGTCGTGGAACGTCACGCCGAGCGAGACCTTCACGTCCGTCTGGGAGACGTTAGAGAGCTTCACCGAGACGCCGCCCTTCGAAACCTGTAAGTCTGAAAACTCGATCTCCGTCCCCTGAATAAGCCCTGTCGCTCCAAAGGCAAAGGACAAATGGGCTGTGACTGGTTCGACCACAGCCAGTACGGCGAGCATAATAGCCGCAAACGCGGTATATATTTTTGGGGAATTTCTCACTTGCTGTCTCCTCCTTGAAATTTTTGGCTGGACAAGCTAGATTATACAATAAATTCCATCTCTGAGAGATGCGGAGAATAAAGAAAGGCTCGCGCCCTTAGCGACGGGAACGCTGGGCCGAGCCTCTCGACAGTTCTTGGAAGGCTGATTTGTTGCTGGAGGCCTGACGGGCGAAGATTGAAACCCGCTCCGCTCCGCATTCCAACGGCGGAAAATGCCGCCGGGACAAACTAATCGGCGCTTCCATGCAAACAGTATGCTTTGATCGTGCCAGCCGCGCTGTCTGCAGTAACCATGATGCTGATGGGTAAAATACCAGCGCGAATATACCAGGCGCTTTTATGCAAAATGACCGAAGGCGGCAAAAAGTGACGCGGCAAAAAAAAAATAGATCAGCTATTTCTAAAATCTTGTATTTTATGCGGATTTTCCCGAATTTTGGGAAACCGCGTAATTTTTGAGCCGCGTTCAGCATTATGCCTTATGTAGAACTTGCTCAAAGAGGAAGGACTGACGTATGCAGGAAGACGCTCTTATGACGAGGATAGCCGAAGGCGACGAAGCTTCTTTCGTCGAGCTTTATAATTTATGGAGCCGAAGAATAATGGCGTACGCGTTTAGGGCGCTCAAGGATCTGCACGAGGCGCAGGACGTCGTTCAAGAAACGTTCATCCAGGTCTATAAGGCCGCGCCTGCCTACAGGGCCGAGGGTAAATTTGGGGCGTTTGTCTTCAGGATAGCCGGCAATCTTGTGAGAGGCCGTTTCAGAAGCGGCAGGCCGGTTGACTCTCTTTCGGATATTATCGACGACGAGGAACTGCCATACCCGGAGAGCCTGAGATATTCCCCGGAAGATTCGCTGCTCTACAGCATTGACGTGGAGAGGCTGTTGGCTCTTTTGCCGGCGAGGCAGAGGGAGTCGCTGATACTTGTGGCGAGCGGCGTCTCTTACACTGAAGGAGCGGAAATGATGCAGATTTCACAGGATGCTTTCGCTCAATTGGTTTTGAGAGGAAGAAGGACATTAAAGTTGAAAATGGCGAGGATGAGTGAGATATCTTGAAAGACGAAACCTTAAACGGAAAGGAAGAAAAAATATTTTGTTTAGACTGCGAAGCTCTAATCAGCAGGGCGTGCGATGATGAGTGTTCGCCTGACGAGCTCGTGGTCATGCGCAATCACCTGAAGGGATGCTCAGAGTGCCGAAAGACGCTCATCGAGTACCGCGAACTCTCGGCTCTCATGACAGCGAGGCTCGTTACCATGTCTTGCCCGCCGGCGCCGAGGGTCTCGCGCGCCACGGCGCCGTTGCGTCTCGTGATATCGCCTCGCCTCAGGAAATACGCGTCGGCAGTCGCGGCGCTCGCCGCCTGTTTCGCTTTTTTTGTCGCCGGCAACCTAACTGGCGCTGAACGGACAAAAAACGAGATGGCGAAAAATATTTCCCCGGTGGCTGTTGCGACGCCGTCTATGTGGGCCGCGCGCGGCGCGTCTGCCGCCATGCTAAGCGTGAGCGTCGAGACGGAACAACCTTTCACGGAGAGCATCAGCCGTTACAGGTCGTCCATAGGTGAGGAACTGAGGAAGTCCGATGTCGACTGGATGAAAGTTCGCGAGCTGATAGAGGCTATGGGCGAGCTCAGAACCGACCTTGAACTCCTGACGATACACATGGCGTATCTGGACATCAGCACAGGCAACTCGCCCTACGAGGTGGCCGCCCACTGGGAGAATCTCGGCGACGTCAGTTCTCTGAGGAACGCTGGCGCCGACCAAAGCGTGGTGAAAAGGTAATGAGGCGAAGACTCAAAAAATTATTTTCGTTCATTATTGTATTATGCCTTTTTTTGTTCTCCTCCCAGACAGAGGCGTCTGAGATCGAGGAGATCCTTGAGGCGAGCATGAAGGAATCCATCGTAAAAACAGGCATATCGAGCAAGAAGGCGGACGGAATCGCCCAGCGCTTTATGTTTATCGGGGCCGTGATGATACGCAACAGTCAGCACATTTCCATTGCGGACGACGACGCGTTTTTGGCTCAGAGCGAAAAGACTGGCAGGGCGCTCGGCAAGGCTCTAGGTTGCGCGTATAATATTTATGGCGAGAAAAAACTCCAGGACGCCGCGACTGTCATGATGCACTCAGTCCGAGCGGGTGTGCTTGCGGAGACTGCTTCCGAGACGTTTACGTCATTGGCCGCGAACGGATACGCGTTCGACGCGGTTGTCTCCCTCTTGCACGACGCGTCCGAGTTTGTCAGGTCTTCCCTGCTTCCAGACAACGGCGTCGCGCTCTGCTCGCAAATCCGCAGGATGGCGGATCATAAGGCGCCTATTCAGCATCTGGCCAGCGAGATTAAGCTCGCTTCGGACAGGGAGAATTTGAGGCAAACGAATCTTCTTGCACAGAAAGAGGCGAATCGGAACAAACGGGAGAGCGCACGCAGCAGCGGTGGTGGTGGAACGACCGCAAGGAGAAACGGCTCGAACGGCAGCGGCGGAGCTTCGGCGAGCGCGACTGGCGGCAGGGCGTCCGGCGGCGATTCGAGCGGCGGCGGCGGAGATTCTTCTGGCGGCTCTAACGGCGACGGCAGCGGCTCGGGAGGCGACTCCGGGTCGAGCAATTCCGGCTCAGGCGGGGATTCCGGATCCGGCGGCAGTTCAAGCTCAGGGGGCGATTCAGGGTCTGAAGGCAATTCAGGGTCTGGCGGTTCGGGCGGCAGCTCTAGTTCGGGCGGCGATTCAGCCAGCGGCGGCAGCTCCAGCTCAGGCGGCGATTCAGCCTCTGGCGGTAACTCCAGCTCAGGCGGCGATTCAGCCAGCGGCAGCGACGGAACACAATAGTTATAGTATTAGCATTTGTTTTCTGCGCAATCATAATATTGTAATAATTCCCGTGTAACTTAACTAAAAATACCGAGACGCCGACAGACGCCTCGGTATTTTGAATTATGACATTTTGAGTGAATAAAACGCTTTAATTTCATCTGACCCTGTGCTATGCTGTATCGAGGGCATACTACGGTGCTCGCCGCATGAAGGAGTGACTTTTATTGACTGACTCGTCTGTTGGCAATCGCGATGATTTAGATCAGGCATGGGAGACGTCAGACGAGATAACCATCCTCTCGCCGGAGGGCTTTCACGCGCGTCCCGCCGCCGCGCTCGCAAAGGCGGCAAAAAAATTCACCTCCGAGATAAAACTGACGCGCAAAGACGACGAAGTAAACGCTAAAAGCCTCGTCTCAGTGATGGGCCTTGCTCTGCGGCAGGGCGACTCCATCGCCATTCTTGCGAAAGGGAACGACGCGAAGGACGCGATAAACGCGCTGCGGCCGATAATAGAGTCTGGCTCAGGCGAAGCGCCAAAAAAACAAACGACAGAAACGCCGCCAGCCGAAGCTAAAACCGGCGCGTCAATATTCGGGGGAATACCAGCGTCGCCCGGAATAGCTGTCGGTTCGGCAAAGATGGCGTTTCATGCCGACATATATGTCGCTGAAACAGGCGATTCGCCGGACAAAGAGCTGAAAAAATTCGCCGAAGCGATCGATTGCGCGAAACATGAGCTGAAAAAAGTCGAAGAAAAAATGTCGTCTCAGCTAGGAGCGGCGAACGCGGCGATTTTTGGCGCGCATCAGGAGCTTCTGGACGACCCAGAGCTTATCGGCGAGGCCGAAAAACTCATTGCCTCCGGCAAAAGCGCCGCGTTCGCCTGGCGTTCGTCCTATAAGGCTCAAGCCGCAAAACTCGCGGGACTCTCAAACGAACTGTTCGCGGCGCGCGCGGCCGACCTAGAGGACGTCGGGCGCAGGGCGCTGTCCATACTCGCTGGAGGCAGCCCGGGCTACACGGGCGATAAACAGAAATACGCAAAAGGAACCATATTGATAGCGGAGGATTTGAGCCCGTCGGACACGGCCAACATCGACAGGGATAACGTGATTGGTTTTTGCACAGTTGGCGGAGGCGCGACAAGCCACATCGCCATTCTCGCCCGCTCGCTCTCACTCCCTGCGATAGTGGGGATTGACAAGGCGGTTCTCGGCATAAAGGATGGGACGGAGGTAATCCTGGACGGAGTCGAAGGGCTTCTCCACTCAGCCCCTGACGCGGCCGAGATTAGCCGCGTCAGGGAAACTATGCGGCTTCAGGAGGCGAAAAAGGCTTCCGACATGACGGACTCCGCCAAACCCGCCGTGACAACCGACGGAATAAAAATAGATGTCGCCGCGAACATCGGCGGAGTCTCCGACGCGAAGCAAGCGGCTTCGCTCGGGTGCGACGGCGTCGGGTTGCTCCGGTCGGAGTTTTTGTTTCTGGATCGTCCTTCAGCTCCTTCGACTTCCGAACAGTCTAAAATCTACACGGATATCGCGAGAATCATCGGCCAGGGAAAACCCCTCGTGGTTCGTACGATTGACGTCGGCGGCGACAAGCCGCTCCCGTATATAAACCAGGAAGCCGAGGAGAACCCGTTTCTGGGCGTAAGGGGAATAAGGCTCTGCCTCCTGAACAGGGCCCTTTTCGAAAGCCAGCTCGACGCGATCCTGAGCGCTGCGGAGTTATGCAATCTTCACGTCATGTTCCCTATGGCGAGCACCGTGTGGGAGTTCCGCGAGGCGAAGCAAATATTACGCGAGCGCGAAAGGGCCTTAGGTACGAGACGTCCCGTCAAAATAGGCGTCATGGTAGAGGTGCCGTCGGTCGCGCTTCTCGCCGGACATTTCGCGAAGGAAGCCGACTTTCTGTCTATCGGCACTAACGACCTCACTCAATATACTCTCGCCGCGGACAGGGGAAACCCAAAGTTGGCCCGTATAACCGATGGCCTCGACCCATCCATACTGAACCTCATAGCGCGCACCGTCGACGGCGCGAGGGAGAATGACTGCTGGGTCGGAGTATGCGGCGGTCTGGCGGGAGACGAACTTGCCATCCCGGTCTTGATCGGTCTGGGCGTTTCAGAGCTGAGCGTATCCGCCCCTGCAGTGCCTGCCGTCAAGGCGTCCGTCAGGTCTCTTTCATCCGTCGCCTGCCGGCGTCTCGCGCGCGAGGTTCTTTTGATGGAGAGCGCTGTGGAAGTACGATTACAAATTAAAAAATTTCTCGGCAAAAGCGCATAAGGCAGATCTATACAGTGACAGCGTCTGAGTTGCGAAAATGACAAGGCCGCTCGAAGCCCTCAAGCGCGTGTTTGGTTATGGGGCGTTTCGCCCTGGACAGGAGGAGATAGTCGAAACGATCCTGTCAGGACGCGACGTACTTGGCATAATGCCGACAGGCGCCGGCAAATCCATATGCTATCAGATACCAGCCATCGTAAACGGCGGGATCTCGATCGTATTGTCGCCGCTGATTTCACTCATGAAGGATCAGGTCGACGCGTTGAGGCAGAACGGAGTAAACGCCGCGTCCATCAACAGTTCCATGGAGTGGGACGACGTGCTTGAAATATTCAGGGCGGCGAGGCGCGGCGACGTGACGTTGCTGTACGTCGCCCCGGAGCGGCTGGACGGCGAGGGCTTTCGCGAATTCCTGTCGTCTCTTGACGTCTCTATGGTCGTTGTGGACGAGGCGCACTGCGTCACTCACTGGGGTCACGATTTCCGGCCCGCTTACCTGAACATCGCCCCGGCCGTCTCCTCGCTCGCGAAGCGTCCTGTTCTCGCGGCATTTACAGCGACTGCCACGCCGGAGGCGCGCACGGACATAATACGCCAGTTGGCGCTCGCCTCGCCGTTCGTCAAAATAACCGGCCTAGACAGGTCGAACCTCTTTTTCCAGGTCGAGCACCCGCTCGACAAGACGTCTTTCCTGCTCGACTACGCTAAAAAATTCCCCGAGATGCCGGGCATCGTCTATTGCTCAACGAGACGCGGCGTAGAGGAGACTTGCGTCGAGCTTAAAAAAAACGGGGTGAACGCCGTCCGCTACCACGCGGGGCTCGACGACTCGGAGCGCTTCGCGAATCAAGAGTCATTCATCTACGACCGCGCCTCTGTCATGGTTGCCACAAACGCGTTCGGCATGGGCATCGACAAGTCGAACGTCCGTTACGTGATCCATTACAATATGCCGGGAAGCATAGACAGCTACTATCAAGAGGCGGGCCGCGCGGGTCGTGACGGCTCTCCGGCGGACTGTCTCCTTCTTTTCGGCAAAGGAGATATCTCGACAGCACGGTTTTTGATATCGAAAAGCGACGACGCGGAATCCAAAAGGTCGGGCTTCAGGAAACTCCAGTCCATGGTCGACTACTGCAACACAGAGAGCTGCCTGAGACGTCACATTCTGAATTATTTCGGTGAAAACAGCGATTTGCGCGAACACGATGGCGAGCGGCGAGGCTGCGGAAATTGCTCGAACTGCACGTCTATCGTCGAGCGCTCAGACATCACTGTAGAAGCCCAAAAAATAATCTCCTGCGTCTACCGTATGAGTGAGCGGACCGGTGGGAAAAAATTCGGCTCGCCTATGCTTGCGGACGTCCTGAAGGGGGCGCGCACGGAGAAGGCCCTGGCGTTCGGTTTCGACAAAATTTCGACATGGGGCCTGATGAAGGGCCATAGCGCGAACTCCATAAAGGACATGGTAAACTTCCTCGTCGCGGAAAAATACCTGACAGTAGGGGACGGCGAATTTCCGACGCTCTCCTTCACAAAAAGAACGTTTCCTTTCCTCAAGGGGAAGTCCAGGCTGATGATGAAAAAACATGAAGAAAAGCGTAATGTCAGGTCGCAAAAACAGGAGAGCAGGCCGAAAACAGACGGCCGCACGCGGCTGGTGAGGGACACGGATAACTCTCAGCTATTCGAGGAGCTCCGCGCGCTCAGGCGAGAACTCTCCGCGTCGGAGGGCGTGCCTCCATACGTAGTTTTCTCCGACAGGGCGCTTGCCGCGATGTGCAACTCCCTCCCGGCGACTGGCGACGAATTCCTCGCAGTGCCAGGCGTCGGCGCGGCGAAGCTCGAAAAATACGGCGACGTTTTTTTGGAAGCCATAAAGGAGTGGAAGGAGGAAAACGATTAGAGCGCATATGCAAAATCAATCTAAAAACAATACGCCATTCAAACAAAAAGGAAAACGTGAATTGAAAAAGAAATCCATATTGTCAACCTGAAAATTAATAATGGTTGACTATTTGGATTCGCTCTGTTATCATTCTTTCGTTTCAGACTAGAAACAGGGGAAAGCTGGGAAAACCATGTCGCTTAAAAACGAGATAATCTCGACGCTTGAGAAAAACAGGGAGAGAAGCGTCTCTGGTGAATATCTCGCGCAAAAACTTTCCGTTTCGCGTTCGGCGATATGGAAGGCGATAGGTCTCCTGAAAAAAGAGGGTTACGGCATCGACGCGTTCAGGAACAGGGGCTACCGGCTCTCCGAGGGCGTCGACGTCCTGTCTGAAGAGGGAATAATGCTTTTTTTGAAACCAGAACGTCTCCCTGCCAAGCTGATAGTTTTCAAGACAGTCGACTCGACAAACCGAGAGGCAAAAAAAATGGCTGTAGCCGGCGGCGCGCACGGCACGGTTCTTTTGGCCGACGAACAGACGTCCGGGCGTGGGAGGTTCGAGCGAAGTTTTTTCTCGCCTGCGCACACCGGCATATATATGAGCTTCATCCTGAAACCGCGTATGGCGGTCTCAGACGCAACGTTGATAACGGTTGCCGCCGCCGTGGCGGTATGCCGGGCGATTTCCGGACATGCCAAGTTGTCGCCTCGCATAAAATGGGTGAACGATATCATTTTAGACGGCAAAAAAATCTGCGGCATCCTGACCGAGTCCATCCTGGATTTTGAAAGCGGCTCGGTTTCGGACGTCATACTTGGAATAGGGCTGAACTTCAGCACTCCCGATGACGCGTTTCCGGATGAATTCAAAGGCCGCGTCGGATCGTTGTATCCCAAAAACACGCCGCCTTTTACGAGAAACGAGATGGCGGCGGCGATAATAGACAACCTGCTCGATATTTACGAAAGTTTGACAGCGCGCGAATTTATTAGCGAGTATAAAGAACTCTCCTGCCTGATGAACCGCGAAATTTCTTATTCCGATGGCGACGCGGAAAAACGCGCTACCGTTGTCGATATAGACGAGGCAGGACGGCTTGTGGTTCGAGACGCGGACGGCATAGTCTCCGCGCTCTCCTCCGGCGAGGTCGGCGTTCATTTATGAGCGGCAAGACGAACGCCTCGATCGAAAAAATCCAACATATTCGAAGCGCTCAACATATCGATACAAAGGGGATTGCGCTCGCTGCGGCGTTCTCCTCGCTGATAGCGGTCGGGGCTTTTATCAGGGTGCCGGTTCCGCTGGCGCCTTTCACCCTGCAATTCCTCTTTACAAACCTCGCCTGCCTGACGCTGGGGAAAAAAATCGGATCGTGTTCGATAGCCGCCTACATAGCGATTGGGCTGGCCGGAGTCCCTGTATTCAGCTCCGGCGGCGGCCCCGGTTATATCTTCCAGCCCACGTTCGGTTATATCATCGGGTTTCTGATCGGCGGATACGCCGCTGGGTTCGTAGTGGAACGCGCGCCCTTACCGTCGTTTGCCCGAAATCTAGCCGCAAGTTTTCTGAACCTCTTTATCGTGTATCTGTGCGGCATGGTCTATTACTTTTTTATAGCCAACTTTTACCTCGGGAAAGACTCGTCCATAGGGATATGGCCGCTTATTTTATATTGTTTTATTTTGGCTGTCCCTGGAGACATAGCTTTGTGCTTCCTCAGCTCGACCATTGCGGCCAGGCTGAAGGCGATAAAAGGAGAGATGAGATGAACATGGCGGTCGTGGAATATGGCGTGGACATTAATCTTCTTAAGGGGAAAGTTTTAAGCGGCGGAAAAATTACGAAAGATGAAGCGTTGGAGCTGGCAAGCTCGGAGCTAGACGAGTTGTGCCGGTCTGCCGACGAAATCCGGGAGCGTTTTTGCGGAAATGCCTTTGATTTTTGCTCGATAATAAACGGCAAGAGCGGAGGCTGTACGGAAAATTGCAAATTTTGCTCGCAGTCGGCGCATCACAATACGGACATAGCCAAGTACTCTCTCATAGGGGAGGGCGAGGCCGTAGAGGGCGCGCGCTATAATTTTGACCGCGGAGTCGGGCGTTTTGCCATAGTCACGGCAGGACGCGCCATGAACGACGCTGAGATCGACGAGCTTTGCAAAAACTACGAGAGCATTGGAAACCATTGCGGCGTTTTTAAATGCGCGTCGCACGGTCTGCTGAGGGCGGATCAGCTAACGCGGCTCAAAAATGCCGGTGTGCGGCGATATCACAGTAATCTGGAGACGTCCCGCAATTTTTTCCCACAGGTTTGCACGACCCACTCTTACGACGACAAGATTACGACAATCAAAAACGCTAGATCAGCTGGGCTTGAAGTTTGCAGCGGAGGAATTTTCGGGATAGGGGAGACGATGGAGGACAGAATCGACATGGCGCTCGATCTCCGGGAGCTCGGAGTGAAATCCGTTCCCGTGAACATCCTGAGCCCCATCCCTGGTACGCCTCTCGAGAATAACGAGGTTCTTTCCAACGACGAAGCGAGGCGCATAGTCGCGATTTATCGGTTTATTCTGCCCGACGCGATGATACGCATGGCGGGCGGGAGAGGGCTTCTGCCGGACAAGGGGGAGTCGGTCTTCCGCTCTGGGGCGAACGCCGCGACCACTGGAGACCTGCTGACCACGACGGGAACCAGTATAAATTTCGATATGGCGCTGGTCAAAAGATTGGGCTACGAGGCAAAATTTCATTGAGCGTCTCTCGCGGAGGAATTTTTGTGACAGGGACAGGGACGGATGTCGGGAAAACCTACGTCTCTGCCATGCTTGTGAAAAAGCTCCGCGAAGCCGGTTTTGACGCTGGCTATTACAAACCGGCATTGAGCGGGGCGGAAGTATCGCCGGAAAACGGGGCGCCGCTTGGAGGGGACTCAGCGCGCGTCTGCGCCGTCTCCGGCCTCCAGGACGCACCCAACTCCCTCGTGTCGTATTTATTCAAAGCTCCCGTATCTCCGCATCTCGCTTCTCGTCTGGAGGGAAGACCCATCCTGCTCGAAAAGCTCGAGGCCGATTTCGCTCTTGCTCGCGCGCGATTCAGTTTTTTGACGGTCGAGGGCTCTGGCGGAATCGTCTGCCCGTTTTGCCTGGACGAGGCGGGAGAAAATGGATCGGGCAGGCTTTTGCTGGAGGACGTTATCACGGCTTTCGGCCTTGACCTGCTAATTGTGGCGGATTCCGGCCTGGGCACGATAAACGCGGCGGCGCTGACTGCGGAATACGCGCGCCTGAGGGGGATAACCGTCAAGGGGATAATTTTCAACCGCTATGAACCGGATAATTTTATGCACTCCGACAACGCCGCCGTGGTTGAGATGCTGACCGGGGCGCCGGTTATCGCGCGAATTCCCGCCGGAGCGACCGACCTGGATCTCGACGCGGATCGGCTCGTGGAATTTTACGCGTAAGGGGAGCGGGCGAGATGGCAAACATAAGTCTGGCGGAACGGGATCTCAAGCATATCTGGCATCCCTGCTCTCAGATGAAGGATTACGAGGAACTGCCCCCGATAGTGGTCGACCGCGCGAAAGGCGTCTATCTCTACGACACGGACGGAAAGCGCTATATCGATGTCGTGAGCTCGTGGTGGTGCAACCTGCTGGGCCACTGCAACGACAGGATAAACGCGGCCGTAAAGTCTCAGATCGACCGGCTTGAGCACGTTATTTTCGCGAATTTTTCACATGAACCGGCAATAACCCTTTGTGAAAAGCTGAGCGCACTGACGCCAGTCGCGCTGAACAAGTTTTTCTTCACCGACAATGGGTCGTCCGCTATAGAGGCGGCTATGAAGATGAGTTTTCAGTATCATATCCAAAGTTCCATTCCGGGCCACAGCAGAAAGAGACGTTTCATGGCCCTTAGCGACGCGTATCACGGGGAGACGCTCGGCGCGCTCTCAGTTGGCGGGGTGGATTTATACTCCGAGCTGTACAGGCCGTTATTGATCGACGTCGTCCGAATAGAAGCGCCGGACTGTTATCGGTGCAAATACGGCGCAAGCAGGGAGACGTGCTCGGCCGAATGTTTCGCCTCAGCCGAAGAGACGTTCGATCGGTTTGGGGACGAAACATGTGCGCTGCTCGTCGAGCCGTTGCTTCAATGCGCGGCGGGCATGAGGATATATCCGAGCCTGTACCTCGAAAAATTAAAGAAAATATGCGTTGCCTATGGAGTACACCTCATAGCCGATGAAATCGCGACTGGCTACGGCAGAACGGGCAAAATGTTCGCGTGCGGTCACGCGGATGTGACACCGGATATTATGTGCCTGTCGAAGGGCCTGACGGGCGGATACATGCCGATGGCGCTTGCGGTGACAACCGACGAAATATACGACGCGTTTTACGCGGATTACTCTGAAAACCGCGCGTTTATGCACAGCCACACATACTGCGGAAACCCTCTGGCTTGTTCGGCTGCGGTTGAAGTGCTGAATATCATGTCCGACGAGGACATAATAGGCGGCGTCGCGATAAAAGCCCCGATATTTACGGCAATGGCTCAGTCTGAGATGTCTGGCATCAAATGGGTGGGCGAGATACGCCATATCGGGCTGATTAACGCGATAGAGCTCGTCGAGGACAGCGCGACTAAAAAACCGTTCGACCCAAAACGCCGCTGCGGCTATCAGATTTACAGGCGCGCGCTCTCGAAAGGCGTCCTGCTGCGCCCTCTGGGCGACGTCATGTACTTCAACCCGCCGCTTGTCATGGAGGAGAAGGACATGAGACACGCCCTCCGGGTCTGCGCGGAATGTATAAGAGAGGTTCTAATGGAATAGCTATAAATCGTAATTTTTCAATATCTCAACTATAAAAAAGCGCGGGAGGATGACATGAATGTCGCCGCAAAGTGAAGCCTGCAAAGTGATCCCATGCAACCTGGAAGAGAAAGAATTTGTATTCGTCAGCTACGCGCATAGCGACGCCGAGGTCGTGTATCCGATAATCGAGGGCATAAACGCCGACGGTTATCCCGTATGGTACGACAAGGGAATCAACATAAGCTCCACTTGGACGGACGAAATTGCCAGGGCAATCATGGGTTGCGGCATTTTTATCGTCTTCGTATCGCGCGAGTCGGTGGCATCCTCCTACGTGCGATCCGAGATCGAATTCGCGTTCAACAACAAAATAAAAATAATACCGGTTTACCTTGACGGGATGGAAGTCCTGCCGCCAGGACTGGCGATGGGGCTCAACGCCACACAGGGGATAACGGATATAAAAACTCCTCGGAAAATAGTCTCGCAAATCTGCGAGGCGCTCGTCTACAACAATGTGCCCCATCGGGATAAAAAAAACACCGACGTCAAATATAAAAAATATAAGGACGTACATCCGCGCAGACGTCCGGCGCCGCTGTACGCGGGGATAATCGCGGCGGCAATAATAATCGGGTTTATGTACTGGAACGCGCGAAACTCCGCGGTTGGCGGCGCGGGCGTCACGGTGAACCCAAGGGGATTTTCCTTCTCGCTCGGCAAATCGAGCTACATCCCAGCCGAACCGGTAATGGTAGACGTATCGGACTTGACGCAAAAAATGATTGACGACGGCGCGGTCGTCGGAATTTGTAAAACAGTCGCGAAACAGGGCGAGTACATTTCGTACGAGTACATCAGGCAAAAAGAGGAACGAATCAAACTGCGCGCCCCGCTCGATACAGGGGAATACGAGGTGAGAGGATATACGAACGGCAACGCCATGACTGAATCCACATTGGCGGGCGCCGCCGCGTTTACCGTTGAGGGAGACTCGATGGGCGCATTCTCAGCCACGCTCGTAAAGTCGCGTTTCTCTCCCCAGGAAAGCTTCATGGTAAACGTGAACGGCGTGACTAAGTTCATGCAGGAGTACGGGGCTTTTGTCGGCATTTACAAAGAGGGCGCCGCGCCGGACACGTTTATCGTCTACCAGCCGATATCCGGGATGAGCCAACAGGTTCAATTCAACGCCCCAAATGAAACCGGCAAATATGAA
>JAITOY010000028.1 GCA_031289775.1 Synergistaceae bacterium
CCCGGCAAAATCAGCGAAATTATCACCGTAAAACTGAACCGACCGCGCAATCGCGGCAGTGAAGATTTTCTGCTGCTACGCAAACAAGTGCTTGAAAAATTGAACCTTGCAAGCGCGGTCTCGGAACTTGAATATAGCTTATAGCTGGCTGCCAGCTTTGGGAAAACAGCGGAAGACATGCCTTGACTGGCAGGAATTTTGGGGCTAAACTCACTCGACATGTGGTTCTTATGTCCCTGTTAAACTGAGATAAAATGCCGCGGCAAATTAGGGTTGGAGAGAAGTTATGCCGGGCCATCCCGAAGGCTTTTCTCGGCGTTTTGAGACGTCGATGGATCGTGGTTCGCGGCTATTCGCGGCATTGGCGCTTACGGCGGATAACCTTGCAAACTCGGCGCCAGTGCGGGAAAACTGCTCGTGGGGATGGGCGTCGTGCCGCCGGGAATATCAGCATAATAAAATATGCGTAAATGAGTCTTAAGGCTCATTAAAATATAGAAAAAGGCTTTGCATTTCAGAGACGAAAGGATTATAATTCGTACGTGACATCACAATTTATTTAAGTAAAGAAACGTGCGCGGACTATATAAGGGGAGGAGGTGTGCAAAATGCTCTGCAGTCAATGCGGTAACGTCAGCTTAGACGACTCGAATTTCTGCTCCACGTGCGGCAACGCTCTGGAGGCGACTGTCAGTGAAGCGATACCGGTCGATGGAGTCCAGTGTGTTTACTGTGATTGCTTTAACGAGGAGCATGTCTCTTTCTGCAGATCCTGCGGGCAGACGGTCGCGAAAATTGCCGTCGTGGGTGTTCCGGCAGAGTCCTCCGTTGGAACTGACGCGCCCGGGTCTTATATCTCGCATGATTCAGATATCCCGTCCCTTTTGGGCTCGGATGTCCAAGTATCTACGCGGCATGAGAGTTTTATCGCGAAGCTGGACGAGATGGAAAAGGAGCTAGAAACGCGCCAAAGTGTGCCGCTCGTCGAGCCAAGCGTCATAGAGCTCGATGAAGAAAGCCAGGGGAAGCTGGATTCTCTCTCCTCCACGCTGGACGGGCTCATAGCCGACCTTCTCGAGGTCGAGATCAACGAATACGCGTTCCCTGATTTTATCCATCCGGACGAGTCAGGCTTCCCGTCCGTAGATCCGGCGAGCTACGAGAAAAATGAGGATGCGCCTCCTCCTGTAAAAAAGAGAAGTCTGCACGAATTGCTGCTCATTGGCGCGCTCATAATCGCTATATTCCTGGTTGGCCTCAGCTTTGGGCTATGGGGATCGTACTTCCTGGGGCTCTGAAAGTTCGCGGTTTAACGTTCATACTGAAAAATAAAAAATTCAAAGAAATGACTCGGCCCGGTCGATATCACCGGGCCGTTATTATTCCGGACTCGATCTCGCCGTCCAGATAAACGGAGAAATTTCCCTCGTAGACGCGCACGGAGGGATGTTCGCCCGTCTTGAATAGAGCGCTGTCGAGCCATGCCGTGTTGAACTTGTTTCTTTTCTGGCGGCTGAAAACCGGAAGATAGAGCGTCCCGTCCGAGTCCATGTCCAGAAAGAAGTGGGTGCCGAACGAAAGTTCAGGCGAGAAGTTCAGCTCCGGAACACTGATCTCCACGAGACAGCCGCAGTTGCATATCTGTGCGTAGAGCACGGGAACCCCGAGCGCCGGGTTTCTGCTTCCCCACCTTCCAGGGCCGGCCAGAATGTATTTTTTCCCGTCCAGGGCCCTGTTTATCTCTCCTATAGCGCGCGCAGCGCCCGACGGATCCCACTGGTCTTTGTAAGTCTCCGCGTTTACGTACACCAGGTGAGAGACGTTTTCCATCAGGCCGTTGCTCACCATCCTGTCGCCCTGAAAGATGATTTTTTCGTCGGGCGTATCCGGCAGCTCGACTCTGTTCATCTCTACGTAGGAGGTTAGCGGGCGCATCTGGAGGAGCTTGAAGGATTTTTCAGGGCTTGTTTCGTACGCGAACTCGACGTCCACAGGGATGCCGGATACGTCCTCCAGGCGTCTCAGGAGATCCTTCGACAGGTCGAAAAGCCCCTTTTCCCTGATGTGCAGCTCAGGGAAGGAAAAGAGCGGACGCGCCGGTTCCTCCGGGTCGGCCAGGGTAGAGTAAAGGATGTTGTCAGCGTACATCTGGACGTATGCGCTGAAATTTTTGTGCTCCTTCTGCAGAAAGTTCGAAAACATGGACAAGTCGCCAGTCATGAACGAACACGCGTCCAAGTCGATGTAGTCGAAGCTCTCCTGGCTCGCCTCCGCTACCTGCTCCGGTTGGTTCCCGGCGGGGCGCAGCGACGGGTTCGTGAGGTAGAATATCCTCGCGGCGCAGCGGTCGACGGTTCTTGTCCCCAGCCCGAAGCAGAGGCGCATGAGCCCGTCCTCTTTTTTTATCCTCGGGTTTGGGCGTCGGAAGACCCTCGAAAAAAGCGTCCCCGCGAGTTCCGGGTAGAAACAATTTCCATGGCTTTTCCCGGAAAGGGATTGTATAATGACCGCAATAGCCTCGTCCCTGTGATTTTTGCCATGTTTTTCGCGGTATGCCCGCGCCGAGGGGTTGAAAAGGGACGAGAAAACTTTACGGACGCACTCGTCCAGCGCGACGATACGATCCTCGCGCTTTCCGCAGTTTGGCGAGAAACACGTCTCGTACTTTCCGGCAAAGGCAAGCGCGACCGAGTCCTCCAGAAGAGAGCTCGATCTCACGGCGAGCGGCGGTGAGCCTATCGCGTCGAACCGGTCGAGAATGGACTCGAGCTCGGCGCGGCACGCGGGCAAAAGCGGCGCTCTCATCACCCTCTGTCTTACTCGCGACCAGTCGTCGTCTTCGTAGAGGTCTGAGAGCCCCATACCGTCGATGTAATCGGAGAAAATTTCTGTGGAGAGCACGACGGAGAGGTCTGGAAAGCATATTTTTGTCTCGAGACCAGAACCCTGAAGAGCGGCGTGCGCATAGGCGAGCCCTTTGGCTTTTCCGCCGCAGCTGCCTGCGCCGATGAGGTTTCCGCTGGCGCGGAAAAAGTCCTCGCCCTTGAACGCGTCGTAATTTTTAAGAGATTGCTCCACTTTTATTCCTCCATCCGACGTAATGGGCGATACATAAATGGCTTTGTTAAAAAATTATGTGGTAAACTATAGCATCAATTCGCCATTTTGTGCGATAAGGGGGTATCATCTTGATCCTTCCAAGGCTGATAATAGCTGACGAGCATAGATCGGGCAAGATACAGTCCGGTATTTTAATTGCTTCCGCTCTGAAGGAGATGGGCTACAAGCTGAAAATTTTTCTGGGGAACGCGGACGAGTTGGCCATGCGGACTCTGCAGGTCGTCTGCAATCAGCCGGTCACACTGCTCGACCCTGTGCTGTGCGACGGGCAGGCAAACCTCAGGTGGCTGTTTCAGAACGTAGCGTCGGCGGACTGCCTAAACCTCATACTGACTAATCTGGGAGGAAGGATTCTCGAAGACTCACCCTTCAAGGTCACGAAGGAGTGTCTTTTACTGTCTGAACAGTTGAATTGCGACATTGTTCCAATCTTGTACAGCGACGCCTCCTCGACCCTTGCGGTGCGCTCGGTGAGCGAGGTCATCCGCCAGATCGAGGAAAAAAGAGGGACGGTGCACTCCCTCCTCTTCCGCTCCACACTGAACAACAGGGAGTTTGAGCTGCTGGATCGCGAGGTCGGGCGCCAGTTCATAGCCTTCTCCATCGGTTCGCTGCCCAGCGCCGTGGAGCGCGACACGCCATCTATGATCGCCCTCTGCGGCGAAAACGCGCAGCAGGCCGTTCTGCCGCTGAGGGCCGCCACAAGGCAGCTTAAGGGTATGGAACAACAGGTGAACTGGCCGATATTCAGGGCGCTTTCGCTCGCGGCGCCAAACTGGGGCTACCAGCATAGTCTGAGCAAGCCCATAACGGACAGCGGCAAGGTCAATATAGCGGTTGTGAAGCATCCGGCGCTGTCTCTCGGCGGCGATGGCACGGAGCATCTCATGAGAGTGCTCGGCTGCAACGTGGTGGATGTGCCGCTCGAGGGCAACATGACTCACAGCGTGCCAATCCACGGCGTTTATATACCGCACGGCCTGGCATACAGGATCATCCCGAAATTTTTTGGCAATCTCTACCTCAAAACGATGCTGACGAGAGGCTCGACCGGCCAGTCGTTCCTCTTCGCGGAGGGGGGCTCGTCCTCCCTTCTGGGGGAGCGGATAATACTTCCCGGCGAGGGCAATGAGGCGCACGGCATGAGCGTGCTTCCATTCAACAGCACGTTCAGCGAGTCCACGTTTGGAGGAGTCAGGAAGGTCGCGGCCCTGAGCCGCAAGGCCAACCCGCTCATCACAGGCTCGAGAGAGATTCTCATGGGGTATGCGTCTGACAACTACCGTCTGGTCGCCTCCGACTTGGTCGACGAGTGCTGGGACGTGATGGATTCGCCCTCCGGCAAAAAGATAGGCAGGGACGGCTGGTGCCAAAATAGAATATTGGCTACGGCAATGCGAATAGAGCCTTGGAGCACCCCGGACACGTTCCGGCGCTGGCTAGAGGGCTAAGGTAGATCAGGTGGGCAATCTCAGTTCGATGGCGAGCGTTGGCGTAAAACTCCTCTCGGGAGCGGAGAGCATGGCGGACGACCTTGTGGAGTGGAGGAGGGCTTTCCACCAGTTCCCTGAGCTCGGCCTCGAAGAGCACATGACCGCGAGCAAGATAGAGGGCATTTTGTCATCTATGCCGGGCATGGAGGTTGTAAAGGGTTTTGGGCTTCCCACGTGCGTGATCGGCAGGCTCGGCGGCGAACTGGGCGGCAAGTCCCTCGCCTGCCGCGCAGAGATAGACGCAGTGGAGGTGAGAGAGGACACCGGCCTTCCTTTCAGCTCATACGATAACAGGGTTTCCCACGTTCAGGGGCACGACGCTCACATGGCGTCGCTTTTGGGTGCGGCCGCGCTTCTCTCGGAGCGAAGGGAGATACTGACACATCCCGTCGTTTTTATATTTCAGCCGGCAGAGGAGGGCAAGGGGGGCGCGCAGCACCTCATAGAGGCTGGCCTCATAGATACATTTAAAATAGGAAAGATGTTCTGCGTCCACTGGATTCCTCATCTTCCCTACGGCCAGATCATAACGAACAAGGGCGGAGTCACTGCCCACTCCAGCAAACTCCATATCGGCCTCATGGGCCCCGGCGGGCATGGTTCGACCCCGTATCTCACGGCTGACCCGCTTTACCTCGCTGCCAGACTGCAAATCGAGCTTCAGGGAATGGTGACTCGCGAGGTCAACCCCGAAAAAACGGTCGTGCTGTCGTTCGGGCGGATAGAGGCGGCCGACGTTTACAACGTCATCGCCGAGGAGACACACCTATGGGGAACATTGCGCTCGACGGACAGAGAGCTTCACAGTTTCGTGAAGTCCCGAATCGAGGAGATAGCGAAGGGGCTGTCACGCCTGTCCCACATAGCGGCGTCAGTAGAGTACATGCTCGACTACAACCAGGTCATCAACAACGAGAACCTGGTGTCGGACATCTTCAAATACGGCACGGCGCTCATAGGAAGCGAAGCTATGGAACTGCTGAGAAGCCCTCTCCTTGTCGGGGAGGACTTCTCTTTTTATTCGGAACAGATCCCATCGTGCCTCATGTTCCTCGGCACAGGCATGGAGTACGGGCTCTATCACGCGAGGTACGACATCCCGGAGAATCTGCTGCCCTTTGCGGCGGCGTGGAGCGCGTATCTTGCCCTCTTCATGTAGAGGGACGGAAGGAGCGGCGAGGATGAACCACAGACTCGAAGAGCTTGTCACTCAGAATTTTGCCAAGGCCCCAACCGAGGCGTGCCTCTGGTGGCGCGGCGCATGGTGGTCGAGGGGCGCTCTGGAGGAGATGGCGGTGGAGTGCGAGGAGAACCTCGCGAAAAGCGGTTTCGCCTCCGGCCAGCGCTTGGCGCTTGTCATGCAGAACAGCCCGCTTTTGCTCGCCTCTTGTATAGCGGCGTGGAAGCTGGGCGGCGCCGTGGTGCCTGTGAACCCTCAGCTGAAGCACCCGCCGCTTGCCGAATATCTCAAAAGCGTCGACGTATACTCCGCCATTGTGAGCCGAGAGGCCGAGGGGCTTGTGGATCTCCTGCGTTCGGAGGGCATCCCGGCGGCGGTTGCGGACTCGAACGACGCTCCGCCTGTCGTGGAGGGGCGCGGCGCGACGCCGGATACGGACTCCGACACGGCCGTGCTGTTTCACACAGCCGGCGCTGGGGGCGACGTCAAGGCTGTGCCTATAACGCACGGCAACATCATAGCCGTGCTGTCGTCCATCATTGAGATAATCCCCTCCATGAACGAGGACGACGTAATCCTGAACGCCATACCGAACTACCACTCCTTCGGGTTCGTTGTGGGCGGCATATTGCCCCTCGCGTCCGGGATGCCGCAGGTTGTCGTGCCGTCGTTTGTCCCGCCCAGAAACGCGCTCGCCGCCATCCGGGCTGCCGGGGTCACGATAATACCTGCCGTGCCTGCGATGCTCGGCATCCTGCTTGGCGGGGACAGGGAGATAGCGCCGATGTCGAAGGTGAAGCTCGTCTTCTACGGAGGAGGCGAACTGATGCCGGGGGTCGCGGAGCGGACGAAGGAGATATTCTGCGTAAAGCCGCTCGAGGGCTACGGCCTTACGGAGGCATCGTCGGTGTTGGCCGTCACCCCTGAGGAGAAGGGGATAAAGCCGGGCGCATCCGGCAAAATACTCTCATGCTTCGAGGCTGAGGTCAGGGGCGACGGAGGGGAACTTCTTCCGTTCGACAGCGACGGCAGGCTCTGGATACGGGGCGAGGCGATCGCGAAGGGTTATTTCAGGGCGCCGGACATATCGGCCGAGCGCTTCAGGGATGGCTGGTTCGACACTCAGGATGTAGTCAGGATAGACGAGGACGGATATATAACGATAGTCTCCCCGGCCGGCGACGTGATAATGGTCGGAGGGGTTCCCGTGTACCCGGGGGAAATAGAGACCGTACTCAAGCGCCACCCCGACATCGCGGAGGTCGCGGTGATCGGCTCGCCAAGGGGCGGCAAGGGCGAGGTCGTCAGGGCGTTTGTCGTGCTGAAGGAGGGGAGCGCCTCCAGGTCGAAGGACATCGTGATGTACGGCAGGTTAAAGCTGCCCAACTATAAGGCGCCCAGATCCGTGAAGATTCTTCCCGAGCTCCCGAAGGACAGCCTCGGCAAGGTCTTGAAGAAGGAACTGCGTGGTGTCTGAGCGGTATCTCTTTATCTTTGACAGGTCGCCTGACGGCTGCGTCCTCGTCCCGGACGGCAAGCCGCTGCCGCGCGACGCCAGGCCCGAGTTCGAGCACCTGCTGGAGATCTCAGGGCCAGTTTCGCGTCTCGACGAAAACTGCGACATGTGGGGGCTCGCTGCGAAAGACAGTCTCACGCCCTGTGGTTACAAATTTGTGTCTAGGCAGGATCTCGCCGGGCGATTCGGCATGGATTTGTTTGTGCGATCCGGCGCCGCCTTTCAAGTGATGAGCCTCTACGCAAACAACAAATTCTGTGGAAGGTGCGGCGAACCAATGCGCGACCAGGAGAGGGATCTCGCAAGGGAGTGCCCGAAGTGCGGGCGTCTCGTCTTTTCCTCTCTCTACCCGGCCGTCATAGTCGCCGTTGAGAAGGACGGAGCGCTCCTCATGGGGCACAACGCGAGCTTTCCGGATGGCCGCTACAGCGTCCTCGCCGGTTTTGTGGAGCCGGGCGAGACGCTCGAGCAGACTGTCGTCCGCGAGATATACGAGGAGTCGAAAATAAAGGTAAAAAATATCCGCTACTTCTGCAGTCAGCCATGGCCATTCCCGGCGTCGATGATGCTCGCCTTCAACGCGGACTGGGAGAGCGGAGACCCGACAGCGGACGGCGATGAGATCACCGACGTCCGCTGGTTTTCGCCGCGCGACATCCCGCCTGAGATCAGCCTCCCCCCTGTGATGAGCGTATCCAGAATGTTGATAGAGGACTGGAAGAGGCGCCGGGCGCGGGGTGTCTGACATGCACGGATGACTGTCAGGCGCCCCTTGGCCAGGACAGCCGGCCTCTTCCGCTATTGTCCTGACGTAGAGCATGACGGTTTTCCAAGACACCCCACCATGGAGCTTGTGCCGTGAACTGTAATCCTCCGTCGCTCGTCGTCTATGGCGAGCGCCAGCGCAATCGCGTTATCATATCGTTCCGCGTAGCCTCTCGAAATTATCTGCGCCATAGCTTCGCCTGCGGATTTTTTCGTCTCGGCCTCGCCACGCGCGACCTTTATTTCGATTATCCAGGTTCGTCCGCGGAAATTTATTCGCAAGTCAGCCCGGCCGGCGCTCGAATGGGGCTCCGCCTCGACGTCGAGCCCGTTGCCGATCAGGTATGAGAGCAGGGTCGAACGGTACAGCCATTCACCGGCGCCCATTTCAAGGCCCATGCGCTTTATTGTCTGGTGCGCGGCGGACGAGTAGTCGTCGTACGGTATCGACGCGAGCAGGCGGTTGAACTCCTCTACGACTCCGTCGGCGTCGCCGTCGGCGAGGCACTTCCTCAACATTTGCCTCGAACTCGCCGCCGCCTCCTTTGAGGCAAAGATATTCTCCGTCATGAGCCACGACATCGCGGAGAGAACTTCCCGGTTCGGGTAGTCGAGGGAGTAGTCGTCCGATACGCCTGGTCGCAAGCTGAGGTAGCCGGATTGGTATAGGAAGCTCATCGCCGTCGCGCTCTCTATCTCGCCAGGTGAGGCCGCGAAATCTCTCGGTACCTGGACGCCTCGAAACTCCTCCGTAGTGAGCTTCTTCTCCAGCATAAATTTAGCGATATACGACGGAGTGCCGCTCTCGAACCAGTAATTCTTGAACTCCATCTCGTCGAAAAAATTGAGCGTGGAGAACGGATTATAGAGAAGATTTTTGCCATCGAACGAAAAGCCGTCGTAGTAGTCCTTGATCCTCCCGACCAGATATTCTATGGTCACGCCGAATTTTTTGGCGGCTCTCTCTATATGTGGCCCGAAATTCGCGAGCAGCTCGTCCTCCGTGTACCCTAGCATTGTGGCGCAGCGATCCGTCATCGAGATATCCTTCAGGTTGTTCATGCCCGAAAAGACGCCCATTTTGGAGAACTTCGTTATGCCTGTCACGAAGACGAAGCGGATGTGTTCGTCGGCTGACTTGATCTGGATGTAGAAATTCCGGAGGACGGAGCGCATCGCGTCCGCGTCCTCCGGGCTATGCATGAAGTCCAGGATGGGCTTGTCGTACTCGTCGATCAGTATAACTGCGGGGCCGTGTTTCGCAGCGCACTTTCTGATGAGTGTCCTGAGAACGTCCCCGGGCGTCATGTCGTCCGACGTCTCCACGCCGAAGGGCTCAGCCGCCTCGCGGGCAATTCTGGCGAGGCTATTCCTGGCCACGTCCACGCCCTCGTCAGTCGTCACCTGGCTTATGTCGAGCTTTATCACGGGCCGGGTTCTGTATTTCGGGCTCTCGAAAAATTTTTCGGCGGCGAGCCCTTTGAACAGCCGCTTTTTCCCGGAGAATATCGCGTCGAGCGTCGATATCGTGAGCGATTTGCCGAATCGCCGCGGGCGGGAGAGAAAATAAGCCTTTCCCTCGTCGATGAGATCGATTAGATATTGAGTTTTATCGACGTATAGATAACGCTCCCTGATTATTTCCTCGAACGTCTGCAGCCCGATCGGTAGCTTAGGCAGGCCATTCACGGCGGTACCTCCTATCTCTTATTCTAACTTCCAAGTCAAACTCGCATCCTGCGCGCTTGACTTGGAGAAGCCGCAATGCTGTGCATTGCGCGGCGCGACATCGTGTCGCGCATTCCAATTTTGAGTCAAATAAAAGCATCTTTGACTCAAAATTGGAATTACACACCCCAGATAACAATCTCCCTGCTGCCCGACCAGGCGGCGTGCTCGTAAATTTTTGAGTCCCAGCTTGTCCCGGGGCGTTCGTCACAGATCACTAGGTGCGCCTCCGTCGCGTCAGCTCGGTCCGCGTAGCTCGCGGTCTGCTCAAACCCCTCTGACAGCGCGCGTTCGGGGCTGCGCGGTTTGCGGACTGTCTTCAGCTCGATCACGATACGCTGCTCGAGCTGTTCACCGCGCTGCGCCTCCTTTGGATATCTCCAGCGCACAAGCAGGTCGACACTGCCGCGGCCGAGGGCATATTCGCGATGGATATTGCCGCCGCCGTTTAAGATGCGTTGCAAAAACGCCTGGAACAGAAGCTGGAATCCGGCTTCTTTGTAAGCGAAACCGCTTCCCCAGTTTTTGGTATTTTCCCTGAAGAAGTGCTGAAATTCCCGCAGAAGTTTTCGCGCGTCGAGCGTCCCGTCGGCGGCCACGTACCACGGCAGACGCGGACAGAACGCCATGCCCTCCTGCATTATGGCCGTCAGCTCTCTCGGGATGATTTCTTTATATATCTCGTTCGAGATGACCAATTCATTCTCCCTGTCGGGGTCGAGCCTGCGAAGGAGGCCCAGGTCTATGACATATTGTACGTCGTCGGGCGCCGGTTTTTCCAGCGCGTCCTCGGGCCAGCTTTCGCCAGCCGCCATGGGCGCGATCACCCGGCGCACCTTGGGCTCGTACAGGGTGTTCGCCAACTGATCCAGGTGGACGGCGCGCGATAGTATCAGCAGTTCGGCGGCCTTCTCGATTATTTCGAGCGTTATCGGTTTCACGCGGTCGCGCCCCTCCGGGATTTTAGCGGTCGCCGTAGCGGCGAGTGCGTTCACCAGCCACGGTTGACCGTGGGTCAGGCGCCACACCTCCGGATAAATATTTTCTTCGAAAATCTGCCACGTCGCTGTTGCGTGCTGTCCGTACAGCTCCATTATTTCGCTTTCTGAAAAGTCGCCGAGCCGCAGCGACTCGGCCTTGACGCTGAAACAATTTTCTCCGGTGACTATACCGCCGTCGGATTGATGAATGTGATAATCCCTGATATCGCGCACGGCGCAGAGGACGGCGGATATCGGGAACTGCTCGGGCCTGCTTTCGTACCCGGAGCACAGTTGACGAAGCACGGAGACCAATGTGTCGCCTATAAGCGCGTCGACTCCGTCTATGAGAAGGACAAGCGGTTTATCCAGTTTTTTACAAAAGGCCGTCAGCGCTCCGCAGAGTGCCGAATGTCCTCCGAATTCTTCCAGAAGCATCCCTACCGGTTTTATATTCGGAGGGCGCTCTATAAATCTGTTCACCCCTTCGGTGAATGCGGATAATATCGCCTGCATTCCGGATGGGACGTCATTTCGCGCTGTCTGTGCGGATTCGACGTTCATGTAGACGCAGTAGTAACTCCCCCCGTCGTTGATGCGCTTCGTCATTGCGAGCAGCGATGTCGTCTTGCCGGTCTGGTGCGGCGCGCGGAGGACGAAATAGCGCTGCTGACGGATTAGAGCTTCAACTTCGTCGTATTTGACGCGCCGCAACGGATCCACTATGTAGTTGAGATCCCCTTTCACAGGGCCTGCCGTGTTGAAAAATTTTTCAGCGGTACCAGCGACCATCGCGTTCCCTCCTCAAAGCTCTAGGTTTTAATTATAGCGCATAGACTGGCGTTATTTGTCGTCTTTGTATGCCCTACAATACCATTACACTGCCTGACTTTTCAAGTGATTGCATACGGGCTTGAGACAAGTCGATTATCATATTTTTGTTTTAGTTCTTGTTCCATTTTTTCCCGTCTGGTATAATTTTGGCTTACTGAAAAGGGAAGGAATGTTTCGGAGGGCGCGCCATATGCCTGATTAAAAGGGCTGACAAACGCGCAAATTAAAGAGGGGATTTAAATGGATCTGACGCTGAGCGTCATATTTATGCCGAAGGGTTTTTGTGCTGATAAGACGCCAACTGACGACAAAAACGCCTTTTTTGACGAAATTCTCTATAATCAATTACTCGGCAAGCCTTATGAAACATTATACGGATTGGGCTTTGCCGTAAAAAACGATAGATACTCGCCGTCTCTGTCATTTCTGCGTACAATCTCCGAACGGTTTGCTTCCGAACTTTCACATGACCCTGATTTGAATATATCTCGCGCGGCAAAACCAGCGGACACTATAGTTTTAACGGAGCTGCTGCGAGCAATGCCCTTTGCGATTGGAGCTGAATATGTCAACCTCGATTGGCTTTCAAGCGTGTGGGCAAAATTATCGGACGTTTTTAACTCGGAGATTGCCGCATTCGAGGGCGACGTCGCCGAATATTTTCGCTCGAAAAATGAAACCCTGCAAATAGTCGGACGAGTGTTCTTTCACCTTGTCGAGCATAAGGATGAAGAATATCCGTTTGCGTTCTTAGCGACATATAGCGGCGGCAACACCGGCAGCGTCGTCCATATGCCGCTCAAAAACGCCCTCATTGAACACAAAAACGATCAGGACAAATTATTGCAGCTCCTCTCGACAGTCGGCAAAGCCTCCGAACAAAGCGAATTTATCTCTGATTTGGTCGAGAGCGGCGAGTTGTTTTCGCCGTTGAGGTTTACCTCTAACGAAGCATATACCTTCTTGAAAGAGGCGCCTCTGTACGAGGATTGCGGAATAGTTTGCCGTATGCCGAACTGGTGGCGCGGGAAAAACAACGCCCGAATGAGCGTATCTATTGGAACCGCCGCACCGGCGGGCATCGGTTTGGACGCGATTATGAGCTTTGACGTCTCTCTATTCATCGGTGACGCCGCGATGAATCGCGAGGAAGTGGAAAAATTGCTCGCCGAGACTAATGGCCTGTCGGTTATTAAGGGGAAATGGGTTGAGGTTGACCACGATAAGCTCCGCGAAGCCCTTGCGGTGTTCGATAAAATCGACGACCTCGGCGGTTTGTCGTTCTCCGAGGTTATGCGTATGCAGCTTGGCTTGGGGGAGGACTTGTCCCAAAATAAACACATAGCTGTCGAAATCACAAACGGCGAATGGCTCAACAGTTTCAAAATTCACGGAGTCAGCGGCAAAAAGTTGGAAAAAGTGAAACCCTCTCAAGATTTTTGCGCGCGTCTTCGCCATTATCAGGACACAGGCTTTAAGTGGCTGTTGTCTTTGCGTTCTCTTGGATTTGGCTCGCTGCTCGCGGACGATATGGGTTTGGGCAAAACGATACAAACACTCGCGTTGCTCGACTATTTGCGTAAAAGCGGCGGAATCCGCGCTTTGCTGATAATCCCAGCCTCACTCATCGCCAACTGGCAAAAAGAAGCCGAAAAATTTGCGCCGAAACTTCGCGTCCGCGTGCTTCACGCGCAAAATCGAAACTTTACGCCGGATGAAGCCGATATATTTATTACAACGTACGGTATGACGCTACGAATTGAGGATTTGCAAAAGACCGATTGGGATTTAGTGATATTGGACGAAGCGAAGGCTTAAAACCGATAAAACAGTAATATCCGATTTGCCCGAAAAAATCGAAACAAAGGCGTTCGCGGCGCTCGCAAATAAGCAAATCGTGCTCTACAACGCGCTTTTCAACGAGCTTGGGACAATGCTCAAGACGGAGATGTCCGGCATATCGCGTAAAGGCATAGTGCTTGCAAGTATTATGAAATGCAAGCAAATTTGCAATCACCCTGATCAATACTTAGGGCAGACTGTCTTTGACCCGAAACATAGCGGAAAATTTGAGAAACTTGCTGAAATTTGCGAGACAATCCGTGATAATTGCGAACGTGTCCTTGTGTTTACGCAGTTCAAAGAGATGACTGAACCGATAGCGCGTTTTCTGGCGGAATTGTTTGGACGCGAGGGATTGGTGCTGCACGGCGGCACGAACGTCAAAAAACGCGGCGAATTAGTCGAGAAATTCAACGGCATGGAATATGTACCGTTTATGGTGTTGTCGCTTAAGGCTGGCGGCGTCGGGCTGAATTTGACGTCCGCCAACCACGTTGTGCATTTTGATCGCTGGTGGAACCCCGCGATCGAAAACCAAGCCACCGACCGCGCTTTCCGTATCGGGCAGACCAAAAATGTGATGGTGCATAAATTTGTCACGGTTGGTACGATCGAGGATAAAATCGATATCATTTTAGAAGAGAAGCAGCGCCTCGCCGACGACGTTATCACTTCAAGCGGCGAAAGCTGGATTACCGAGATGAATAACAGCGATTTAATGAACTTGTTCAAATTGGAGGTATGAGCTAATGAGTTGGGGATATCACGAATATGTGCCTGTCGGGAAGAAAAAGGCTTTCGCGCAAAAAAAACTTGACAAACTCCGCAAAAAAGACCCCGATATATCGCCAATTGTGATTGAGGGCAAAAAAATAGCGACTACATTTTGGGGCGCCGCTTGGAACAGAAACCTTGAAAGCTATGCCGATTACACTAATCGCATTAAGCGCGGCAGCGCATATGTCAAAAATGGTTTTGTGGTGGATTTGCGCATAAAAGAAGGGCTTGTCTTGGCGCTTGTGCAGGGTTCGCATTTGTACGAAGTCAAAATCACTATTGACGAATTACCCGCGGGTAAGTGGAAAAAGATACTCGAACAGTGCGGACATAGTATCGCAAATATGGCGGAGCTCGCGGAGGGCAAATTTCCGAAAGATCTTGCGGAAATATTTCTGCAGCAAAACAGCGGACTGTTCCCGTCTCCAAAAGAAATTCATTTTGATTGCGACTGCCCGGATTGGGCGTATATGTGTAAGCACGTCGCGGCGGTACTCTATGGCGTCGGCGCGAGGTTTGACCGCGAAGCGTTGCTATTTTTCACATTGCGCGGTATCCCATTTGAAGATCTGCTCAAAAAATCAATAGAGGGCAAACTCGCAAATATGCTCAAAAACGCTGGAAATAAGTCGAAACGCGTCTTAGGCGACGACAGTATCGCAGATATTTTTAATTTAAGATAGCCGTATTTGGGTTATAATGTTCCCAAAATATTTGATTAGTCCTCCAATCTTCTTTTAGTAATATCCAAGTGTTACATATATTTGGATATTTTCCACGAGTAGTGAAAAAACCATGAGGTCCTCCCGATATATTAATATCAAGAAAGAAATCTAAAAAGGTGATGTGTCCTGGATTTTTCCGATCCTTCCCCATCCACTTACCAATGTCGTCGAACCGCGTTTTCCAGTAATCCATCGGTAATCTGGCATCGTTGGGAACAACCATATAACCATCCGGGCTTATTTCAATAAAGAAGAAACCTATATCACCTGCCATATCACCCTGACTCAGGCTTATTCTCACTATGTTTTCGCTGCCCGCTTTTTCCGCAACGGCGTTATAAACTTGCTCTTTCGTGAGAGGACTTGGGCGATTGTAGATTTCTATTGCCGTATAACAACACAACATCAAAATAGTAATCAGCATGATGATTTTATCTTGAATAATAAATGTATATTTCCTCGGATCCCTCGGGTTATCTTTCATTTTCTGTTCTGTCCCTCCTTGATTTTTGGCAACAAAAAAGCCGCCCCGGAGGGCGGCGATGTCACTGTCGGCAGCAGTGGAAATTGACTAAAAATCAAATATGCCTATACTCAATCAAAACGCAATTTTTCACTTGCGAACTGAGTATAGGGAATAAGACCTTCTTTTTGCAATCTGCCTATAATTATATAAGCTGGTATTCCTATCGATTTTGCAAATTTCTTAATGTTTTGCAGAGATGTATCTTTTGATTGCAAAAAAATCTCATAACTACTTGGGGATATCAGAGCGTTGCTCCAGCGTGGCAAGTTCAATATCGTAGTTGGCTTGCAGATTCAACCAAAATGCTGCATCAATGCCAAGTGCTGTTTCCAGTGCCATGGCGAATTTAGAAGAAATTGAAGACTTGCCGTTTAGCACCTTGC
>JAITOY010000011.1 GCA_031289775.1 Synergistaceae bacterium
GCGGCTCTTGGGATGATCGAGAGCCTTTTATGCGGAGTCGCGGTGGGAAGGATGAAAGGGGAGAAGCTCAACGTCGACCGGGAACTGGTCGCGCAAGGGATAGGCAACATCGTGCTGCCTTTTCTCGGCGGCGTTCCGGCGACTGCGGCCATCGCGCGCTCCAGCGTCGCCATCAAGTCGGGCTGCAAAACGCGTATGACCGGCATCATCCAAGGCGTCGCGCTGCTGTTGTCTATGTTTCTGCTGGCGCCGGTCATGTCCCGGATACCGCTCGCGGCGCTGTCGGGAGTGTTGATGGTCACAGCCTGGCGTATGAACGAGTGGAACAGCATCCAGTATATTTTCGGCAGGAAATTTCACCTGGGTGAGGCGAAATTTTTGCTTACGTTGTGCGCGACTGTCGTCTTCGATCTGACGGTCGCGATAGCCGCAGGAGTATTCTTCGCTGTATTCGCGTTTGTCCTCAATGTCTCAGATCTCGTCGTGACAGTCAGTGAGATTGACCCCGAGCGGCTTCGCGGCAAACAAAAACCCGAGGGGCATACCCAGATAGTCTACGTGACCGGCCCGATGTTCTTCGCCGCTATGGATCGTTTCGAGACGGCCATACGCGGAGCGAAGGCGGGCACGCTCATTTTTTCGATGCGCGGCGTGCCCTACATCGACATATCCGGGGCCCACATGCTGTGGAATTTTTGCCAAAACCGAAAAAAACTGGGAGACTCCATTTTTTTCGCGGCCATTCAGCCAAAAGTGAAACGCGTTCTCGACAAATCCGGCATAACTGAGACCGTCGGCCGCGACCGCTTCTTCAATGACGTGATAGAAGCGATCGACGCTATAAATGACAGATCTAGCGGCGGCTGACACCGCATCAAGCCAAGGAATAACCTCAGTCAAAATGTGTATAAGACTACGGAAAAAAAAAAGGAAAATAATAATGAATAAGAGCCTCAGTTTTTTCAGAAAATGGCGAAGCGCGGTATTTATCGCCGCGATGTACGCGCTGAATGTTATAGCTCCGCTCCCTGGCCTCGCAAGCGGGGCGGTTTTTGCGGCGACGGCGGATGAACTGGCGGCGGAGCTTGGAGTGGCGAGGAGCCGCTCGGGCGTAAAAATGTCGGCAGAGGCGTGGGCCATTCGGACTCGACGGATGGTCGAAGGGTTGACGGGGGAGGGCATGGACGCGCTTTATGGCGATTGCTTCGGGCTCGGAGGGGATCGCGGTTCCTCGGTCGTCTGCACAGACGATATATTATCGATAGGCGCGCCGGTTTATGAGCACGTTCTGGAGACGGCTAGACACGGGGATTATTTTAACGTGAACCCAGTGATCATCACCGCGGAGCTGTCCAAAATCATAGACTATGGAGGCGTCGAACTGGCGTTTCACCCCGACAGCGACGCGCGCGCGAAATATGCGCTCTCCCAGGCGGCGCAAGCCCTGCCTGCTCAATGGGTGAGGGATATAAAATCGGCGATACCGCAGATTATCGCGAAGGACACGTCTCGCCGCGCCAGCCGGGGCTGGTTCAACGGGGATACGATCAGGACGAAGGGCGCAAAGCTCTCCATTCACGAACTAGCTCACGCGTGGGAGTATTCCGTCGAGCCGGCCGTTCGCCTGAAGAGGGAGTTTTACGAACAGAGAACAGGGGGCGCGGAACTCCGGCATCTCGGTAATATTTTCGAGTTCATCGTGTCATATCCCAACAACTACCGGCCGGAGGAGAAGTACAGGGCCGGGTTTGTCAGGCGGTATATGGGCAAAAGGGGCGCAGCCGAGGTGATAAGCTGCGGTCTGGAATACGTATTTTTCAACTCGGGCGATATCTGGTTTCGCGACCCGGAGGCTGTGAAGTTCATCCTTGGGCTTCTCGTATTTTACGGGCGGCAGCCGGTTGTCTCCGAAGCTCTTTCGCATCCCGTAAAGTAAGATAAAACGCGTTTGCGATAAAACGACTTAATTTACGTAATTACTTGTGGTCGGCCGTTTTTACGTGACGGCGCAATATCCCCATAAGATCCTTTTTTCTTTCGTGAATTTTGGCTTAACTTGCATAATATCACGAAGTAGAGTATTATATTGACTTGATTGTGAAAGAAAATTTCGTGAATATATGGATACTGTGTTTGCGCGGTAGCGCGTCTTCGTGTAGTATTCATGTTTTATTGGTATCCTGGGCTGGTTCGAGGGCGGTTTGACCGTTCCACATCACGCTGGCGCCTGAGGTAATTTTGTTGTCCAAAATATCTTCACAAATGCACTAAGGAGGGCGTAACAATGGCAAAAAGGAGGAAGATCTCCATCCTCGGCGCGGGAAGCGTGGGGGCCACAATAGCATATACCCTGGCCATTCAGGGTATAGCGTCTGAAATCGTCCTGATCGACATCAACAAGAACAAGGCTATAGGCGAAGCCGCGGATATAGCGCAGGGGGCGTCGTTCATACCGCCGCTCAAAATTTACTTCGGAGAGTACGAGGATGCGGCCGGATCGGATGTAGTCGTCTACACGCTTGGCATTCCCCGCAAGCCCGGTATGAGCCGCATCGACCTCGTCAACACGAACGTCGGCATATTCAAGGAGGTTGTGCCGCCGACCGTAAAGAACGCTCCGGACGCAATTCACGTCGTGGTCAGCAATCCTGTCGACATTCTGACCTACGCTGTGACGAAAATATCAGGGCTGCCGGCTGAAAGGGTGATCGGCGCCGGGACGCTGCTCGACACATCCCGGCTGAAGGCCATTCTTGCGGAGCGCGTCGGTGTGAGCAGTGACAACATAGACGCTTACGTGCTCGCCGAGCACGGAGATACGTCGTTCATCCCCTGGTCGCTCTCGACGATTTTCGGCGTTGACGCCTCCACTTACGTAGTGAAACACTTTGGCGAGAAGAGCCTGGCATGGAAGGACGAGGTAATAGACGATGTCCGCAAGGCTGGCGGGCGGGTTATCGCGAACAAGGGCGCGACGTTTTACGCCGTTTCGCTCTCCGTGCGCGAAATCTGCTGGAACATTCTGCAGGATACAAAGACGATCCTTCCCGTCGGAAACGTACTCAACGGTCAATACGGCATCAAGGATGTCTGCCTGAGCCTCCCATTCGCGGTAGGGGCGCAGGGGATCGCCGGTAGTTTCTGTCCAGAATTGAGCTCGCAGGAGGAGTCGTCTTTGAAAAATAGCGCCGAGGCGCTCAAGGCCATCTGCAAGAACATATAAATTTCGCGAATGTTCTGGACGGATGAGGGAGATGTCTATCAATGCCTGACACGATTGGAGAACAAGGAGGAGGACAGATGAAGTTCAGTTATTATCCAGGCTGTACGCTCAAGACGAAGGCGAGTGAACTCGACGAGGGGGCCAGGCTGTCGGCGGAGTTGCTGGAGATAGAGATGGAGGAGCTGCCGGAGTGGCAGTGCTGCGGTGCGGTCTACCCGCTCGGGCGCGATGAGATAGCGACGAAGCTGTCGGCAGTGCG
>JAITOY010000019.1 GCA_031289775.1 Synergistaceae bacterium
TAACGCACTGCTGTGATATAATCACATCGAAAAGCGGAGCCAAAAGACCGACTCCGCTGTGTGGATTCCTCAAGTAGCTACCGGGTTGACTTCCAGAGTTCCAGCAAGAACTCCAGGAACTCTTGCAGCCTCTCTGTCAGCTGCGCCGCCAATTTTCGAGTGAACATAGACGCTCTCCAATTTTATTTACTCAATATAACCCGCTAATTGCTAATTATAATCATTATGAAGCGAACGTCGATACGTATTGCTCATGTCAAACAGACATGCAGCCTATATCAGAACCTGTGTGTTGATGTGGCTTCGGGGAGGATTGACTATGCAAATTTCATTCGATAACGCAAGCGGGGCCTCCCGGCGCTCTGTCCGCGCCGGAGGTTCCGCTTGGGGTTTGGGTGTCGGTGGCGCCGCTCTCTCTCACATCGTACTCTATCCCGTGCGCCTGTCCGGTGTTCGCCGCATAGGTGTTGTTCGTCGTCGTGCCGGTATAGAGATAGCCGATGACGCCTCCCGCACGGGAGTAGAATGATGATGACGCAGTGACGCTGCCGCTCGCGTCGCAATCCGTCACTTTCCCGCCGGAGGTATCAATGCTTTCTGTTGTCTGCGTCGTCGCGCCAGATTACGCTAAGGGATTCATGTTGATCTCCTGGATCTCTGGGTGCGCGCCGATGAGGCGTTGAAACGCCATCAGCGAATCCATTATCCGCTCGGGCTCTATGTCCCGCATGATGAAGACTATCTGGGAGTTGCGTGTCTCGTAGCCCCTCCAGTCATCGAGGTGAGTGGGGGGGTGGATTATGTGCTGCACTCCGTTAATCGCTATGGGGCCCTTTTCTCCAACGTCGACTATGCCCTTTACTCGCAGCATCTTCTCCCCATGCTTATGCAGAAGCATGCTCAGCCATATTCCGAACGCCAGCCAGTCTAGTGGTTCGTCAAACTGAATGGCGATATTCCTGACGCCTGATGTGTGCTCGGGTTTGCCCGGCTTAGCTTGTGGCGCTGGCGTTTGTCTCCAGGGCAACCCTGACACTGGCGCAGGGGTGAATATCGAGCGCGGGGCGATTCCGTCAGCCGCCTCCAATATCACGGCGGTCGGGTTTATCCGGGCAACGCTGACGCGCAGGTTGTCCGCCATCTCGGGGGTTCCGATGTCGGTCTTCGTTATGATCACCTTGTCGGCGGCGGCTATCTGCTTGACGGACTCCTGGTTGTCTCTTATATGCGCTTCGCCGTTGACGCAATCGAGGCAGACTACCACTGTCTCTATGAAGTAGTGATGCATCAGCGCCGGGTGCGTCAGGATGGAGAAGAGCATGGGGGCCGGGTTCGCCAGCCCGGTCGTCTCCACGATGACGCGGTCGAGCGACAGTTCGCCGGACTGACAGGCGTTCAGCATGTCGTTCAGCTCCAATATGAGATCCTCTCGCCGGTTGCAGCAGACGCAGCCTCCTGCGAGAAGAGTCGTGCGCTCGTTTATCCTCCGAATGAGACGGTGGTCGAGGCCGGCGAGCCCGTATTCGTTTATTATCACGGACGCGTCCTCGAAACCGCCCTCCTTCAGGATATTGCCAAGCAGAGTTGTCTTGCCGCTGCCGAGGAAGCCGGTTATTATGTCGACCGGAAGTTTATTCGTGGTCGTGGTGGACATGTACGTGCTCGTCCTGCGCCCGCAGATATTCCAGCAGTGCCGGATCCAGAGGGTCGAGCCCCCTGCCGCACGCCTTCTGGGCTTCCGGCCACATCTCGCCGAGGTCGCCGACAATCTTCTGATTTCCCTTCTTGTCTGAGAGGATGTATTTGCTGCCGTTCCAGTCCGCCAGGTTCAATCCATAAAACGAAAGTATGTTGTTTGCGTACTGAACCCTCCTGATCCTGTCGCGCCTCCTGTTCCTCTGAACCTCTCCGCCGCCCGCCGCTCCGTACTCGAGGTCGTGCGCCTTCTGATCTGTCCAGTGGACGTTCAATACAAGTTCGCCGCATAAAACGCACATTTGCGCCACTCCTTTCCTGCGGCGCCCACGCGGGGCGCCGCATATTCCAGAGCGCTAATTTATCACTCTTCACTTCTTTCTGGGACAGCGTTTGAGGAAATCGTCGGCTATTTCATTGAACGTGCACCAGCGGACGCCGTCGTGTTCGTTGATGTGCTCTATCAGTCTCTCGTGAGCCATGATGCACTGCGGGCGGCCGCTGACGTCAGGATGCACCGTCATGCCGAACACGGCGTAGTCGTGCTCCCGGTAACAGAAGTCGAACGTGTCCTGCCACATCCCGAATATGTCGCGCGGGTTCGCGAACCCGTAGCTGTTCGGGCTCTTCTTGATGAACATCATGGGGGGCAGATCGTCGAGATACCAGTTGGCCGGAATCTCCACGAGATCCGTCTCATGCCCTCGAATGAGCGGCTTCATCCACTCTTTCGCTTCCTTGGAATAGTCGATCTTCGTCCACGAATCGCCGACGCGCACGTAGTAGGGCTGAAGGTCGTTGTGCATGAGGCTGTGGTCGTATTTGACCCCGTGTTTGACGAGCAGCTCGTTCGTAACATTGGAGAACTCCCACCAGGGCGCCACGTAACCGGTCGGGCGCTTGCCGATCAGTTTGACTATCAGGTCGAGGCACTTGAGCAGGACGTCCTCCTCCTGTTTCGCCGTCATGGCGATGGGATTCTCGTGGGAGTAACCGTGCAGGCCTATTTCGTGCCCGGCGTCGACGATCATCTTCATCTGATCCGGGAATGTCTCGATCGAGTGCCCAGGAGAGAAGAATGTGGTGGTGATGTTGTATTTCTTGAACAGCTTCAGCAATCGGGGAACGCCGATCTCTCCCGCGAACAGCCCTCTGGAGATGTCATCCGGCGAGTCCTCGCCAGCGTAGGAGCCCAGCCAACCGCCGACCGCGTCGATGTCCACGCCGTACGCAACCAAAATCTCTTTCTTTGCCATAATCCTTACCTCCTCATAGTGTGTGGTTTTTTATGCTAAATAACTGCCGATCGCAGTTATTCTCAGATGTGATCGGCGATTAAATCTCTCCTCAGATCCTTCAGATATGGAATCTCCTCTCTTTGTTGTTTCACAGCCCTCATGTCGATCTCCGCGACTATGACTACGTCGTTCTCAGTGCCGGCGGACACCAGAATCTCGCCCCGCGGGTCGACGATACGGCTGTTCGCGGCAAATACCGTCTCCGGCCCGTCGTTTCCAGACCTGTTGCAGGCAATGACGTAAACGCCGTTTTCAAGCGCCCTCGCGCGGGAAGAGAGATCCCAGGCGTACAGTCTGGGCATACCGAACGCGGACGGGCACGCTATCACCTCCGCCCCCAGCAGAGCCAGTATCCGCGCCCCCTCCGAAAACCCCACCTCATAGCATATTTGGAGGCCCAGCTTGCAAAAGCCCACATCGAACACGGCGTAGTTCTTCCCCATACTGAAACGCTCTTTCTCAGAGCCCCATAGGTAGTTTTTGCGATAAGTCCCCACGATGCCGTTTGGCCCGGTCAAAAACGCCGTGTCGTATATCGCTCCTTCATCCTTCTCGATAATCGAGCCCGTGACGAATATTCCTCTGTCGCGGCAGAGGGCTGTCAGCCGGTCGGTCGTCGGCCCCGGTATTGCGCTCGCTAGTTCGCGATCCTTCTTCTCGACCCTGTAGCCAGTGTCGAAGAGTTCCGGCAGAACCACGAGCGCGGCGTCTTTCTCCGACGCGAGCGTCGCGAGATCCTCAGCCAGCCTGAGGTTGCGGGAAACGTCGAAAGGAACGCAGTTCATCTGTACTGCCGCAACTTTAAATGAATTTGCCATGGGAACACCTCTAATTCTTTATTTATTTGCGTTTGCGCTTTCTTCATATACTTAATACTATAAATAGCAATTATCGTGCCAAACGATCTCGCGTCAATTTGCAATAAAGGGCCTAAAGGACGGATCATAAAACCAAGCTATAATCGTTCAATCCGGCTCAAAATCGCCGTTAGAACGCGGATTGTTTTTAGGAGATACGCGCTTCTGATCGTGGATCGTGCTGGATCCCGTGAGTTATGCCGCGATGCATAATATTCATGCGCATTTGCAAAAATGTTGATTTATCGCGAGTGAGCTGAGGGGGGTGTGGTTTAAACATTGCTGGCGCAGTATTCAAGACGGCGAAAAGCCGCCGGAGCGATTAAGCGGCTCTTCCCTGGATCATAGCTTCCTCAGTTTGCGGCTTATTGTGCTCTGATCCACGCCGAGCGCCTCGGCCGCTCTCGTGGTGGTGCCGTATTTTTCCATCGCCATGAGGACAAGCTGCCGTTCCACCATGTTCACAGCGTCCTTCATAGGCATTATGCGGTTGACGGCCACTCCCCTCTCGCGCTCGTCATCCGCGATGTAGGTGGGAAGGTCTGGGACGCTTATCAAATCGCCATCGGTCAAAATGACAAGACGCTCCACTATGTTCTGCAACTCGCGGATATTTCCGCGCCACCCATGTTCCTGGAAGCGCTTGATGGTCTTCGCGTCGAAGATTTTATTTTTGTCGTATCGCTCGTTGTAGCGCTTGAGAAAGACCAGGGCGAGGAGCGGTATGTCGTCCGGTCGTTCCCTCAGCGGCGGTATATGGAAAGGGATGACGTTGAGCCTGTAGAAGAGATCCTCCCGGAATCGCCCGTGGCGCATTTCGGCCTCGAGATCCTTGTTGCTGGCTGCTATTATCCTGACGTCGGCGAGGGACGGCTTTACTCCGCCCACACGCATGAAGGTTCCGTCTTGAAGCACACGCAGAAGTTTCACTTGTATGCTCGGCGACGTCTCCGATATCTCGTCCAGGAGCAGAGTCCCCTTTTCGGCCAGCTCGAAGACGCCCGGCTTCCCGTCTTTGTTCGCGCCGGTGAACGCGCCCCTTTCGTAGCCGAAAAATTCGGATTCCATCAGAGACTCCGGGATCGCGGCGCAGTTGACCTTGACGAACGGTTTCCCGTTGCGCTCGCTGTTCGAGTGGATGAAGGAGGCTATTATCTCCTTGCCTACGCCGGATTCGCCGGTGATGAGCACGGTGGAGTCGACACGGCTCACCTTGAGCGCCATGTGGGCCACCCTGGCCATCGATTCGCTGGCGTATACGAAACTGTTCAGCTCGTTCCTCCCAGAGAAGGCGTTGCATAGCGCTCTGCCCCAGGTGTCGAAAATCCGGCCTGCGTTTTGCCCCTCGTTTTCGGAACCAGCGCCATCCGTTATGTTCCACGACAGATTGACGACCTGGATTATCCTGCCCCCGCCGTCCTTGATCGGCGTTCCCACAACGAGGAGTTTTCTGCCGGTTCTCGTTATCTGGAGCGACTGAATCCTCCTGCCGGATTCGAGCACCATGCGTGTGACAGAGGGCTGATATATCCCATCGCGTTCGAGTTCGAACACGCTCTTGCCGACCAGGTCGCATGGTTTTAAGCCCCATAGTTCCTTGCACGCCTCGCCGACCTTCCGGGTTACGCCGTCGGCGTCGGACGAGTAGATAACGTCGTAGTTCGAGCCAAGTATCGCCTTGAAGTCCAACTCGTATTCGTCGAACGAGTCCGACATCGCGACGTCTAGTGCCCGGCTGGCCGATTGAACTGTGTCGAACGCTTCCGTCTCCAGGCATCCAACCTCTCGAGGGGTTGAAATGTCGTCGCAGTGACGCATTACTATCATCCCTTTCTGAGACGAGCTTGCGATTGCGCGGCCGCAGGGCGTCTCCTGCGGGAAGGCCCATTTATCGCTGGAGACCAGGTGATAAACTCGTTATGTTTTGTCCTTCGCCGCGCCGGCGGAGATATATTTTGCCAAGTAGTCTGATGCGAGCCCCAACGAGATTCCGCACAAAAGCCCGATTGCAGTGTCGCTCCAATTGTTGCCGTTGGCGTAGAAGCAGGCGTTCCCTATGAACGTTCCCGGTATGAATGACAACAGGGGGAAATTCGCCTGCCAGCACATTATACCAGCCAATATAGCGATGATGACGACTCCGAGTTGCGCCGGCGCAAATGGGGAAAGCCACACGAAGACTACGCCCCACAATACGCCGCTCAAATTACTGCAGAGTGCCTTCATAGCGCCGTCCTTTCCGCATCCCGCCGCGAAATAACTGGCCCATCCCAGAAAACCGGCGAAGGCGCTGACGCCGGCCAGCCCGCTTGCGTATGCCCAAGCCCCGGCCAGCAGACCGACAGTGATGCCTACAGTGGAGATATAACTCATTTTAATGCCCCCTCGTTTAATTTTGTACTATAATAATCTTTTATAGGGAGCAATTTTTGTGCCAAATTGCCGAGGCGCAATTTTCGAGGGCACTCATAAACTATAATGCATTGCGATGTTTTGTGAAGGGTTATTTCCGTATAAATTGCGAGAGGAATTAAAATTAAATGGATCTAAGAAACGCGGTTGTCCAGGAGCAGCGGCAGATTTTATCTCAGCGACAGATAGAGTCGATAAACATCCTCGCTATGGATGCGCAGGATCTGTACGAATTTGCGTTAAAGGAGCAGGAGGAAAACCCGATCATCGTCCCCATCTCCAGCGAGCTCTTTCGCACTGTCGGGATTGACGGCTGGCATGAGGATTTTATTATGAACATTCCTGCGCCGGAGGCTGATACTGCCCGCGACCTGCTTTTGCCTCAGATAAACCTGAACGATTACAGCGAGCAGGAGTGCGCGGCGTTCCGGCTCATAGCCGACTCGCTCGACGAGTCCGGACGGCTGCCAGAGACGCCGCTGGAATTGTCGGATTTTTCCGGGATACCGGCGGGAGTTTTGCAAAAATGCATCGCGGTTATGAAGAAGCTCGAACCGGCCGGCGTGTGCGCCTCATCTCTTGCGGAGTGTCTCGAACTCCAGCTTGACGCGCTGGGCCGCGAGGACGAGGTGCTTCTGGAGATCATAAGGCGCCATCTTCAGGACGTGGCGGACGGCGCCGTAAATCACATAGCTGCCGCGACGGGGCAGGGCGCTTGCAGGGTGAAGGAGTGCATAAAAATAATCCGCTCCCTGAACCCGCGGCCGCTCAACGGATTGATAGGGGAGGGAGCGCGCGATATAACGCCCGACATCATTCTGACGCGGGATGGCGATTCGTGGAGCGCTGAGCTCAACAACGCGGGGTTTCGCGTGTTCGAGGTCTGCGATTATTACGCGAGGATGGCGCGGGAGACTAGCGACGAGAACCTGCGGGCGTATTTCAGACAGAAAATACAGCGAGTGAATTTCCTCAACGAAGCCATAGAGAGGAGGCGCGACACACTGACGAGGATCGGCCGGCTGGCTGCGCTGCGCCAGTCGGATTTTCTCCTGCACGGCGGCGCTCCAGTCGCTCTGACCATGAACGCCGCGGCCGGCGAGCTTGGGCTTCACCCGTCCACTGTGGGCAGGGCCGTGAGCGGAAAATATGTCCAGCACCCCGGCGGGGTCTGCGAACTGCGCGCTCTGTTCGCGAGAGGCGCGGAGAGCTCCGCCTTGGTTCAGACCACGAACGGCGGGGCGAGCCGGGAGGGCGTGAAGCTGATGATACGAGAGCTCGTCGCGTCCGAGGACAAAGAAGCGCCTCTGAGTGATGACCGCATCGTGACGATGCTGAGGGCGTCCGGCGTCGATATCTCCCGGAGAACAGCCGCGAAATACAGGGGAGAAATGGGAATAGGCGGAATGCACAACAGAATCTGACATCGCGCAACCGGACATCTGACGCGTCCTGCCGGGCGAGTAGATAAGTTTGAATTTAGGAATCAATGTCGTTGGAAATCGCTATGAAGCGGACGCTGCGCTCCCAGACGGTCTTGGCCGCTGATACGATCACGCGCCTCCTCGAACGCGAGGCGCAATGTCGAAAATTATTATCTCTGGGCCGTTATCGCCATTATCTTGAGGCGCCTCATTCCCTTGGAGACGCGCACAGAGACTTCATCGCCGACAGCCTTGCCCATCACGGCTTTGCCTACAGGGCTCGAAACGGAGATCCTGTTCTCCTTCGGGTCGGACTCTTCTGTGCCGACCAACATATACGTATAAGATGCATTTTTATCGAGATCTTGAATGGTTATCGTTGTCCCAAGGTTTGCGTGGCTTGTGTCAAGGTCGTCGAAATCCACTATCTTAGCCTTGTTGAGCTTGAACTCGAGGCGGCTAATCCTGCCTTCGAGTTTTTCCTGCTCCTCCTTTGCGGCGTGATACTCCGCATTTTCGCTTAAATCCCCGAAGGCTCTGGCCTCCTCGAGCTTGTTCGCCACCTCTAGTCTTCTGTCAGTGCGCAGTATAGAGAGTTCGTTTTTTAGTTTCTCGTACCCGCTCCGAGTCATTATTTCGAAGTCGGAGCTGTTCTTCTGAGCCGCCATAAACATCCCACCTAGCTAATTTTAACCCGTTTGCCGGATCGTGACTCGAGTATTTTAGCAGAAGAATTCGCAGCTCGCAAATACTTACGAAATCCTTTGCCGCAACATACAGGGAAAACGATTTTTGTAAGCGGTCATTAAAATGCGAGGAGGAAATGAATATTTTCCGTGAATATATTTTAGTAAAATCTGTTGACGAACTCCACGTAGCGGTGTATCATTGCTCTCGCTGCGTCGCTGAAAAGCGCCAGCGCGGCACCATGACACTCACGCTGCAAGAAGCGTGAGACCATACAGGCGAAAGCGAAAAATAGAGTCGAAGGGGATTTTGGTTTAGGGAAAAGGCGTCGTCGCGCGCGGCATTTTGTCCCGGGCAAGTGTCCGTGGCATGGAGGTTGTTGCGCGCGATGTCGAGAATAAAGCCAAGGAGAGTTTGATCCTGGCTCAGGATGAACGCT
>JAITOY010000032.1 GCA_031289775.1 Synergistaceae bacterium
TGGACTTCTGCAGCGACTTGTTCGTAGCGTTCAGAGCGTTGTAGGATATCAGCGCCGGTATGTTCGTGTTGATACGCATTTGAAATAACCTCCTTGTTTTGTTTCTCCTTTTTTAGTCCACAGGCATTCCGTGCCCGTGAATCGCGGGTGAGAAAAGAACAGCGCGTTTTCCCGGCCCTCGGCTATTGAGATGAAACCAGCCGCGAGCCCCTTTCAACCATTTTTCCCCCTGCGCATCGCCTCCTTCCTTGATATTTTTATCCACTAGCCAACAGCAAAGCGCACGTCCATGCGGCCCTCGTCCATCGACCCATATATATCAGTCATCCACTATCCAACCATTGGGGAAGACTTTTCATGTCTCCCTCATATACCAACGGCAGAGCGCACATCCTCGCGGCCCTCGTCCATCGGCACTTATTTTTATTTACTGAATTAAAAACGCCCCAAATGCCATAAGCCCGGAATCGAGCGCGTGAACACGCTCTATCGACGGGCTATAGCTGCTTTGTATCCAATTCGAAAGACGTCTTTATACGCCTGGGTTTCGCCTTTGTCAGTCTGGGTGGTTCGGCCGCTGCGTCGCGGAACTTCCATGTCCGCTGGCGCAAGCAGGCCCGCGTCCCCTCGGTTGCCGAACACACAACCAGACGGCGAAGCCTGTCGCAATAAAGAACAGTACGATCAAATCAGAGTTAAAATTGGGGTCTACGGTTTGTTCATGTCGCAGTGCCCGGTGGCGCCTCAATCTCGGGCGTGGCGAAAATTGACTTTAAGATGGGGAAAT
The DNA here is from genome assembly GCA_031289775.1 of Synergistaceae bacterium. Classification (GTDB taxonomy): domain Bacteria; phylum Synergistota; class Synergistia; order Synergistales; family Synergistaceae; genus JAITOY01. The sequence continues at coordinate 788 of JAITOY010000032.1, forward strand.
TGGCCTTGATTCTCATAACTCACAACCTCCTTGTTGTGTGGGAAAAACCCTGATTAGAGCAGTCCGTGCTCTGCCGTTATGCCGACACCGGGGCGTAAAAACAGCCCGATGGCTCTCTGTCGCTCCGCCAATATCTGCTTTTAAGGCCTTTTATGTCCTCTTATGCCCTCCCTCTTATTCTACTTATATCATATAATAATTTAAAATTGGAATGTGTCAAGCATAAAATCAAAATACGAGTAATTTATCGCCTGGGTTATCGCCACTGGTCATTTTCAACATAGCAAGCGGGCGTTTTGCACAATAGCGAGGCGGCGTTTTCATTACCAGATATTATCCATTTCAAATCTCCCTAAACTTCCCAAATTGGACCTCCGATAATGTATCAAGTGATTCTTACAGAACTACATTCCATTCGGGGCTCTGAGGGAAAGGAAATCCCTCAGACTGAAGACAGCACAACAGGGAGGTTATAAGCAATGCGAATCAACGCCAACATCCCAGCTCTTACATCCTACAACGCTTTAAACCAGACAAACAGATCCCTGCAAAAATCGATCCAGCGCCTTTCGACGGGCCTCAGGATCAACAACGCCGCTGACGACGCGGCCGGGCTCGCCATCTCCGAGAAGATGCGCGCGCAGTACAGAGGCCTGGGCCAGGCGGCGAGCAACGCACAGGACGGCATCAGCATGATCCAGACGGCGGACGGGGCTTTAAACGAAACCCAGTCCATCTTGATACGCATGAGGGAGCTGTCCGTGCAGGCGGCGACCGACACTCTGACGCAGGAGGACCGGGGGTTCATCCAGATCGAGATCGGACAACTGCGGGAAGAGATCAACCGCATCGCCACGACGACCCAGTTCAACAAAAAACAGCTCCTCGACGGAAGCGCCGCCGCGCTCTGGTCGACGGGCGACCTCTACTCGCGCGCCATAATCAACGGCGGGCTTCGCAGCGTGGATCAGTTCGGCCAGAAGAAGCTGAACGAGGGGAACTACGCCATCAGCGTCTCCTTCAAAAACGGGACGGGCCAGGTTTTGAAGACCGGCATCTTCACGCTCAAGCACTCTATCGGCGCCAGCCCGGCAGGATCTATCGCGGCTCTCACCTCGTCGCTGCGCGACATCGGCAGCTTCTGGGACTCGAACGGAGTGTATTTGCTCGATGAGCCCAAGACGATCACGATCACGCAGGGCGACGGCAAAGCGGCGCAATTCACGCTCTACTCGACGGACACTATACAAGATTTGGTCGCTAAGCTGAACGCGGCGATAGGCGACGAAAGCAACGGGCTCGGCCAGAACAAGTACATCTCCGGACCGGATTACGCGCAGTACGTAGATAGCGCCGGCGGCACAGGCTTTTTGAGCGTCCCGGGCACTATAGTCATAAGGTCGGCCGTCTCTGGCCAGGGCGGCACGTTTTCGTTCTCCGGCGACGAGGACATAATTAAGGCGCTTCAGATAAGCCAGCTGCAGGCGCCGGTCGAGAACACGTTCAACGTCTCTGCGCAAGACGCTCACGACCCCTCCAAATTCAGCAGGAGCGCGAATATAACGGGCAACATCCTCTATGGAGTGGTGAACTCGAGCGTGGACTTTTCGTTCGACCCGATGTCGTTCATCTCGGTCGCGGACGCTGGCGACGGTTCGTTTACGTTCTCCGCGAAGGCCGACCCGAAAAAACTCTACCTGCATCTGGCCGACAACACGACAGTCTTCCAGATCGGCGCGAACCAGGGCGAGGACATGGGCATAAACATCGGCGACATGTCGTCCAGCGCGCTCGGCCTCGGCAGCGTGAAGGTGACGGACAGGGACTCCGCCGCGCGGAGCATAACGCTCATCGACAGGGCGCTGAACAAGGTGTCGTCGCAGCGCGCGCGCCTCGGCGCCTACCAGAACAGGCTGGAGCACACCATAGGCAGCCTGACGGCGTCTTCGGCAAATCTGCAGGCGGCCGAGAGCCGCATACGCGACACGGATATAGCGAAGGAGATGATGGAGTTTACGAGGCTGAACGTCTTGAGCCAGGCCGGCATGGCCATGCTCGCGCAGGCAAACCTGCTCCCCTCGAACGTCCTGAACCTGCTTCGCTAGAAGCGGTATGGGGCCGCGTGCTTTTTATTCGCTTTTATTAAGGTGGTGATGTTGTGAGGATGGTGGAGTTGAAAAATCCAGCCGTCAAAGCGTATGTGAACCTGAACACCGGCGGACAGGCCGGCAGGGCGTATGAGCTCCCCAAGAGGCTCACGTCCGAAGACATCGAAAGGAACAGAAGCCCAAAAACGGCCGCCGCGCCATCTGAAAACCTCGCCGCCTCTCCTGGCAAGGGCACGATCGAGGACGCGATGGAGGCGGCGAGGCAGCTGGCGGCGTACTCGCGCCACAGTTTGAAGTTCGAGTACCAAAAGGAGGCGGACATCTTTCAAGTGTCCGTGATAGCGGGCGACAGCGAGATAATACGAAAGATACCTCCGGACAGCGTGCTGCACATGATAGAAAACTTAAAAAAATACATGGGAAGCACAATAGACACGAGAGCTTGACATAAAAATCGCGGGAGTCCGAAAAGGCCCCCGCGATTTTTATGCGACTGTCAAGTTACCGTGAACCTTCAAATTAGAATAAGAGGCTAAGGGGTGAAGCCAAAGAACCAAAAACTTGATATAATGCCATAAACTAAGATGGATGGAGCGAAGTGGATGAGCGAGAGCTGGATCGGCAGAAGCTGGAAGGACGTAATAAACGAAAATGTGGACGACGCGATCTCCTTCTTTATGCCTGGCCTTGCCTCCGTGCGGGATTACTCG
>JAITOY010000048.1 GCA_031289775.1 Synergistaceae bacterium
CACCCCAACCCTTCTCGTCCAGCAAACGACGTATTCGAGCTGGACCGTACCGGGAGGGGCAACGCGGGTCTACATCACCGACGGCACGCTCGCCCCCGCGGGCCCGTCCGCCGTGTCGGTGGGCGGCGTTATCTCCCTGTCCTGCGGGAATATTCCGGGCGCGTCGTACCAATGGTATAAGGATGCAACGCCCATAGCGGGAGCGACGGCCAGGACTTATACCAAAAGCGGCGCTCTGCTCACCGACAGCGGCTCTTACACGGTGAGAATTTCTTACCCGCCGGCATTCTTCCTAAAAAGCGGAAGGACGATCACCGTGACCGCGTCGCCGGTTTACACAGTGACCTTCGACTCTCGGGGTGGCTCCGGCGTATCAAACGACACGGCGGTCTCCGGCGGCCTGCTGGCCCGGCCGGCCGATCCGGCCAGGGACGGCTTCGACTTTGGCGGCTGGTACACTGAGGCCGCACTCATCAACGAATGGAACTTCACCAGCGACACCGTGACGTCGGACATCACGCTGTACGCTAAATGGACGAGCACGGGCGGAGTGACCTCCAACGATATTACCTCCCTGGAAATCACGAAAGGCCCGCTCAAGATCGCTCCGGGTGAGACCTTCGAGATAATACTTTCCTACGGCACGGATAATGGACTGCCTCCCGATCCTCAGCCGACGCTTACGGCGGTTTTCGCCGACGGCAGCGAATTGGTGAATATAATTGGCTACTGGCCAAACAGCATAAGGATTGCGGCGCGTCCCCGCGATGAGCTGGAGGGGCTGGCCCGGCACGGCGGCTCGGGGGCCAGAGCCTCGGGAGGCAGCAAAATTTACGGCAGCGTCATGCTGACGCTTTTCGCGTCCCAGCCGCTCCTCAGCTCGCCGCAGCAAGCTACCGTGGCTTTCCTGGTCGCCGAGCCGATGGCGACGGAAGTGCTCCTGGACGCCGCCGCCGAGGACGAGTTCGCCAGGGCGAACGCGGATTTGGCGTTTTCTGACGTGATGATCCTTCCGGGCAATCCACAGGACCCGATCCCCGGGGGCAACATTGTCGGGGAGTTCGACGACGTCATGATCGATGTCATCGCGCCCAACCCCTCTGATTTGCCGGAGTGCTTCGAGTCCTCCGGGAGGGAGGCGGCGAGCGTGGACATAGGCATTTTCTCTCACGCGCCGGCTGGAACCAATGGACTGGTTCCGATGACATACCGCCTCACTCTGAGGGAAGCGGAGCTGACCGAGGTCTTCGGCGTCCAGAGCGCGCAAGCGATGCTGAGTTCTCCCCTCGATCATCTCGACGAGATATTTTCCGAGTTCGTGATCCAAAAAGAGATTCGCCAGGGCGATCGCAAAGGCTGGTACACGCGGCTGATCGACGGAATTTTGAAGCCCGCCGAGGCGTTCGACCTGGGGATAATGGACGTAGAAACCACTGGCAGCGCGCTGATTTTCACGCTCTCGTTTTATCTCTCGGACGACCCGGCGCTCGAGACATACGTCACCGCCGACGGCTACCTGATCATCCCCGATGGTGACGGCGACGGCCAGATACTCGACCCGATCTGGCTCAACCGCTGGGGCGCCGGCTACTCGCCCGGCAATTATCCCAACTCGAACCTCAGCCCCGCAAGCGGCAAATCCGGTGGAGGCTGTGCCGGCGGCGCGGGTATCTTAACCATCGGGGCACTGCTGGTTTTAACCGCCATAGCTGGCAGGGCAAAACGCCGGCGATCGCGGCACTAGCCAAGCGGGGCCTCCGGCGCGGACAGGCCAGGCCGCCGGGAGGCCCCGTTTCTTAGGCGACGTTCTCCATTATTCTCGGGAGAGCGAGCTTTAAAACCTCGACGCCGCGCAGGAACTCGGGGATCGGTATCTGTTCGTCCGGGCTGTGGTCGTATTTCGAGTCGCCGGGGCCGTAGGCGCCCATGGGACAGCCCCAGGGGGAAAGGACGTTGAAGTCGCAGGTGCCGCGTTTCGCCAGTATCCTCGGCCTGGCGCCGGCGTCGCGGATCGCTGTTCTGAAAGAGCGGATCACTCTGTCCGTCTTCTGCACGCCGTAGGGAGGGTCGTACTCGACGATATTCAAATTGACGCCGAAGGCTGCCGCTGTCTCCCCCAGCATAAGTTCGAGTTCCTCCTGCTCCGCGCCGAGCGGTATTCTCAGGTCGATCTGTATCCTTCCGTAGCGGGTCCCCGCCTCCTCTCCGTCCATCTCGACGACGGAGGTCGTGTAGCCGTCGCCCATGTTTTTTGTGATGTCCACGAGAGACGACGTCGCCCTGACGACGTCGGTCATGGGACCGGGGCTGCCCGACCTGTGAGCGCCGCCGTCCTCGGCCTCGAACCAGAAGAGGACCCGCCCGCGATAGGAGAGCGCCACGCCGTCGCTGCCGGTCGGCTCGCCGATGACGCAGGCGGCGGGGGAGTGCAGCGGCATCCTGAACCGCGCTCCGCGTGAGTCGATCTCCTCGCCGACCGCCCCGACGAACGTCACCCTCCAGCCGGGAAGCACTGGAACGAGGCCCCCGGCGACAGCGAGGGCGCAGCAGGGGCCCTTCGCGTCGACGCTGCCGCGCCCCTGTATTTTCTCTGAGTCGATGACGATCTTTGGGCCGCCGGAGACTGTGTCGATATGACTCAGTATGACCAGCTCCTTTTCGCCGGAGCCGCGCGAGGCGATGACATTGCCGACTCCGTCGAGGTGCGCGCCGGTCCAGCCGAAGCGGGGCAGCTGATTTACGAGAAGCCGCGCCGCGGCCTCCTCGCGGCCCGTCGGGCTAGGTATGGCCACGAGGTCCGCCAGGAGCCTGGCGGATTCCGGGAGGCTCATCGCGCCGCCGCCACAGCGGCGAGAGCGCCCGCGAAAATTTCGGCCGCCCTCGCCGCGTCCGCCGAGTCTGCGGCGAACGACGGCAGGAAACGCACGACCCTCGGCCCGGCCTGGAGGGCGAGGAGCCCTCTTCCCTGAAGTTCTCTGACTATGTCCGCGGAGGGCGGCTCGATCTCGACGCCGTTCAGGAGCCCGAGCCCCCGCACCTCCTTTATCGCGGGAGATCCTATAGCTCTGATGGCCGCCCGCAGCTCCTCTCCGAGCTTTACGGCGTGCGCCGCGTAATTTTTTTCGCGGAGGAGTTTGAGAGCGGCGACAGCGACGCGCGCGACGAGGTCGTTTCCCCCGTATGTGGAGCCGTGGGTGTGCGGCGGGAAGTCGCCGAGGGCGCCCTTCCATATCGCGGCCCCAATGGGCAGCCCCCCGGCGAGGCCCTTTGCCACACATACTATGTCGGGCGCGAGCCCCGTCAGCTCGCTCGCGAGGAGCGCGCCGCATCTTCCGAGCCCCGTCTGTATCTCGTCGGCCACGAGGAGCGCGCCGCTCTTCGCGCAGGCGTCCGATAGGGCTCTCCCCGTCACGGGCTCCAGCGGATGGACGCCGCCCTCGCCCTGGACCGGCTCGATGAAGACGGCGGCTGTTCTCTCGTCGATCAGCTCCGGCAGTTCTTCGGGCTTGAAGTGCCCGACCTCCGGCAGTATCGACTTGAACGGCGTCTTGTACTTTGGGTTGAACGTGAGGGCGAGGGCGCCGCACGTTCGGCCGTGGAAAGCCCTCCTGCACGCGAAAATTTTGTCCCTTCCGGGCCTGAGGGCGACGGCGAGCTTCAGCGCCGCCTCGATGGCCTCCGCTCCGCTGTTGCAGATGAAAACCCTTCCGCCCTCTAAAAAAGCGCCAAGGGCGTCGGCGAGCTCCGCGCGCGCCGGTGACTCGAAGCCGGCGCCGCCGCTCCAGATCCCTTGAGCCGCGTCCTGGAGCGCGGAGACGAGGATCGGGTCGGAGTGGCCGAACAAGGCCGCTCCATGTCCGTTGAAAAAATCGATATACTCGCGCGACTCGCTGTCGCGAACGCGGCTGCCCATTCCTGAGACGAGCGCCACGCCCCTTCCCCCGTACAGTGAACTCAGCGAACCAGACATGTCGCGTCCCCCTTCAAAGCTCTCTCTATCGGCCTCTCTTTTTCGCCGTCGGTCAGATATACCCTCGGCACTCCTCCTTCGAGCGCTTCCCTGCACGCGACGAGCTTGCGCTTCATATTGCCCCGCGCGTAGTGTTCGAGCGCGTCCCAGTCGCGGAGGCTTCCATTGGCTATCCTCGACTCGGGCGAGGAGACGTTTTTCATGAGGCCCGGCACGTTCGACAGGATTATCATGACGTTCGCGGAGACAGCGCTCGCAACCGCCGCTGCCAGCCTGTCGCCGTCGATGTCGATGTCGAGCGACGACTCCCGGTCGAAGCCGAGCGGCGGCAGAATCGGGACCCGGCCGTCCGTCGCGGCCAATATTTTGGCCCGGTCGACAGAAGTGACAGTTCCGCTGTAGTTTCCCCTGACGATTTTGATCCTGCCGCCGGCGCTCTCGCGCAGGACGTCCTTTCGTTTTGCCGTTACGCCCGAATCCTCCGGCCTGACCTGTTCGGCTTCCGCGCCGAGCCCGGAGAGGATTTTTTTAATGGACGCCCCGTAGCTCATGGCGGCTTCCTCGAAGAGAGCGCGCTCCCTCTGGCCGACGAACCTGCTCCTGTAGCCGGACGGGCTCGTTATCATCCTGATGTCGACCCCGCGCTCGGCGCATAGCCTGTCCATGACGCCGCTCGCGCCGTGGACGACGATCCATTTTTCCCCGCTCGCGGCCCTTTCAGCTATTTCGCCCATGAGCGGCTCTATTCTGTTTCCCTCCGCACCGCCGATTTTTACTACCCCGATCATCTCAGCCATGTTTGAAACCCTCTACGCCGGATAGAGCGGCATCATGCCGAGCCCGGCGCCCTCGTCGATCCCCATCATGATGTTGGCGGACTGAACCGCTGAGCCTGCGGCGCCCTTCATGAGGTTGTCGATGGCCGATGCCGCGAGCGCGCGCCTTCCGTCGTCAGCGAGGACAAAGCCGGTGAGAACCCTGTTGCTCCCCATTACGAACCTCGGGTCGGGGACGCGCAGATGCGCCGGCTTCGCCGGCGTCGTCGAGACGAAGCGCTCGTCTCTCCACGCCGCCCTGTACAGCTTCCAGATATCGGCCTCCCGCATTTGACGGTTCAGCGTGACGTGCGCGACGCACTGTATCCCCCTGATGAGCTCCACAGCGGTGACCCCCATCGTGACCCTGTCCTCCGCGAGCCCCAGTTCCTGAGTCAGCTCAGACATGTGTCTGTGGACGAACGGCGAAACGACGCGGAGGGTCCGGCTGCGGAGCGGATGCGCGCTGCCCTCCCCGGCGTGCGCGCCGGCCTCGGACGAGCCCACCCTGCACTCGATACGCGCGTCCTCGATCAGTCCTTCGCGGGCGAGCGGCAGGAGAGCGAATATCGCTGACGTCGCGTTGCACCCGACGCCCGATACGAGCCGCGCGCGGCCGATAGCTTCCCTGTGGAGCTCCGGCAGCCCGTACACCGCGTCGTCGAGCAGCTCGGGGCAGGGGTGTTCGACCCCGTACCAGCGGAGGTACTCGTCCGCGCTCCTCAGTCTGAAGTCCGCCGAGAGATCGACGACGTTCGTCCCACGCCCGAGAAGGTTTTTAGCCGTCTCCGCCGACGATTTGTGAGGCAGAGCGAGGAACGCGACTCTCGCCTCCGTCTCGAAGCCCTGCTCTGTGGAGATGAACGCCGCGTCGGGATACGCGTGGCGCAGGTGCGGGTGAATCGCGCCGAGCGGCGTGCCCGCGCTGCTTCGTGAGATCGCTCCAGCTATCTCCATCTCCGGGTGCGCGGCGAGTATCCTGAGAAGTTCCCCGCCTGTGAAGCCAGTCGCGCCCCATATTGTCACCGGAATTTTTGACGTCAAATCAATCGCTCCTTTTTTATAAAAAATAAACCCGCTTCTCTCGAAGCGGGCCGTCTGCCTTTCGTCGCGCCGGAAAAAACTCGATCCCTAAACTCGGATCCGACATCGCGTCAAGCCACGGCCCATTATGCGACCCCGCTTTATCCCAGGCTTGCGCTTAGCGCGTTCAGCGTCGCCGAATTGGACGACAGCCATGTCCACCGCTCGCCCGATCATCGTACTCGAGCCTCCCACGCCGCCCGCACGACCGCACCCGGGATGTCTACCCCTGTCGGCTCGATCGAGTTGCGGAACTCCCCTCCGTCGTTGACCTCGTTGACAAGCCACCGTCCGCCCGAGTTGAACAGATCGACCGCCAGAAATTCGCCGCCGATGGTGTCGTGAGTCCTCTTCAGAAGCTCCTCCACATCGCCGTCCATCGTGAAATTCGTCGCTCTGCCGCCGCGCGCGGTGTTCGTTATCCAGTGCTCGCTTGTGCGGTTGATCGCGCATATCGGCTCGCCGTTCACGACGAACGCGCGAACGTCGAACCCCCCTTTTTCGATGTACTCCTGGATGTAAAACACGTTGTGCATAGCGCCAAGCATGGACTTGTGCTCCAACACAGCCTCGGCCGCCTCCGGGTCGTTCACCTTCGCCAGCAGGCGTCCCCAGCTTCCGAGGATTGGTTTGCAGACGACGGGGAAGCCGAGCTCCCTCGACGCCTCGAGCGCTGATTCCGGGGTGAACGCTATTCTGAAGTTTGGCTGGGGGATTTTGGCCGTTTGAAGAGCGAGCGTGGTGGAGAGCTTGTTGCCGCAGAGGCGCATGACGCCCGATGGATTTACGACCCGGACGTTCTCCGACTCCAGCAGAGCCGCCACGGATTCGTTCTGGTTGTGCGAGACGCATCGAGCGAGAACCACGTCGCCGGGCGCGCAAAAATTGCCGCCGCCATAGTAAAAGTCGGTGACGTTTCGCAGTTCGCAGGGGATGTTCTCCCTCTTCGCCGCCTCGTTGAGGAGCTTTTCCTCGAGACGGAGCCTAGTGAAGATGATCAAAAGCGCCAAGCTACTCTCCCCAGTCCTCCTGAACCTGCGGAGCCTCTTCCACCGCGATGGGGTCGAGGTTTATGACCTCCAGCTCAGTCCCGCAGTCCGCGCAGATCAAAAGCTCGCCCTTCGTACAATCATCGGGCAATTTGACCTGCGACTCGCAGATAACGCATGTTGCGCTCGCCATACGGACACCTCCTTATAATAGTTTTTATCTCACGAGAGAAGATATTGGCATCGTGCTTCCATAATGTCAAGCGGTAAAAAAACCCTGAGCCGGTATTCGTCCAAGATCCGTCCATGTGTTTCGCCGCGGTTGCGGCGCTGCCGCGCGGTCATGGGCGAGGCGCGGCGAGCGCTCGGAGAGCGAGGATATAGCTCTCCGAGCCGAAGCCGGCTATTATTCCCGCGCACACTGGGGCGATGACCGAGACGCGGCGGAACTCCTCGCGGGAGTGGACGTTCGAAATATGTACCTCGACCACGGGCGCGCGGATTGCGGCTATCGCGTCGCGAATGGCTATGCTGTAGTGCGTGTACGCGCCGGCGTTCAATATAACGCCGGCCGTCTCCGCCGCGCGCTGCACGGCGGAGACGAGTTCCCCCTCGGAGTTGCTCTGGAAAAATTCGCATTTGAGATCGAGCTCCGCCGCGAGGCGCGCAAGACGCGCGTTTATGCTCTCCAGCGTCTCGAAGCCGTATTTATCTGGCTCCCTCGTCCCCAGAAGGTTCAGGTTCGGGCCGTTTATCACCGCTATTCGCCTCATCGTGTGTTTGTCCGCGTTTTTATCGCGCCGCTGGTCACGGCGCGATTCGCCAGCAGGTTTGCGCCGCGCATGTGTTTCATGAGTTTCTGTAGCATCCGATCACCTCGAAGTATTCGCATGTAGCGGCGGCCTGCCTCAGTGTGCTGAGGATGTCGTCATTCAGGATGCTGCCCTTCAGCTCGGCGAAGAAGCGGTATTTGTCCGGTGTCGCCGGGCGCGATTCTATCCGCATCAGGTTGACGCCCTGCGCCATGAAGGGCATCAGCGTCTCGCAGAGCGCGCCTGAGCGGTGCTGCGTCGAGAAAGTTATCGATATGAGGTCGCTCGTCTCGTCGTACTCGGGCTCGGTCGCTATGACGACGAACGATGTCCTGTTGCCGGAGGAGTCCATTATATCCGGGGCTAGGACGTCGAGGCCGTTGAGCTCCGCGGCTCTTCGCGAGCCGATGGCGGCCGTTCTGGCGTCCTTCGCTCTCGCCGCTGTTTCGGCCGCCACCGCGGTGTTCCGGCAGGCGGTGAGATCCCACGCGCGGCCATGAAGAAAACGGCCGCACTGCCTGAAGCCCTCGGGGTGAGAGAGAACCTCGCGCACGTCGGAGAGCGACGTCCCTGGGAGCGCGAGCAGGCACTGGCGGATGTCTATCCAAGTGCGCGCGACTATGAAACAGCCGTACTTCCTCAGAAGGTCGTATGTCTCGCCGATGGCGCCGGTCTGGGAGTTTTCTATCGGTACGACGCCGCAGTCGGCGCGGTTGTTCTTCACGGCGAGGAAGACGTCCTCGAAAAACTCGACCGCTGTTCGTGAGGCATCCGGGAAGAGTTTGATGAGCGCCTGCTCGCTCCACGCGCCCGGCACTCCCTGGAAAGCGCATCTGACGCCGCTTTTCTTCGGCTCGCGGGGCGGGGGGAGCATCGGCATCTCGCTGTGAAACAACCGGCCTCCCTGGCGCTCGCGCGACAGCGCGAGGATGGCGCGCATCAAAAGCGACACCTCGCCCCGCACGTCGCCGCTCGCGAGCGACATGGCGCGGTTCACCACGGTCTGCTCCCTGTCCGCGTCCTGAATGGGCATGTTCTCCCCGATCTTCACGTCCGCCACTTTGAGCGAGATATCCATCCTCTCCTCAAAGAGGGCTATCATCTTTTCGTCTATTTCGTCGATGCGCCCGCGAAGCGTATCGAGTTTCTCCCTGCCGCTCATGCGCTCTCCTCCTCCGCGATTATTACGCTGTGCAGTTTCTTTATCTTCTGCATCAGTCTGTCGAACAAAAACGGTGTTATGGACTGCTGGCCGTCGCACAGGGCTTTCTCCGGATGGTTGTGAACCTCTATCATGAGCCCGTCCGCGCCTGAAGCGACGGCGGCCATAGCCATCGGGAAGACGAGATCCCAGTGTCCCGTCGCGTGGGACGGGTCGACGACGACCGGCAGATGCGACCTCTTCTTCAGCACCGGCACGGCCGATATGTCGAGCGTGTTGCGCGTCGCCGTCTCGAATGTCCGTATTCCACGCTCGCAGAGGATCACGTTGCTTTTGCCGTCCACGAGCAGGTAGTCGGCGGCCTGAAGCATCTCGTCTATCGTGCATGACGATCCGCGCTTCAGGAGGACGGGTTTCCCGAGAGAACCGACCTCCCGCAGGAGCGAGAAGTTCTGCATGTTTCTCGCCCCTATCTGGATGATATCGACGTCGTTCGCGAAAATTTCACAGTGCTCGGGCGACATCAGCTCCGTCACTATGGGCAGGCCCGTCTTTTCGCGGGCTATCTTCAAAAGCTCGAGCCCGTCCAGCCCAAGTCCCTGGAAAGCGTAGGGCGAGCTTCTCGGCTTGAACGCGCCGCCGCGCAGGAACGTCGCGCCCGAGAGCTTTACCTCCCTCGCTATGGAGAGGATCTGCTCCTCGCTCTCCACTGAACATGGTCCGGCTATGACCGCGAGCCCGCCGCCGCCCACCCTCTGACCGCCCGGCAGCTCGACTATCGTGTCCTGAGGATGGAAGCGCCGGCTCGCCATTTTGTACGGTTCCGACACCTTCATGACCCGCTCGACGAACTCGTGGCGCGTTATAGTCTCCGCCGATACCATGGACGTGTCGCCGGCCAGGCCTATCATGCTGGTTGTCTCCCCCCTTATCTCCTGGATGATTAAATTGTGCCCGGTCACCTCCCCCTTCAACATGTCGATCTGTTCCTCCGTCGCCTCTGGTTTCAGTATGATTATCATCTCTCCAGCCTCTCTTTTGCCGTTTTATACAGGGTGGGCACGTCGAGCTCCCTCCCCGAAATCCCAAGAAAAATTTCGTCCGCCAGAATCGCCTGATAAATCAGCATACCAAGGCCGTTTCGCGCGGCGAGCCCGCGCTCTCCCGCCGCCCGCAGGAGACTCGTGACGGGCGGGTTGTAGACGAGGTCGCAGACGAGCGCGTCCGATGGCATCCCGCTCAAAAAATCGAGCGAGACGAAGTCGTCCGCGAGGCCGCTCATGCCGAGCGGTGTCGTGTTTATAAGGACATCCGCAGCGCGCGCCTCCCGAGTCATCGCCTCGCCCGACATTTCTCCGGCGCGGACGCGGCATGAGGCGTGAGGTCTCACAGACGAGGCTATTTCCGCCGCCACCTCGGCGCGGCGGGCGAGGATCGTTATGCCAGCGGCCTCCTCGCGGGCCGCCTTCAGCGCGACGCCCCTCGAAGCCCCGCCCGCGCCGAGTATCAGGATATTCCTCCCGGCGTAGCCCGAGCCCGCGTCTATCAGGGACGCCAGCAGACCGCCCATGTCCGTGTTGTAGCCATAAAACCTTCCCTCCCTGATCGCGACAGTGTTGACGGCCCCGCAGAGCCGCGCCTCCTCCACGACGTCGTCGAGAAGAGGGATGATATCGATCTTGTGCGGTATCGTTACGTTGAAGCCTCGCATATTCGAATTTCGGACCCTTTCGACGAAAGCGCCCAACTCCCCGCGAGGAACGCGCAGCGCGCCGTAACTTACCTTTGAGCCCAGGGCTCCGAATATGGCCCCGTGGATGGCGGGGGAAAGCGTGTGAGCTATCGGGTCGCCGATGACGCAGTACTCGGGGAGCGGGATTGGCGGCCCGGCCCATAGGGCGCTCAGGAGCTTCACGAGTTCGCCGAGCGACTCCCCGACCACGGCGCCGCCGCTTTGAACGCTGTCTGAGGCCTCCAAATACAGCGCGCGGCGGTCCCGCTCCATCTCGTACAATTTTCCGGCGTCAGTGAGGAGCGGGCGCTCGCCGTCGCACCGGACGTCCCGCAAAATATTCTCCAGCGGACGGTCGAGGAATACCACGAAGCCGCTTTCGCGCATGGCTCGCGCGTTTTCCGGCCTCAGAACTACGCCGCCGCCTGTAGCTATTATGGAGGGCACGGGGTTTTTAAGGGCCTCGTCGAGGGCGAGCGACTCCTCGTCGCGAAACCGAGCCTCCCCGTGCAGCGCGAAAATCTCCCGGATCTTCATTCCCGTCCGCGCCTCGACGGAATCGTCCAGATCTACGAACGGCAGCCCAAATTCGCACGCGGCCAGCCGTCCGAGGGTGCTTTTGCCGCTGCCGGAGAGACCGATGAGCAGCGCGTGTCTCATGCGGGAATCCCCCCCGCGGATAGCAGGGCGTCGAGGACGCAGAGCGCCAGGCAGGCCTCCACTACGGGGACGGCGCGGGGGACGATGCAGGGATCGTGGCGGCCGGCGACCGTTATCGTCGTCCCGCTCATGTCCGAGGCGTCGACGGTCTCCTGAGGGATAGAGACCGAGGCCGTCGGTTTTATAGCGGCCCTCACGACGAGCGGCATTCCGTTCGTTATGCCGCCGAGGATGCCTCCGTTATGGTTCGTCCGCGACTTTATGACGTCTCCATCCATGTATGGCGCGTCGTTCGCCTCGCTTCCGCGCATCGCGGCGAGGCGGAAGCCGTCGCCGAACTCGACGCCCTTGACCGCTGGGACGGAGAAGAGGAGCGAGGCGACTGAGCTCTCCATCGAGCCGAAGAACGGCTCGCCGAGCCCGCCCCGCACCCCGAAGGCCGCCGCCTCCACGACACCGCCGACTGAGTCGCCCGCGGCTTTCGCCTCCATTATGGCGGCGCGCATCGCCTCCTCAGCTTCCTCAGAAGCGGGAAAGTCCCGCCCGGAGATCGCGCGGTATCCCAGAGCGCTGGAATTGCCCGAAAAAGCCGGGTCGGATACCCTCGCGACGGACGCGGCGCGCGCGAAGACCTCGACGCCGCGCCGGCTCAGGATTTGCTTCGCAAGGCTGCCGGCGAAGACGAGCGGCGCCGTCAGTCTGCCGGAGAAGTGCCCGCCGCCGCGCATGTCGGCGAACCCGCGATATTTCAGCAACGCGGTCCAGTCCGCGTGCCCCGGGCGCAGCTTCGTTCCATAGTCCCGCGAGCGCGCGTCAGAGTTGCGTATGACGCCGCATATAGGAAAGCCGGTTGTTCTATCGCCGAGGAGCCCGCTTAAAATTTCGACTCCGTCCGACTCCCTCCGCGCCGTCGTGACCGCGTCCCTGCCCGGCGCGCGGCGGAGCATGTCGCGGGATACGCCGCCCCGGTCGATAAGCTCACCGGCCGGCAGTCCGTCAACTACGACGCCTATAGCGTCGCCGTGTGACTCTCCGAATATGGAGAGCCTCAGTTTGTTCCCCCACACGTTCATCCGCGCTCCCCCTCAAAGTCACTCCAGAATCCAGGGTAGGACTTGTTTACGCTCCTCCAGCCCGAGAGCGTCACTGGCCCGTCGCAGCGGATCGCGGCCACCGCGAGGGCCATCGCTATGCGGTGATCCCCCCAGGCGTCGACCGAACCGCCCCTCAGACGGGACACGCCGGTGATGGAGAGAGAATCCCCCGCCTCCTCTATATTGGCGCCGAGCTTTTTCAGCTCGGAGGTGAGCGCGCTAAGCCTGTCGCTCTCCTTTAACCGGAGCCTGCCCGCGTTCACAATGCGGCTCTTCCCCTCGCAGAAGCAGCAGAGCGCGGCGGTCGGCGGCACGAGGTCCGGGGTCTCCCGCGCGTCTATCGTGACGGCGGATAATTTTCCGGAGCGGCCCGCCGCGCGCGCAAAGACCACGCCCCCGCTCCATGAAATCTTCGCGCCCATAGCGCCGAGCACATCCAAAATCGCGCGATCGCCCTGGGCGCTTTTTGGGTCGAGCCCAGCGACGCCCACGTCCCGCCCGAGGGCGGACGCGGCCAGGAAAAACGCCGCCTGCGAGTAGTCGGCCTCGACGCGGCAGCTGGCGGGATGAAAGCGTCCTCCCCCGACGCTGTAGAAATTTTCGCCCTCGTCCACCGCCACGCCAAAGCGCCCCATGACGTCGATCGTCAGTCGGACATACTGCCGCGATTCGAGAGGGGTCGAGAGGCGTATCACGCCGCCGCCCAACAGAGGCAGCGCGAAGAGCAGGCCAGAGACGAACTGGGAGCTGACGTCCCCCGGGAGTTCAAAGGGCTCGGTGGGATTTTTCATCATCGGTCCTCTTACCCTGACGCCTTCCGGCGACTGTTCGAACGCGACGCCGGCCCGCGAGAAAATTTTTTCGTAAACGCTCAGAGGGCGGTTCATCAACCTTCCTCTGCCCGTGAAAAGCGTCTCTCTCCCATCGAGCGCCGCTATCGGCAGCAGGAAGCGCAGCGTCGAGCCCGACTCGCCGCAATCGACGACTCTCACGCCGTTCCCCGGGTTTTTTGCCGGGCCGGGCGCGTCGGAAGAGCCGCCGCTTCCGACGTAAAGCGCCCCGTTTTCCACACGGGTCTTCGTCCCCAGGAGTGAGCAGACCCCGGTCGTGGTGGCGTCGAGGTCATCGGAGCCGCCGAAGTTCAGGATGACGCTCTCGCCTCCGGCTAGCGCGGCGCAGATCACGGCGCGGTGTGAGATGCTCTTCGACGGCGGAGGAGTCACGAGACCCCCGGGGAAGCTCTCTATGATTTTTGTTTCGTTTATTTTGTTCGTCTCGTCCGCTTTATTCATTTTGCCCGCTTTCTCATGCGTTGGCCAGGAATTTTTTTATCTCATCGAAGCCGACGCGCTGGACGAAGGCCTCGCCTATGCGCCGCAGCATTATCATGCGGACGCCGCCTGATCCGCTCTTTTTGTCCATGCTGAGGGCAGGAAGGAGTGCCGGGAGTTCGCCTTTGTAGTCCGCGTCGAGCCCGTGCAGTGAAAGGGCACGTCTGAGGGAGTCGGCCGTGCCGGGCTCCGTGAGACCCATCCTCTCGCCCAGCCCCGCGGCCAGGACCATTCCGAAAGAGACGGCCTCGCCGTGGCGGCAGGGCGCGAAACCGGATTGTTTTTCGATGGCGTGTCCGAAAGTGTGGCCGAAGTTGAGCAGCATGCGCTCGCCGAAGTCGTGCTCATCGCGGGAGACTATTTCGCTCTTTATGCGGCAGCAGTCGCCTATGACGTCGGCGAGCGCCGCTCCCGTCTCTTCGGTGGGTTCCGGCGAGGCGGACGGGGCAAGTGAGGCAAAAAGCCCGGTTGAGCGGATGGCGCCGTATTTTATGACCTCCGCCATGCCGCACCTGACCTCCCGTTCGGGCAGAGAGTCGAGCGTCGACGGATCTATGACGACGATCTTCGGCTGATAGAAGGCGCCGACGAGGTTCTTGCCGTGTACGAGGTTTATGGCGGTTTTGCCGCCTACGCTCGAATCCACCTGTGCCAGGAGAGTCGTCGGAACCTGCGCAAAGCCGACGCCGCGCATCCAGGTGGCGGCGGCGAGGCCGCAGAGGTCGCCTACGACGCCGCCGCCGAAGGCGGCGACTAGCCCGTCCCGTGGGAGCGATAGCCGGGCGAATGTGTCATAGAGGCCGGACAGGCCGTCGAGAGATTTGCTCGCCTCGCCCGCCGGGAGGACAATGGCCTCGAATGCGACCTCCGCGCGCGACAGCGACGAGAAAAATCTCTCCCGATACAGCCCCCAGACGTTCTCGTCCGTTACGACCGCAATCACACCGTCTTGGCAGAACGGGGCGAGCAGCTCCCCGAGCTTGTCGAGCAGCCCTTCGCCGATCAGGATGTCATACTTTTTCTCCTTGAGCTCCACAGTCAAATTTTTCATTTCCTCAAAATCTCCCTCTTATTCTCCCCCGCCCGCTCGAGCAGCTCGTAAAGCCGCGCCGTGTCGCAGTCCGCGAGTGCCCCGCGCATCCTCCGCAGCACGTCGATGTAGCTGTCGAGCCTCGCCATCGTGTGCGCCCGGTTGTCCATCAGAAGTTCCGTCCACGCTCCGGCGTTTATATCGGCCACCCTCGTGCTGTCCCGGAACGCACCCGCCGTAAACGCGGACGTCATCTCCGGGTGATACTCGACGCAGAGCGCTGCCGACGCGATGTGCATGAGATCACTCGTATAAGCGATTATCGCGTCGTGCCGGTCGGGGGTGGACACCGCGACACGCGCCGCCCCGATGTGTCCGGCCAGTTCACGCATCAGTTCGATGCTCTCACTGCCGCTCGACGGAAGCGGACAGATTATGAAGCCGGAGTTTTTGTAGATCGCCGGGTCCGCGTTGTCGAAGCCGTCGCGCTCCTTGCCGGCCATCGGGTGGACTCCGACGTAGTCGACTCCGTCCGGCAGGAGCCCGGCCAGCCTCGCGTAAAGCCCGCTCTTGACACCGCAGATGTCCGAGACGACGGCGCCCGGTTTGAAAGCGGACACGTTCGCCGCGATCATGTCCGGTATGTTGTGGGCGTAGACGCAGAAAATCACGAGATCGGCGTCCCTGATGCCCTCTCCCGCATCCGCGAAAACTTCGTCCACTATGCCCGAGAGCTTCGCTTTCGCGCGGACGGCGCCGAGCGTATCGACGCCGACGATCCCGGCTTCGCGAAAGCCGCGCAGCGCTCCGGCGAGGGAGGCGCCCATCAAACCCAGTCCTATGACGCATACGCGATAAGCCATTTTTATCCTCTCAGCCCTCACTGCGCTCAAAAGCACAAAAAAACCGGGATCCGCTCGCGGACCCCGGCTCTACATGCTGATATGCGCTTTGTCGTATTTTTTTCTAACCGCCTGAAACACGACAAGCACACATCCCACGCAAAGCGGGATCCGTGCTGATAAAGGAGAACCACGCGGTATAAGAGTAAACCGGCCCACAATCTGCCCGATAAGACTTCATATCCCTGTGCCCCCTCCCTGTCGCGAACCGACAATTAAAACTAATATGCAATGGGTGAATTTATAAACCACAAAACCCGTTTTGTCAAGTATTTTGTCGGCGGTGTGTCATTCGTCTGTGATAATGTCCGCTCATAAATCGTCTGAGAAAATGTCCGCATGAGACAGGAGCGAGTGACATTGAGCAGGGAAGAATTAAAGCGCGTGAAGGTGTTGGAACGGATGGCGTCCGGCAGCATGAGCAAAGCGGAGTCAGCATCCAGTCTTGGGATAACGCCCCGTCAATTGAGAAGGTTGAAGGCAAAATACGAGAGGGAAGGAGATGCCGGGCTGATTCACGGTAATCGAGGCCGCAAGCCTCAACACGCGTTGCCCGATGAGTTAAAGTCCAAAGTTTTGCGTCTGTACAACGATAAATACTATGACAGCAATTTCTGCCACTATTCTGAACTATTGGAGGAACACGAAAATATACGGTTAAGCCCGTCAAGCATAGGCAGGATATTAAAGTCGTCAGGCGAGGAGAGCAAAAGGCACAGGAGACGCAAGGCGAAAAAGCACCAGCCCAGGGAACGCCGGGCACAAGCCGGCAGTCTGTGGCAGACAGACGCGACGCCATACGAATGGCTTGGGAAAGAGATCGGTCGTTTCGCCCTCCACGCCGTTATCGACGACGCGACCGGCATTGTCACAGGCGCTGTCTTTACGCGGAACGAATGCGCTGAAGGCTACAGTATAGCGATGCGGGAGGGCATTGAGAAGTATGGCATCCCGTTGGGGTTATATAGCGACCGGCATACGATCTTCCGCTCTCCTAAAGAAAAGCAGACTATAGACGCCGAACTTGACGGCGAACAAATACCATTATCGAATTTCGGCAAAGCAATGGCGGAGCTTCATATACAGCACATAAAAGCCAATACCCCGCAAGCCAAGGGCAGGATAGAACGCTTGTGGGAGACGCTTCAGGATCGATTGCCGGTAGAGTTTAGGCTGCTTGGCATAAAAAGTATCGAGGAAGCCAATGAAGTGTTGCCTCAGCTCATTGAGAAACACAACACAAAATATTCCGTCTCTCCCGCGGAGAGCGGCAGTTCATATATGCCTCCCGATAAAACAGTTTGCCTGGAACATGTGTTTGCCCTGCGAACGGCGAGAAAAATAGGCGGAGGCAACAGCGTATCTTATAAAAATGCCATATACGTTCCTGTAAACGGCAGCATTTGTTGCCTTGATTCAAAAACGGCTGTCGAAATTAGGGAAACATACTCAGGCGAGGTCTTTATCTGGCGCAACGGCCAACCGATCCCACTTAAAAAAATTGAGCGCCGCCCGCGACTTTCCGCGATTGAGGAAACAGTTGATGAGAGTCCCGAGCCCAAAACAAAATATAAGCCATCACTAAATCATCCATGGAACTCCCACTTTAGAAAATTGAACCTGAACAATTCAAATGCAAGAGTCACAGCTGCGAATTAAAAAACTCCCGATGTATGTCCTGAAACATCATTGGGAGTTTTTATATAACGGACATTTTCTCAGACGAGTTAGCTCTCTTTTGGCGGACATTTTCTCAGATGCTTGACAGTATTTTGTCGGCGGACAAGGAATTCGTTGTATAATTACGGCAGGAATGGGGGTTTCTCATGAGCTACTTGCGTTACGTGCTCACGACCGTTTTAGCCGAATTCATCGCAGTTGTTTTAGGCATAATGCCGGCGATGATGTTAATAGGGCCGCGCCCAACAAATTTTCCCTTTGCGTTACTGACTGGCTCGATCATTGGCTGGCGTCACGCGAAAAAGAGCGTTCTCCCGACCGAAAGTTTTTCATTGCTCTTCTGGCCTCTCATCGCCCTGAACTTGTGCGTGCTCACGCTGGCGATATGCGGTAATTTCTACACTGCAAACGCGAACTTCAGATTCAATATGATATTACTTTCGGGTTTCACTTACGGCTGTGTGCCGTTTGTCATAGCGTTTATCGCCTCTGCCGCAAGCAGGGGAAAACCGATGAAGAACGTCAAATTCATCATCCCGCCATGCGCGCTGATCGCTGTTTTGCTAGCTGTGTTCTGGTTGCAGGCAAAACAGAACAATGATGTGACTTTTACGGATCCATATGCCGGCTCGACTGTCGCCGATGACGTGAACCTATATGCCTATAGCCCGGCGAATGAGGACAACAGGCTCGCGTCGCTTGACGTCCGCCCGTCGCTGCGAATAAACGAAAATTACCCGACAGCCGACGGCGCGACAGCTTTCTTCCCCATCTATGCCGCGATACTGAACGAAGTATACGAGACCGGAGACAAGCGGGAAATCCTGAATTTTCTGGCCTGCTCCAGAACTCCAGAAGCTTACGACAGGCTGATTGCTGGCAAGGTCGACGTCATATTCGCGCTCCAGCCCTCGGACGGACAGCTGGCGGCGGCTCGAAAAGCTGGAGTTGAGATGAGCTTTACCCCGATTGCCAAAGACGCTTTCGTTTTTTTCGTCAACAATGTCAACCCGGTTTCTGATTTATCGGTCGATTGGATTCAGGATATCTACACAAAAAAAATCACAAATTGGGGGCAGATCGGCGGGAATGACATCAAAATCCTGCCGTTTCAACGTCCCGACGGCTCCGGCAGCCAGACAACGATGCTGAAGGAGGTCATGCGGGGCAAGGCCATTGCGCCGCCCCTGAGGGACGAATATCAGGGACATATGGGCGGCATGGTGCGCGGCGTCGCTGAATACAGGGATTACGCCGAGTCGATCGGTTATTCTTTCCGGTTTTTCACGAATAAAATGGTTTATTTCACACCGTACATCGATTACCAACGCAAAAGGCAGGAAAGATTGACATGGAATTCATTCAGGCAATTGTTGGACATTTACGAGAGAATTGAGAGAATTGAGGGAGACGACCGGGAGCGGTGGCGGAGAAACGAGAGCGCAATAAAAATCCTGTCGGTGGACGGAGTCGCTCCTACAAATAAAAACATTCTAAACGGAACGTACCCCTTCGCTGTCGAAATATACGCCGTGACCGCCGGCACGGAAAACCCCAATGTCCAGGAGCTCATAGACTGGATCATCTCGCCCGAAGGCCAGGAGCTTGTGGAAAAAACGGGGTATGTCGGCGTCGGAGGTAAATTTTAGTTGACGTACACACAGCAAGCGGGCAACAAGGTCATTGGCGAGCACTCTGGAGATGAGTTTGTCATTAAAAAGCCGCTGGATTTTTTTTCGCTCAAGGGGCGTTTTAGCGGGCACATACCAGGCGCCGATGGTTGATTTTGGATCATGGAGGAAATTCATTCACGTGGGGGAAGTAGGAGATGAATCCAGAACCTCGTAAGTTTAAATTTTTTTTGTTCTGCCTGTTCGCGCTTTTCCTAGCATTTGTCCTCCTTTTTAACATGGGTGTCGGCGTACAAAAACGCAAGGATTCAGTCTATAAGTACGAATACCTTCTTGATCCATCTAAATACAAAGGTTCGCTTCAATCATTTGCGCCGTACGTCGCTACAAACGTGATGAGGGATCCGCTGGAATTTTCTCTGCCTTCCGTCAAATCCAGAGAAAAAGGCGGGCCACTTTCAAAAAATGGGGGGACGATCATAAAAATCCCAGTATACATGTCCGGGAAATTCGGCCATTACATTACAAAAAGAGATTTCATCGTAAACAGCAGCATCCGTTCTATGACTGTCAGCTTCGGAGCCACGCTTGATATCCCAGATTTTGATATGAAGCTGACGAGACCGGATGGAACGATCGCTCCATATACTGTTTCGATGAGTTTTCCATCTCCAGGACGGGGATGGAGTTCGTCAAAATATGTCGACGTGGAAGTCAGAGATCGCGACGCTGGCAAATGGACAATGGAGCTCGTAAACAACACCGAGAATGAGGACTGTATCGTAACAGCCAAGCTGATTGGAAGAGCCGGTGGTGTCGACAACACATATTTCAACAGTATCTCCTGCCCGTATTGGGACATAGATAAATCCAAGAGCGGAGAATACGTGACTGTGGAGGTGTCGCTCAGCAGAGGAAATTATGTTTACACTGGCATAAAACAGGAGTTGGAGGTAAACGGCCCGGATGGGAACATCTCCACCCTGTCGTTAAAGGACGACGGCATGGGCGATGACTTGGTGGCAGGCGACAGTTCGTATACCGGCACAATAAAACTGGGATCACTTGGACGGTATTATTTGCGGGCGAAAGCCAGCAATGGAGAGGGGAAGCCAATTCTTCTGCCGAAGAGAAGAGAGTATGAATTCTTCGGCAAGCCTCCAGAGAATCAACCGGAGAAGATCGAAAGTGACGAATGTATCGATACCCTTTCCGACAGATGGATAAATTTCGTCGACTCCTCAGTCGTTGAGGAGTAAAGTCCGGGAGCCGCGTCCCCGTAGCTGTCGTGACCGCCGGCACGGAAAACCCCAATGTCCAGGAGTTCATAGACTGGATCATCTCGCCCGAAGGCCAGGAGCTTGTGGAAAAAACGGGGTATGTCGGCGTCGGAGGTAAACAGACCGGGGCGACACGTCCAAGTTGCTATTCTTCCAAATTTTAGTTGACGTACACACAGTAAGATGTCATACTTTTATCATGAAGTAGGTGGTATTGTCTTTAACCTACGATGTAATGGATGTTGGAGGAGGCGCCGATCATGAGCGAAATAATGATTGTATCGACAAAGGGACAAATCACGATTCCCGCGAGTGTCAGAGCGAAATACGGGATCAAAGCGGGAGACAAGGTCATTGGCGAGCACTCTGGAGATGGGTTTGTCATTAAAAAGCCGCTGGATTTTTTTTCGCTCAAGGGACGTTTTAGCGGGCACATACCAGATAATGAGGAAGACTTGCTGACCATGGAAATGGGAAGGCAAATCATGGAGCGAGAGTAATATGGAGCGGTATTTCGTGGACAGCAATATATTTTTGCGATATTACAGCAAAGATGATGAGGTGCAGAGCGCTGCTGCGGAAGCTTTTTTTCTCAGAGCGAAGCGTGGGGAAATCGAACTGTTCTGCGGTCCGCCCGTTTTTTTTGAAACGGGGTGGGTTTTGAAGACATTTTATAAATTGCCCGACTCATACATCCTAGATATTTTGGAGTCCATGCTCTCGATCCCCAATCTCACGGTTTTCGATGTCGAATACGTCACGTCCGCGATATCAATTGCGCGCCAAAATTCCATCGGTTTCGCGGACAGCTACATAGCGGCGGTGGCGTTGGATAAAAACATTGGCGTCTCGTCCTTCAATACCAAGCATTTCAAAAAAGTGGGGGTTGCGCTGTATTCTTTTTCGTGAAAATACCAAATCCATGGAGAACCGCGCCGTATTGACAACGTTTATCGTCCGTTTATACTGATTTGCATGGACATCATGAAGAACTTCAGCTTTATTCTTCCAACGCGAATAGAGTTCGGCGTCGGCGCCATTGTGTGTCTGCCGAAGGAACTCGGCGTGCTTGGCTCCAGAAAGCCGCTGATAGTCACGGACTCCGGCATCGCTTCGTCCGGGCTGCTGGCGAAAGTCACCGCGCTTCTGAAGGGCGCGGGCTGCGAATATGGCGTGTTCGACGGAGTCGCGCCGAACCCGAGGGACGATAACGTCGGCAGCTGTGCCGAAGCGGCCCGCACGGCAGGGAGCGACTGTTTGATAGCCCTCGGGGGGGGCAGTTCCATAGACTGCGCTAAGGGGGCGAGCGTCGTCGCCGTCCAGGGTGGCAGTATCTGGGATTATCGCGGCGTCGAGCGCGTGCCAGGGGCGGCGATACCGCTGATATCCGTCCCGACGACGGCGGGCAGCGGCTCCGAGGTGACGTTCAGCGCCGTTATAACTGACCGCGCGAGGAGGACTAAGTTCTCTCTCCGCAGCGTGAAAATAGCCCCCCGCGTAGCGATATGCGACCCGGAGCTCACGTTGACTATGCCGGGCGCCATAACCGCTTCGACCGGCATGGACGCCCTCACGCACGCCATCGAAGGCTACACGGCGACGTGCGCGGAGCCCATCGGCAATGCCGCCGCCCTTCACTCCGTCACGCTCGTCTCTAAATTCCTGAGAAGGGCCGCCGAGGACGGGAGCGACGTCGAGGCGAGGGCAGGCATGCTCATGGGCAGCCTGCTGGGCGCGATATCGTTCAGCCACTCCGACGTGGCGGCCGTGCATTGCATCGCCGAGTCCCTCGGCGGAATGTACGACAAGCCGCACGGCGTCTGCAACGCCGTCTGTCTCCCGGAGGTCATGAACTACAGCAGGGACTTCTGCGTCAGAAAGTACGCGGACGTGGGGAGGGCGATGGGACTGTCGTTCTCCTCGGACGAGCAGGGCGCGGATGCCGCTGTGGCCGCTGTGCGCGAGCTGTCTGACGATGTCGGGATACCTCCGTTTTCGGCATTCGGCATAGCGGAGTCAGAGTTCCCTGAGATAGCGGAGAAGTCGTTCGAAAACCTGAGCAGTGCCAGCAACCCGAGGCCGCTCGGCGTCACTGACTACATGGAGATACTGAGGCGCCTAGACTCTAGGAGATAAGGGCGCAATGAACAATAAGAGCGCACAGGAGGTTTTTGGGAAATGGACTACAGAATGCCCAATAAAAGCATGAGCGAAATATCCTACGGCGGAGGGATACGCGAGATACTTGCCCGCGCCGACGAGTTGCAGCGCTCCGGGCGCGACATACTCCACATGGAGATAGGCCGCCCCGATTTCGACTCCCCGGAGCCCGCGAAGCGCGCCGCGATTCGAGCGATCGAATCCGGCGACGTGCACTACACGGATATGTCAGGGACGCCGGAACTGAGGGGCGAGATCGCGGCCAAGTACAAGCGAGACGCCGGCATGGATGTTGACCCCGACAGGGAGATAGTGGTGACGTCGGGAGCCATAGAGGCGCTGATGTCCGTATTCTTGACTGTGCTGAACCAGGGCGACGAGGTCATAACGCCCTCTCCGTTCTTCCCGGTGTACGACGATATCATAAAGATGAACGGCGGAGTCGTGCGAAAGGTCCCCAGCCGGATCGAAAAAGGCTTCCGTCCTCAGCCCGGCGACATCGAAGCCGCAGTGACCCCGAAGACGAGGGCCATAATTATAAACTCCCCGAACAACCCGACCGGGGCTACGTCAACGAGGGAAGAACTCGTCGGCATCGCGGAAACGGCCCAAAAGCACGATTTGCTGGTAGTGTCGGACGAATGTTACGAGAAATTCGCGTACGACGTCCAAACGCCCCACATAAGCATGGCGACACTTCCTGGAATGAGGGAGCGCACGTTCACTCTCTCCGCGGCGTCGAAGACGTTCTCCATGACAGGCTGGCGCGTCGGCTGGCTGCTTGTCCCGCCCGAGACGAAGATGTACATAATGAAGGGCCACCAGGGAATCGCGACCTGCGCAAACTCTTTCGCCCAGGCTGGCGTGGCCGAGGCGCTGAGGAGCTGCCAACCGGACGTCGACCGCATGATAGAGGAGTACAAGAGGAGACGCGACCTGATGGTCGGGATGCTGTCGGAGATGAAGGGCATAGAGACGCCCACTCCGAGAGGCGCCTTTTACGTCTTCCCCAGCATAAAGGCGCTCGGCATCCCCTCGTTCGAGTTCTGCGCGCGCCTGCTGGAGGAGAAGGGCGTCTCCACCGTTCCTGGCCAGCCCTTCGGCAGCGAGGACGGCTACATGCGCATCACATACTGCCGTCCCGAAAACGAGATAAGAGAAGCCATGACCCGCATGGCCGATTTTGTGGCCGGGCTGGGGAAGCAGACGCTATAATAAACGGAAGGGCCGCGAGCCCGCTCAAATTGCCGGGCGCGCGGCTGTGGCGAATACAGGCGGGCCGGCCGCGATTTTACCGGCTGAGAGTCTGATCAGGCAGGATTCGCCTTGGCCGGTTTCCACGGCGAGCAGGTCGCCGTCGCCCAGTTCCTCGGTGAATTTTTCATCGCCTTTTTTTATTTCGAGGATCGCGCCGTGCCGCGCGTAGACTATTGTGAAGCCGGATTGGGGGCATCTCAGCTCGCCGCTGTGCGCGAGGGTTCCGATGCGGCCCATCCACTCTGGCCTGTGGATCAGATTGAAATCGGTGCATTTTCCGAAGGAGCGCGTCGCCCAGCTTCCGTCGAATATGTCGACTGAAGCTGGGCGCAGAGTCGCGGCGTAGCGCCCGCCGTGGATGAGCTTCATCCCGCCGGCGAGCGGAGTTATGTGGCGGACGTAGCCGGGGAAGCGGGAGAATATCGACTCCTCCTGCTCGACTGTGGCCGTCGAAACACGGAAGTAAAAATTACGCTCCTCCAGCTTCGCCGTCTCAGGGTAAATAAACAGCTCTGTCGTCCGGCCGCCAGACCAGACACAGGCGGTGTGGTCGCTGTTTTTCTTGATTTCGAGCCTCAGGCGCCCTTCGCCTCTTTTCTTCGACCCACGGCGGATGTCACGGCGTTCAGGATGTTCTCGCAGCCAGTGCACCGGCAGAGGTGGCCGCTCAGGAGCTTTTTCAGTTCCTCGCGGGTGTAGTCTTTTTTGGTTTCGAGTATCTCCATGGCCGTCATTATATACCCTGGTGCGCAGAACCCGCACTCTCCCCCCTCGCAGCCTTGAAGATTTATGCGATTGTAAGCGTTGACAGCGGGAGAATCAGCGAATCCGTTTCACTGCCAAACGACTCTTCACTCCAACCGACAGCAATATTGCCAATCGACTGCCGCAAGCGATAGCAAAGCGATTACAAGCGATTAAACAGCAAGTCTCTCTCCCTCTCTCTCCTGTTTACCGCGGAATATTTTGCCATTTACAATTGACGTTTAAATGCTATGCTCTCCGGAGAAACGGGCCGTTAGCACGGTTTTTCAAAACGTAAGACGCGCCGGCGCGTCAGCTTGGCAGACGGCGCTGTGCGAATGGAGGTGCGGAATGAGGGCTAAATTTTCCCTTTTGTTTTCTATTGTTTTTTTGATTTTTGCGCTGGCGCCAGCTTTTTGTGCGGATGCCGAGGAGACCGGCGCCCGTGTGATATTCATCGGAGATGTGATGGCCCATCAAGAACAGATCAACGCCGCCAAAAGAGACGGGGCGTGGGATTTCGCGCCGCAGTTTCGGCGCGTGAAGCCGTTGCTGGAGGACTCGCTTGTCGTGGCCAACCTCGAGACCGTCTTTGCGGGGAAGGATCGCGGCTTCGCCGGGTACCCTTCGTTCAACACGCCGGACGAACTAGCCGGCGAGCTCGTTGATTTTGGGGTGGACGTTGTGACGCTGGCTAACAACCACATCCTCGACAGGGGTTTCGCCGGAGCGGCCCGCACGATAGAGACGCTCGACGGCGTCGGCATAATGTGGACCGGGCTCGGCAATGGGGACATTGGGCCAGGTGAGCCGCTGATTTTTGAGCGCGCCGGGTTCAGGTGGGCGTTCGTCAACTACACCTACGGGAGCAACAACCCCATTCCATCCTCGGGGGACATAAGCTTGAACGTTATATCGGACAAGGCCGTCACAGAGGGGCTAAGGAGAGCCAGACTCGCGAGTCCGGACGTGATAGCCGCGTTTTTTCACTGGGGGAACGAGTATCAGCTCGTCCCGACGAAACGGCAGAGGGATCTGGCTGAGTTGAGCGTGAGAGAGGGGGCGGACATCGTCATCGGGACCCACCCGCACGTACTCCAACCGCTGGAGGTTACGAGTTCGGACCGCGGTTTCGCTCTCGTCGCCTACTCGCTTGGCAACTTCGTGTCGAACCAGCGGACGCTTCCCCGCGAAAGGAGCGTCATACTCGCCGTCGATGTCGAGAGGGCGCCCGGAGGGGGGGCGCGTCTCTCCCGCGTCTCCGTCGCGCCGACGCAGGTGTTGAGCGCTATGCGCGGAGGAAGGCGCTTCATAGAGGTCGTCTACGCTGGAGAGAGTCAGCGCTTCAACCATTCCGGCGTCACGAAAGCGGAGATTAAGAAAACGCGCCTCGCCGGAAGAGCCGTACTCGACTTTCTGGGCGCGGCGAGCAGCCCGGACGACGAGGGGTTCTACACGCTATGGAACGCTGATTTCCCTGATATCCTGCCGGTGAAAAGGAGGGAGTCGCCCCAATGATAGATCTCACTTGCCGACAGAGAAGCGGGCGCTCGCGGCCAGCGTCGAATCAGTGCAGACGCTGCCATTCGTGTAGCCCCTTACCTCGTATTCGCCGTCCTCGGACGGGGCCGGGAGCTTGACGCCGTCCTCGCCGTCGATGTACTCGCTCGAAATATACTCGTCCCCTCCGGCGCCGCTCCTGTAAATGCCAACGAACGCCCCGTCATCGGCCATCTTTCGGGGTACGTCATTTATTTTTACGGTGATCTCTTCGTCTGGGGCGTATCTGGATTTTTCGACCGCTATGGAGTAAGCGCCCCATGAATTTCCCTCTACCGAAAAGCGGACAATGGACGCTAAAATAGATTCATCCAAATCCCCTCCGTCGGCGTATCCTCTGATCTCGTACAATCCGGCGTTCGCAGGAGCGCGTAGTCTTATGTCTGCCACGGGGCTGTGGATGTATTCGTAGGACAAGTACTCGCCGTGATCCGCGCCCTTTTCATAAATTCCTACTATTGCCTCGTCGATCATCTCCTGCGGCACGCTCGCGACGCTTACTGTCACTGTCTCGCCTGGGGCGTAGACGGATTTATCCAGGGAGACGACATAGCCGCCCGTCACGGGTATTTCCCGCTCGTCCAGCTCCGCCGGCTCGCCTGGCTCGAACACGCCGGAGCGGCTTACGGCGCGCGCCGCCGCTGGTGGCAGAGATGCTCCCTTCCAAAATTTCCACCCGGCCGTGCCCGTCGCTATTACGAGCATGGCTGCGAGCGCAATGGGCAGAAATCTTATGCGGTTGCTGCGGCGCGCGTTCCCGTATTTTTTATATCTGATCCTCGAGCCCTTTATGCCGCTCCGTCTGACCACGTCATTATAGGATGCGGCTTCACAAATTTGCGAGACGAGCCTTTCGGCGTCGATTGCGCCGCCCGGGCATTCTATCGCGTCCGGCCACGCTTCTGGGCTGGGAGCGGAGGACTCCGTCCCGTTGATGAAGATCGGTATTATCTTCACCCGCGCCTTCTGAGCCATTTCGATCTCCGATGCGACTCGAAGGGAAGACGTCGAGTTTTTCGAGATAAAAACGAAGAAGAGTCTGCAGCGTGCTATCGCCGCCGCGGCCTTTTCCTCCTCGCCGCCCTGCCGGTCCTGCCTGTCGTAGCAAATGGGGTAGCCGCTCGCGTCGATTCCCTCCATTATGGGAAACACCACATCCGAATCCTCACGCGCGTAGCAAATAAACGCGAACGACTCGTCCTGCCCGAGCGGAGCGGTGTTGAAGTTTGTATCCTGCTCCTGCATCCATCTCTCCCCTTCCGCGAGTTTCGGAAAAATTTGACTGCCCCGGCGCTTCAAAACGGAGTAATTATATCATCAGCCGATTTGGAAAATCCGTGCCCGCGCATGCGTGTTTTAGGCGAATTTCGCCCCTCCTTCATGTATTACGCGCTCCAGGGCGAGATTATTATATTCACGATATGGCGGCAGCCGCCAGTATGTATTCACTTTTTTCCGGCAAAAAGCTATACTTATCAGCGTGGCGCGAGGAGGAGTGCGTATGAAGCGGATAGTGGATATACTTAAAACGGGCAAAATACTCGTCTCCGACGGCGCGTGGGGCACGTTTCTGTTTGAGAAGGGAATGAAGCGCGGGGAGAGCCCCGACGCATGGTCGATCAACCGATTCTCCGACGTGGCCGACATCGCCAGAAGCTATGCGGAGGCCGGAGCTGACATGGTCGAGACCAACAGTTTTGGGGCGAGCCGATGCAAACTGGAGCACTTCAACCTCGGCGATAGGACGGCGGAGATAAACGAATGGGCTGCCATGGCGTCGAGGAAGGGCGCGGGAGACAAATATGTGATAGCCTCCATAGGGCCTACCGGTAAGATGCTGATCACCGAAGAGATCACGGAGGAGGATTTGTACGAGGTCTTCAGGGAACAGGCAGTCGCCCTCGACAAGGGGGGCGCGAACGCGATATGCGTCGAGACTATGAGTGACATCGGCGAGGCCTGCTGCGCCGTCAGGGCCGCGAAGGAGAACACCGGTCTCGAGATCATGGCCACGTTTACGTTCGACAAAACAGTCCAGGGGACTTACAGGACGATGTTCGGAGTCTCCCCGGCGGAGGCGGTCGAGGCGGTGCTGGATGCCGGGGCCGATATCGCCGGCGCGAACTGCGGCAACGGGATGGAACAGATGATAGATATAGTCCGCGAGATGAAAAGAGCGAGGCCTGACGCTTATATTCTCGTGCACGCCAACGCCGGCCTCCCCCAGAACATTGACGGCAAGGATGTTTTCCCGGAGACGCCGGAGATGATGGCCGGCAGGGTTGGGGAACTCATAAAAGCCGGGGCCAACATAATCGGCGGCTGCTGCGGGACGACTCCCGCGCACATCGCGGCAATCAGAAGGGCCGTGGACACGCACAACCACGGAACTGCCGCCTGACGGCAGGATTACAGTCATGAATCGCGAAGGCAGTGAGTTCCTGTCCCCCGACGAAATGCCAGATGATCTGTATTTGATCGATCTTCCGCAGCCCCGGACCGGGTTTCGGCATTTCATCTCCTCGTGGTTTTTCAAGGATTCATTGGGGCGGAGGATTTTGGTCGACCCAGGCCCAGCCAACACCATTCCGGAGCTGCTCGAGAGGCTCGCCGAGATCACCGACGGCGTGGATTTGGTTCTGCTGACGCACATTCACCTCGACCACTCCGGCGGCATTGGGCAGTTTTGCGAGAGGCACCGCGGAGCTAAGGTTCTCGTGCACCCAAAAGCCGTGCGGCACCTGATCGACCCTGGGAAACTATGGAGGTCGTCGCTCGGCGTACTCGGCGAGGTCGCTGAGATGTACGGCGAGCCGCTTCCCCTGTCCGCCGGCTTTCTGGCGAGCGGCGGCGTGTCCGGCATAACGATCCTTGAAACCCCTGGGCACTCGCCCCATCACCTTTCCTTCGTCGCCGGCCTTGGGGACGAACGGCTCGTATTCGTTGGCGAGGCCGCGGGGCTCCGTCTGCCGGTGAAATCGATCTCGGGATGTCCCTACCTCCGCCTTACCACTCCCCCGAAATTCGACGGAGGCGCGGCCCGCGAATCCCTGGAGAAGATCGCTCGGAGCCTCCGGGGGGACGAGCTGCTCTGCTACTCGCACTGGGGAGCGTCGGGAAATTCGAGGGAGAAGATATCCTTAGCACTGCGGCAGCTCGACGAGTGGATGTCCATAATATCCGGCGTTCTCAGCCGGTCTGAGGGGTCCGGCGGGGTAGAGGAATCCATAGCCGATATCCTGATCGAGCGGGACCCGCTCGTGGGCGTGTACTCGGAGCTGCCCGCCGATATTCAGGAGCGGGAGCGTTTATTTATAACGAACAGCGTCAAAGGGATCATCGGATATTTATCCGCGCCTAACTGAGTGTGGCGCGGGCATGAAAGATCAGTACTCGATGAACTGGCTCAGGTAGCGCTTCGAAAGGCGAAGGCTCTGCAGGATGCGCTCCCTGCTGCCCTCGTAGGCGCGATCCTCGACCTCGATGCAGGCCGGGCCGTCGTAGCCGATGTCGTTGAGCGCGCTCACGAAAGCGCCCCAGTTGACGTCTCCGAGGCCGGGGAGCTTATGGCTCATGAATTCGAGCGGGTACGCTGTGATCCCCGCGTCTCTAAGACGGTCGGGGTAGAGCCTGGCGTCTTTGAGGTGCACGTGGAATATGCGGTGCCGGAACTCGTACAGCGGGAGAAGATAGTCCATCATCTGCCACACGAAGTGGCTTGGATCGTAGTTGATGCCGAAGTTTCTGCTCGGGATGATGTCGAAGAGCTTCCGCCATATTTTAGGCGTTGTGAACATGTTCTGCCCGCCTGGCCACTGGTCGGGGCCGAAGAGCACCGGGCAGTTCTCGACCGCAATCCGCACCCCCAGCTTTTCGGCTTTCGCTATAATGGGCGGCCAGATGTCCCTGAAGAGCTCCAGATTTTCGTCGATGTTCCGCCTCTGGTCTCTGCCTACGAATGTCGTAACCATGTTCACGCCTAGTTTGGCGCTTGCCCGCATGACCTTCTCCAGATGAAGGACTGCCGAAGTCCTTCTCTCCGCGTCCGAGTCCATCGGGTTAGAATAGAACGCGAGCGCGGATATGCTGATGCCCCTCTTTTCGCACAGAGCCCGGATGGCCGCGGCGCGCTCGTCTGTGAGGCCGTCCACGTTGATGTGGCTCACGCCGGCGTACCGGCGCTCGGTCCTGCCGGCAGGCCAGCACGCGATTTCCACGCACGAGAAACCGTATTTCGACGCAACCTCGATAGTTTCCTCGAAGCTCGATCCGTCGAGGATGGCGCTGACAAAACCGATCTTCATCATGACCACTCCCTATCAGAAATTTAAAGCGTGTGAACCCTCAATTTATGCGCAAAGTATATCGCTTTTCGGGCTGCCGCATGCAATTTTTTTGCCGATATATTTTCTTGTTTTCGTCCTCAGCATGTGGGCCGTTGCAAAACAGGTTTTTGATATATAATGGCACCGACAAAGCCGCTTGGCCGCGGGGGAGAGAAAAGCCAAAAACCCGAAAAAGCGACCGAGCCTGGTTCTGCGGAGTCGGACTGGCGGCGATTGAAAAAACGAGAGAAACACGAAAATTTCAAGAGACATTCAATAGGAGGAGAGTGCAGATGAAACAGCTGATGAGAGTTTTTCCAGCGTTGTTGTTGTTTTGCCTGTTTGGCGCGAGGGGTGAGGCGTCCACCGAATGGGTCAGGCTCGTGACCAACGACGCGGATGGCTACGTACTGTCCGTCGACGGCAACAGCGTTATGATAGACGCCAGCATATCGAGGGGCGCGAGGAAGGGCGGGCTCTATCTCGTCTACTCCGACGCGGGCGATATCTACGACGTCAACGGCGCATACATTGGCAAGGGCAAGACGCCGCTCGCCGTGCTCAAGGTGCGCGAGCCGTCCACCACGCACAGCTTCAGCGTGATCATGCCTCCGAGCAATGGGCTGCTCGTCCAGCCCGGCGACAGAATAGAACCGATATCAGCGACGCGGGCTAAGCGCGTCAGGTTCGCCAAGTATCGCACAAATTCAGAGCCGGCTTACGGCGGTGATATTGAGGGCTATATTTCACAGTCGCCGTACTCCGATGAGCTGATTGCGATAACCCCGGTGGCCGTCGCGGTTCCGACCGCGCCGCCCGCTCAGATCGTCATTCCTGCGGCTACGCCGGTTCCGGCTGCCGCTCCGGTGCGCTACGCTCCGCCGGTTCAAACCGCTGCGCCTATCCGTGTTCCGGCCGCGACGCCGGTTCAGTCCGCGGCCCAGCTTCCGCTTCCTCCGGTGACGACCGTACAGGTTCCGGCTCCGCCGCGGTCTCTGCCGGCGCCGGTGACTACGGCTCAGATCGTTGTGCCGGCCGCTCCGGGATATTATTACGTGGATTCTCCCTCATACAACGTGGTCCCAGTCAGGAGCGCCGCGCAGCCAATCATTCAGGGGTCTTATCCGCCGCCGCCCGCGGTGAGGCCGGAGCCCCCTCACCCGCCGGCGCCCTCCAACCCGGCTAACTACGATGTCATGCTGGATTACGACGCGAATAAAATCGCCGACGCGAGGCTCATCAGGACGTTTCCGCTCGCGCAGGTGGAGATGAACACGCTCGAAATTCAACACAGGAGCGCGTGGGATCTGTACTCGAAGCAGCGCTATCTCGAAGCGTTCGAGTCTTTCGCGAACCAGTCCGTCCAGTTCAAGGGCAACTACCTCTCGCCATACTGGGCCGGGATATGCTCGCTCAAATTGAAAAATCTCGAGGTGGCCGACGCCTGGTTCAACAGGGCACTTGAGATTAACCCCTACTACGAGCCGGCGAGGAACGCGAAGCAAAACGCGGCGCAGTACGTCATGAAGAGCTCGCAGCCGAAGGAATCAGCCAAAAAACCGGTCCCGCAAAGGCGCACAAGGACTCGGAGAGCGAAGTAGCGCGCTTCTGTAACCGCGTCCACAAATAGGAGGGGGAACTTGTATGAAAAAAGCTCTTTTACTGCCGCGCAAGTATGTTCAGGGCCGTGGCGTGATCTCCGAAATTGGAAGCTACGCCGCGATGCTTGGCAAGAAGGCTGTAGTCGCGTGGGGCAGCCGCACCAAGGCGGCTGTTGGCGACGCCGTTCTGAGTTCGTTGAAGGAGGCCGGAGTCGAGTACACGGACGTCCACTTCAATGGCGAGTGCACGAAAGCCGAGGCCAACCGCATCGCCGATATAGCGCGCGGCTCGGGCATGGTCATAGGCATCGGTGGTGGGAAAGTGATAGACACTGCCAAGGGCGCCGCGATCTACGCGAACCTGCCGCACATCATTGTCCCAACTGTGGCTAGCAACGACTCCCCTACGAGCGCATGCTCGGTGTGGTACGACGATCACGGTGTGTGCGTCGGCTTCGACCTCTGGCCGAGCAACCCGGACTACATCATCGTGGACACTGAAGTAATAGCTAAGGCCCCGCTCCGGCTCTTTGTCGCCGGCATTGGCGACGCCATGTCCACGTGGTTCGAGGCCGAGGCGTCATACGCCTCGCGCGCCGTGACTTGCTCCGGCGGCGTACCGACGCTGACCGTTATGGCTATGGCGAGGCTCTGTTATGACACGCTGACCGAGTTCGGCCTGTCCGCCGTCGATGCCGTGAAAATTCACGCCGTCACCCCGGCCGTCGAAAAAGTTGTGGAAGCCGCGACGCTGCTCTCGGGCATCGGCTGGGAGTCTGGCGGGCTCGCCACGGCGCACGCGATGGGTAACGGGCTGCCGGCGCTGACGGAGACCCACGAGTTCCTCCATGGCGAGAAGGTATCCTTCGGTCTGATGACTCAGCTTTGCATCGACGATTCCCTGAGCTCGGAGCTCATTGAGAACACGGCGATATTCCTCGCCGAGGTCGGCCTGCCAGTGACGTTCGCCGATATCAACATCGACAAGATACCGGACGATCGCCTGCGCTCGTTCGCGAACGACATCACCGGCGAAGGCTCGTTCGTTCACAACCACAATTTCAAAGTGACCGGCGCCGACCTCTACGACGCCATGAAAGCCGCCGACTCCCTCGGCAAGAGGGCGAAGTCGCTGCTCGGCAAGTAAACCAGCGCAGCGGTTTATTAAAGAAGTTCGATACAGGGTCGCCCGTCATTGGGGCGGCCCGTTCGCTTCACTCACATAAATATGATATGCTGGACATGTTTTGGGGCACAGAATAAAACGTTGGGAGAATGTCGATGGGAAAACAAATTCGCGGGATGGGACTGCTCACGCTTACGGCTTTTATATGGGGAACGGCGTTTGTGGCGCAGAGCGTCGGGACGGGTTATATCAGTCCGTTCACGTTCAACGCCGTCAGATTTTTCATAGGCGGAGCTTCGCTGCTGCCGGTGATGCTCATCATGTCGATCCTCTCGAGGGGAAAGCCTGACGCGGCGCGGGCGCCTGACGCCGATATACCTCACGCGCTCATGAAGGGCGGGCTTTACTGCGGCGTGATACTTTTCATCGCGGCGTTCATGCAGCAGAGCGGCATCAGTTACACAACAGCCGGGAAGGCGGGGTTCATCACCGCGCTTTATATCATAATCGTGCCGATACTGGGGATATCCCTCGGCAGGAGAGTTCCCCTCTATATGTGGGTATGCGCGGCGGCGGCGGTCGCTGGAATGTATCTTCTCTGCATAAAGGAGTCGCTTTCGCTGAACAAGGGGGACGCCTATATACTGGTTTGCGCGTTTTTATACGCCGGTCATATTTTGGTCATCGACCGCTTTTCGCCTCTTGTGGATGGAGTAAAGATGTCCTGCGTCCAGTTTTTCTCCTGCGGCGCTCTGAGCTTGATCTGCTCGTTCATCTTCGAGCACCCCGAGCTCTCGGCGGTATGGGATGCGCGGATGCCGCTGCTCTACACCGGCGTGCTCTCGAGCGGAGTCGCGTACACGCTCCAGATAGTGGCCCAGAAGGACGTGAACCCGGTGATCGCGACGCTCATCATGAGTCTCGAATCCGTGTTCGCCGCGCTGGCTGGATGGGTCGCGCTGAGCGAGACGCTGTCACTTCGGGAGATAACAGGGTGCGTTGTCATGTTCGCGGCCATCATCGCGGCTCAGACATTGGGTGTTCTGAAGAGCGAGCCGGTCGCCTCCGCCGGGGCGTGAGGCTCCTTCATGAACGCGCTGAAGACCATCGCCGGATTGTTTCGCGCGATCGCGGCGCTGCTCCTGGCCGCGGCGTTCTTTGCGCTTTTCGCGCCGACCTGGCGGGCCGGAGCGGCGCAGCTGGACGCGGGCGAGGCGTCCGCCCTGATATCGGAATCTGTTCGCAGACTCGACCTTCAGACCGAGATCGGCGAGAGGTCCCAGGGCTGGTGGGCGAATTTTCGCCTGAGAATCCCGCGCGAGGTGGCGTCCTTCATATTTTATGGGTCGCTTTTCGTGATATTTGCAGTCGTCATATTCTGTCTGCGCGACAATCTCTGGAGCCTCAGCCGCACGAGAAGGCTCACGCGCGGCGGCGATTGCGGGGAGGGGGCGTCCGTATCGGTTGCGTCGCGCATGGAGATGGCGCAGGTCGAGGCCGACGACTTGGCGCGCCAGGGTAACTTCGCGGAGGCTATGCACGTCCTGCTGCTTCGGAGCGTCAGTGAGATGCGCGGACGCCTCCCGTCGTCCATATCGGCCTCTATGACGAGCAGGGAGATCCTGAGGCGCGTCGAGCTCTCATCCGAGGGGCGCGCCGTATTCGCCGACATTGTCTCTCGCGTGGAGGTCTCGTACTTCGGGACGCATCTTCCTGGGGCCGTGGAGTACACTTCCTGCCGGGAGAGCTTCGATACCCTGACCGGCCTTCTGCGCAGGGAACTGATTCAGTGACCTCGCCGCTCTTCTCCCGCTCGGCGCTTACGCTTTTCCTCGCCTGCGCCGCGGCGCTCTTTGCCTCATCAGTTCTGCTAAGCACACTCGATGAAGACCCAATCACCGCCGATATCAGCGGGCCTGGGACATATTCGGCCTCGGCCGTCGGGTACGCCGGTATCCATGACCTCCTGCGCCAGACGGGACATAACGCCGAGAGAAGCGCAGGCGGCGTTCTCGCGGCGGTCGGAGCGCGAGGTACGCTCGTGCTCGCCGAGCCGGATTTTGCGCGTATGAACGGCATCGGATTCCTCCAGGCACTGTCGGCTCCGAGGATACTGCTCGTTCTGCCGAAGTGGGACTGGACGAGAGACAAGAACCGGCCTTCATGGGTGTCGCGGGTCGAGCTGCGGCAGATTTACTGGCCTACGAATACACTCTCGCTCGTCGCGGCCGGAAACAGCGTTCCTTTAGAGGTCGTCAGGGCGGACTGGCCCGACGAGTGGCCAGTGAACGAGCTCGGGCACTCTCCAGCCGGTTCTGGGACGGTTCAGCTGATGAAAGTCCAGAATATGCGCACCATCATTGGCAGCGGCGAGGGGGCGCTCGTCGGAGAAATCACTGAGGACGACAAAAGAATACTGATCATCGCGGATCCTGACATCATGTCAAATCACGGCATCGTCAGAGGAGAGAACGCGGCCCTGATGCTCGATATAATCGACAGCATCGGACTTCCGGGCGCTCCGGTCGTTTTCGACGAAACGATACACGGTTTTCGGGGGGCGCGGAGTTCGCCAGCCAAAATTTTCTTCCGTCTGCCCTTCGCGATAGTGACGATTCTCCTCTGCTGCTCGGCGGCACTCCTTGCGCTGGCCGGGACAGGACGCTTCGGTGCGCCCCAAGCGTGGACGCCGGCGCTCGGGTTCGGCAGAGAGAAGCTGATTGACAACAGCGCGCGATTATTGGATTATGGCGGGCATCATGCTGTTATCCTCGACCGCTACGCCATGATGACAGTGCGGTCAGTTGCCCGCAGTCTGCACGCGCCCGGCGGGCTCGACGGAGATGCGCTCGTAGGGTGGCTGGACAGGTTGGGCAGAGCGCGCGGCGTCAGCAGGTCGTGCGCCGAAATTTTGCGGAATACGGACATCGGCCACGGCGAAACCGCCGGGGTGGATAAAACAGGTAAAAAGCGCCGACTCGCGGGGCTCTTCAGGTGCGCGGGCGAGATATACAAATGGAAGGGAGAAATTCTAATTGGATCTGCAACTGATCGGAGACATCGTTAAGGCCGTAAAATCCGAGATCGGCAAGGTGATCATCGGGCAGGAGGAGGCTATAGAGCTCATGCTCGCCAGTCTGCTGTGCGGCGGACACGTGCTCCTCGAAGGCGCGCCTGGCACGGGCAAGACCTTTTTGGTTCAGTCATTCGCCGCGTGCCTGTCCCTCCGCTTCGGGCGCATTCAGTTCACTCCGGATATGATGCCGGGCGACATAATCGGTTCGAACCTGTTCGACTTCCGCACGAACGCTTTCGTCCTCACGAAAGGGCCCGTCTTCACCCAGATACTTCTGGCGGACGAGATAAACCGCACCCCGCCTAAGACACAGGCGTCGCTCCTCCAGGCGATGAACGAGCGGCAGGTCAGTATCGACAATCAGACGTATGACCTCGGCGACGAGTTCATGGTAGCGGCCACCCAGAACCCAATAGAGCAGCAGGGGACATATCCGCTGCCGGAGGCGCAGCTCGACCGCTTTTTGTTCAAGCTCGTCATCGACTATCCGAATCTGGAGGAGGAACGCGAAATAGTCCGTCGTCACGGGCATTACTCGGCCATGCCCAAAATTTCCGACTTCGGCGTGAATCCAGTTATAAGCCCCGAGCATCTCGCCGCCGCCAGAGGGTTCGCCGCGAGCGTCCGCCTCTCGGACGCGCTCGTCAACTACATAGTCGACATCATTAGGGGAACACGGCGCCACCAGGCGATCGAAACCGGCGCCTCGACCCGCGCGGCAAATATGATGGCCGCGGCCTCGCGCGCCTACGCGGTGGCGAGCGGGCGGGACTTCGTCATCCCGGACGACATAAAACGCCTCGCCGTTCCGCTCCTGCGTCACCGCATCGTCATGACCGCCGCGTCCGACATCGAGGGCGTCACAGGCGATGGGGCACTGCGCGACATCGTGGATCAGACGGAAGCGCCGCGATGATCCGCCCAACGCTGAGGGCGGTGCTCCTCTTCTCGCTCTCGGTCCCTATTGCCCTCCTGATCGTCTCAGTGCGCGGCGAGCTCTGGTATTTTTCACTTTATTTTCCCTCCGCCGTGCTTGTTTTGATAGCGGCCGACCTTATCAACGCGCTGCCCGACCGCCTGCTTCGCGCCGACCTGCGCGCGCCGGATCAGCTTTTCACAGGGCGCCCCGGTGTCGTCGAGGTGAACCTCGCCGCGCCGCGCCCAATCGTAGTTCACGCCCTCCTGGAGCAGAGGGGGGACGCCGATCCTCCAGAGGCCGTCTCAGGGACGCTCGCGGACGGCGGGCTCTCACTGAATCTGCTGATTCTTCCGCGCCGCAGGGGCCGTGTTGTTATCGACGCTCTCTGGCTGCGTTGGCACGGTTCCCTCGGTCTCGTAGAGCTAAGACGCAGACAGGCGGCGGGCCTTGGTATCGACGTCGTCCCGAATGTGAAGGGTATCAGGGAGGAGGCGCTGCGATTTTTCTCCAGGGAGGCCGAGTACGGGGTTAAGCCTCAGTGGACGAACGGCGATGGCTCGGAATTCGAGAACCTTCGCGACTACGCCCCCGGCATGGACCATCGCCTAATAGACTGGAAGAGCTCTGCGAGGCGCCGCAAAATTCTATGCAAGGAATTCCGCCAGGAGAGAAACCACCATATTGTGCTCGGCTTCGACACGGGCCGGCTTATGACTGAGCCGGTCGACGGCATTCCGAAGATAGACCACTCGATAAGGGCGGCTCTGCTGCTGGGCTGGATATCGCTGCGCGGGGGGGACCTGCTCGGTGGGTGCGGCTTCGACGTCAAATTTCGCAGCTTTATAAAGCCGGGCCGGGGCATGCGGTACTTCGCGCGTTTCCAGCGATTCACAGCGGAACTCGCCTACCGGACGGAGGAGACGAACTTCACGCTCGGGTTGGCCGAGCTGAATTCAAGGCTCAAGCACCGCGCCCTGGTCGTCCTCTTCACGGAGTTCGTAGACGTCATCTCCGCCGAACTCCTGATCGAGGGGCTGCGGTGGATGACGCGGAAACATGTGATCATATTCGTCACGATGCGCGACCCCATGCTGACGCGCCTCCAGTCGGCCCCGCCGGACGATTTTTCGAGCATCGCCGGCGCCGTAATCGCGGACGATTTTCTGCGGGAGCGCTCCGTCGTTCTGGAGCGCATCGCGAGACTCGGCGTCCACTGCCTCGACCTCCCCGCCGCTAAGATATCCGCCGCGCTTCTCAACCGCTATTTGATGATAAAAGGAAAGGGGCTGTTGTGAGCGCGGCGCCGGACTCCTCGATGACCATCACGCTCCGCAGCGCCGAGTTCCGCAGGGCGCGCGAGGGAAGCTGGCGCAGACTGGACGAGATGGTCGCCCTGGCGGAGAAAAAAGGCATCGGGGCGTTGTCCGCCGATGAGGCGGAGGAACTGCCCCTGCTCTATCAGGCGGCGGTATCGTCGCTCTCAGTAGCTCGCAATATAGCCCTCGACCGCGCCCTTCTGCTCTATCTGGAGAACCTGACGCTCCGCGCCTACCTCGTCGTCTATGGGCCGCGCGCTGGCGTCATGCGCAATCTGGCGCTCTTTTTCACGCGTGGCTTCCCCAGAGGTGTGAGAGCCATCCGCCGGCACCTGGCCATAGTTTTTGCCGTCATGGCAGCTGGGATCGCCGCCGGATTTTTGCTCGTCCGCTCGGACGTCTCCTACTTCTCGCTGCTGATGCCAGAGATGCTCGTCGGCGACAGGGGGCCGGACAGCACTGCCTCCGACCTCCTGGAGAACGAAATTTTCGCGCCGTGGGGCGGCTTCGTCAGCGCTTTTATCGTCTTCGCAAACTCGCTCTTCCGCCACAACGCCATAATAGGCATCTTCTCCTTCGGCCTCGGCTTCGCGCTTGGCGTCCCGACGCTCGCGCTGATCGCGTACAACGGCGTCATAATAGGCGCGTTCATCGCGCTCCACGCAAGGGCAGGACTCACAGCCGACTTCATAGGATGGCTGTCGATCCACGGCGTTACCGAGATACTTGCTATTCTCCTGTGCGGGGCCTCCGGGCTCGTCGTTGCGGAAAAAATACTCTTTCCGGGCCCCATCTCGCGGATAGAGAGCCTCGCGCTCCACGGCAGGAGGGCGGCCAGCGTTGTCGCCGGCGCGGTCGTGCTATTTTTCATCGCTGGGATCATCGAAGGCGGTTTTAGACAGCTTGTGGCGAACACCCCAGCGCGCTGCGCTTTCGCCCTCGCAACCGGGATTCTCTGGGCGCTTTATTTTATACTGGCAGGGGCAGGGGGTGGTGGCTCTGACTGACCGGGTAAATCAGGTAAATAGGGTCGGAGAGCTGATAGAGGGTGTAAAACGCAAAAGACGCGTCCTCGTCAGCCCGGAGGGGGCAAATCTCGACGTCATGCTCGCCAGCCGGGGCGAGCGGCTTGCCGCGTTTTTGCTCGACATGCTGTTTTTAATATGCGCGATAATCCTGTTGTACCTGCTTTCGATCCCGCTTTTTTTCTCGCGGGCGAACATTCCGGTCGGCATAACGCTGATACTGTTCATAGCCTTTGTTGTCCGCAATATGTACTTCCTGCACTTCGAGCTCGCCTGGCAGGGGCAGACGCCGGGCAAGAAGATATGCAAGCTCAGGGTCATAAACCGCTACGGCGGCGCCCTCGCTCCGTCAGCCGTCTTCGCCCGCAACCTGACGCGCGAGGTCGAGGTCTTTCTGCCGCTTGGGCTCTTCATGAGCCTCGACCCGGGCGGCGGTGCTCTCAGACAGCTTGCGCTCCTTGGATGGGCTGCCGCCATCACGTCC
Organism: Synergistaceae bacterium; assembly: GCA_031289775.1. Lineage (GTDB taxonomy): Bacteria > Synergistota > Synergistia > Synergistales > Synergistaceae > JAITOY01. The sequence goes on from JAITOY010000048.1 coordinate 39,765, forward strand.
CTGCCCTTCTTCAATCGCGATCACATGAGGGCTGGCGACCTCATCGGAGGAACCTGGGTGATATTCATGCCCCGCCGCGCGCTCCTGGACGACCTGAGCGCCGGACATGAGGACAGGCCCAAGGGCTACGCTTTCACACGCGAACAGCTCACCGTCTACGGCGCGTTCGAGCTTCAGGTGCTAGAGGAGCTTTTGCGGCGTCCCCCGTCGGAGTCGGCAGACCGCCTCCTCGCCAACGTCTGCGGGAAGATACGCAACAAAACAGGCCGCGAGGAAGCGATCCCCCAGTCCGACATCCGCCGCTTCCTGAACGATTTTTATGCCGCACAGCGCGCGGAGCTGGAGCGCGGACAGCTCTTCGGGCGATACAGGGCCGACAAGACCGACGCCGGGGAAAATATCTCCGGAAAACCCTGAGGTCCCCAGACTCAGTCGAATACGTTCGACAGATTGTCGATCGTGAGGCCTTCTTTAACGGACCTGAGGTCGTAGTATACGACGCAGGGCAGGACACTGCAAAAAGCGTTGGGGACGAGGAGCGCTATGATTAGGATAAGCCTCGTCGAGATTGCCCCGAAGTTGAGGCGGTCCAGGACGAACGCTATGAGGATGTTTATGACGTAGACGCTGAGGTATGAGATGCTCAGGAGCGCCAGGATTTTCCAGCGATGTCCCTTCGTCAGGTACGCGCTGCGCCCGAGGCTTTTCAGGGGTCCGAGTCTCTCGACGACACAGGCTTGGGCTGAGATGGCCCAGCGGCACATCAGCATAATTCCGGGAATCAGGAACAAAATGAGCGCGAGCGAGAAGCAGGTGACATAAATCAGCGAGAGCAAAATCAGGGGAAAGAAGCGCGCTAATCCGCGCACGACTGCTTCCATGACCGACGGTTTGCCGTCCGTGAGGCCCCTGTATACGGCGTGCGCCGTCGCGCCCTGGATCACGATATAACAGATCAAGTAGATGACGAGCGCGGCGATTCCAAACAGCGCGTTGGCGACAAGAACAGACGCCTCGGGCGAAGTTCCGGAAGCCGGAGGCTCAGGCACCATGAACCCAAACGCGGCCGCGGTCAGCAGGGAGATAGCCGACAGCCCGAGAAAGACCGCGGGCTTTTGGAATATCGTCGAGCCCGTCTTGCTGAGGACACCGCCGACTGTAAAGCGCGATTCGAAAACTACGTCACGCTGATTTGCGTCCATTAAAATATTTATCGTCCCTTCATGTGAAATATTATCCGCCTTTTGCGTTTAAAATGCCCAGTGACAGCCGTCACGAATTGTTGTCGTACTCGAAGCGCAGCTTGATCTTGTCCCCTCTGAACAGGACTTTAGAGTACTCGAATATTTTTCCGGAGGCTGTTTTATTCACGTCCTCCAGCATGAGCAGGGGAAACCTCCTGTCTATTTTCAACAGATCGGCCTCCTTGTCGTTCGCCAGCACGGATTCGAGCGTCTCTGAGACGGAGGCCGGATCCAGCCCGAACTGCCGCTTCAGTATCACGCAGAGCTGTTCGCTCTCCAGATTTTCGTCGGTGAGGCCTGGCGCCAGCGATTGCGGTATGTAGCTGGTGTGCAGACTGATGTGTTTGCCGTCCGCGAACCTGACGCGCCGTATGTAATAGAGCGCGTCCCCCGCGCTGACCTCCAGAATGTCGGAGACCCTCGCGTCCGCCTTGGTCTCGCTGAAGTCCACGAGCTTCGTCTCTATCTGATAGCCCATGCGCTCCAGCTGCTCCCTCACGCCCATGTACGCCAGTGATTGCGTCGTGATCTTCGGCTCGGCGACGAAAGTCCCCTTGCCCTGAACACGGTAAAGCAGCCCCTCATTCACGAGCTGCGTCACGACGGAGCGGGTTGTCATACGGCTCACGTCGTAGAGGCGGCTCAGCTCGATCTCCGACGGTATGGCATGATTCGGCTCCCACTCACCGTTATGTATGGACGTCCTGAGAATTTCCTCCAATTGTAAATAAAGCGGCTTTGGGCTGCTCTTATCCAGCAAAGCGATTCCTCCTGTTATTTCGTGTCGCTTATTATACGCATATTTTACCCCTAAAAAAGGGCTCATGCGCACAAGCGTAACACGGACGGCGAATTTTAAAACAAATTTTAACCGGCTCTGTCAGAATTAGTCGAAATCGTCTGAGTTATACAGGTATATACACAGATTGACAAGACTTTAATTACATGGTATTTTCATCGTAATTTAAAACCCTTCTCAATTTTTATAAATTTAGTGCTGGCAGTGTGATGTGTCTTTTTGCACGCGTCTGTTTCGGCGTCCGCGCCAAACAGCGGCACTGCTTCCGACCTTGTTGTCTCGGCGCGATCAGGCGCCAGTCAAAAGTCAAAACATATAGGAGGAAAAATGAGTGAGTGAATTGAAGGATATGAAGATCATGCTCTTCCCAAGTCGCTATATCCAGGGCGACGGCGCTATCAGCTTCCTTCCGGAGGTCATGGCGAGATACGGCGGGAAGCCGTTCGTCGTGGCGACGAAATCCATGCTGTCCAGGGCTGAGTCCCTGATGTCAGGCAAGGGGACTGTAGTACGCTTCGGCGGGGAGTGCTCGCGCAACGAGATCGACAGACTCAAGGGTCTGGCGAAGAACGCCGGCGCCACGGCAATCGCGGGCATTGGCGGGGGCAAGCCTATCGACGCATGCAAGGTCGTGGCGGACGAGATGGGCTTGCCGGTGATCATCGCCGCCACCATCCCGGCGACCGACGCCCCCTGCTCGGGATGCGCGGTTATTTACACAGACGATGGGGTATATGTCGAGGTGCTGTACCAGAAAAAGAACCCCGACGTTGTCCTCATCGATACCGACATAATCCTCAAGGCGCCGGTTCGCTTCCTCATCTCCGGGATGGGCGACGCCCTCGCCACATACTTCGAGGCCGCGTCCTGCGAAAAGTCCCACTCGCTCAGCGAGTGCTTCGGGCTCCGCACCAAGACGGCTCTGAGTCTCTCGAAGCTCTGCCTGGACATATTGCTCCAGCACGGCCGTGACGCGGCTAAGGACGCCGCGAACGGCGTCCTGTCCGAGGCCGTCGAGGCCATCATCGAGGCGAACACCCTGCTTTCAGGCATCGGCTTCGAGAGCGGCGGCCTCGGCTCCGCCCACTCGGTCCACAACGGACTGACCGTGCTTGAGGCGACCCACCATCTCTATCACGGTGAAAAGGTAGCGTTCGGCACACTCGCCGGCCTCGAACTTTACGACGAGCTCGGGATCAAGGACAAAATCTACAAATTCTGCGTCGATGTCGGTCTGCCGGTCTGTTTCGCCGACCTCAACATCCCGAACGTGACGGACGCGGAGCTCAAGCAGGTCGCGGAGTCGGCCTACAAGCACAACTTCATGTCTCACGAGCCGGCCGAGCTGTCGACGGAGAAGGTCTTAGAGGCGATGAAGACGGCTGACAGGAAGGGCCGCGAACTCAAGGCCGCGAAGGGCAAATAACGAGCCTGTAAAAAGCGGGATTTCTATCCCCAATAATTCCGCGCAAACGGTCACAGATCGGCAATATAGGGGCCTCCCATCAGTCGGGAGGCTTTCATATTGTGCTCCCCCAAAAAAATGTGGAAATTTGCGCGTCGCGTTACTCGAACGGATTGAGGTTGATCTCCTGAATTTTTGGTTCTGCCCCTATAAGATTTTGGAAAGCTGTCAACGAGTCCATTATTTGAAACGGTTCTATGTCGCGCATGATAAAGACTATTTGCGAATTGCGAGCTTCGTAATCCCTCCAATCCTCCAAATGCCTTGGCGGATGAATGATATGCTGAACCCCGTTTATAACTATTGGACCATCTTCTCCGACGTCCACGATTCCCTTTATGCGGAAAATTTTCTCTCCGTGCTTCTGCAAGAGCATACTCAACCAGATTCCAAACGCAAGCCAGTCCAGAGGCTCCTCGAACTGGACGGCCATGCTCCTGATGTTTGTCGCGTGGCCTGAGTCCCACGAGCTTCCCGCTTGCTCCAATTTATCCAAGATATCTGACGCGGACGGTAAAGTCATCGAGTCATCGGGGTCGAAGAGCCGCTCGGAGACATGCCCGTTAGCCGATGTAAGCACGCGCGCCGACGGGTTAATGTGGCGAATGTGATGTATCAGGTGATGCGTGGCCTCATGCTGGCTGATATCCGTCTTGGTTATTATGATTTTGTCAGCCGTCGCAACCTGTTTGATCGACTCCGGATTATTTGCGAGGTGCATTCCGCCGTTTATCGCATCCAGACAGGTCACAACCATATCTACACTGTAGTGATGGGTCAGCACTGGGTGAGTCGTTATGGAGAACAGGATCGGCGCCGGATCCGCAAGGCCAGTTGTCTCCACTATCACTCTATCCAGCGGCAGATTTCCGGACTGATGCGAGTTCAGCATGTCAAGCAGTTCCGAGATAAGATCGTCCCTCCTGTTGCAACACACACATCCTCCCGAGAGCAGGGTCGTTCGCTCCTCGATACGCCTTATCAGACGATGATCCAGGCCGACTTGCCCGTATTCGTTTATGATAACCGAGACGTTTTCCAGCAGCCCTCCCCTCAGCATGTTGCCCAGCAGCGTAGTCTTTCCGCTGCCGAGAAAGCCCGTTACAATCGTGATGGGGCACTTATTGCCATTCTTCAAGGCTGTCTCCCGTCAAACCCGAAGGTGGGACAGCAATCCAGGATCGAGAGGATCCAGCCTGTTGTCAGTCAGTTTTTGAGCCTCCTGCCACATATCCCCCAGGTCGTTCACTACTTTGCTGCTGCCCTTCTTGTCGGATAGTATGTATTTGCTTCCGCCCCAGTCCCTGAGATCGAGGCCGTAGAACGACAGTATCCTGTTGACGAAGGAAACACGGCGCAATCTGTCGCGCACCCTGTCCCTCTGAGACTCGCCAGCTACGACGATATTGCCGTACTCCCTGTCGTGATTTTTCTGGTCGGTCCAGTGAACGTTGATTACGAGCTCTCCGCACAATATGCACATGGAGCGTTCCTCCTATCCAGTTTTATCTCGATATTCAACCGGCAAGCACCCCCAAGTATAACGGGGGATGCTTGCCGAATCGGTTATCGATATTTAAGTTTCACTTATTTCTTTCTGGGACAGCGTTTCAGAAAGTCGTCGGCTATCTCGTTGAACGTGCACCAACGAATGCCATCGTGGGTGTTGATGTGGCTGATCAGCCTTTCGTGCGCCATGATGCACTGTGGGCGGCCGCTCACGTCCGGGTGTATCGTCATGCCGAACACGGCGTAGTCGTACTCCCTGTAGCAGTAGTCGAACGTGTCCTGCCACATGCCGAAGATGTCCCTCGGATTTGCGAACCCGTAGCTGTTGGGGCTCTTTTTGACGAACATCATTGGAGGCAGGTCGTCGAGGTACCAGTTGGCTGGAATTTCCACGAGATCCGTCTCCTTGCCGCGGATCAACGGTTTCATCCAATCCTTGGCCTCAGCGGAATAATCGATCTTCGTCCACGAATCACCGACTCGCACGTAATAAGGCTGCAAGTCATTATGCATGAGGCTGTGGTCGTATTTGACCCCATGTTTGACCAGCAGTTCGTTCGTGACGTTTGAGAACTCCCACCATGGCGCCACGTAGCCGGTCGGTTTTTTGCCCGTGAGACCGACAATCAAATCAACGCACCGCAGAAGTATGTCCTCTTCCTGTTTCGGCGTCATGGCTATTGGATTCTCATGGGAGTATCCATGAAGGCCTATCTCATGTCCGGCATCCACTATCATTTTCATCTGTTCCGGGAACGTCTCAATAGAGTGCCCCGGCGAGAAGAACGTGGAAGTGATGTTGAATTTCTTGAACAATTTCAGAAGGCGGGGAACTCCTATTTCTCCTGCAAACAAACCCCTGGAAATATCGTCCGGCGAATCCTCCCCGGCGTAGGAACCCAGCCAGCCTCCAACCGCGTCGATATCTACGCCGTACGCAACCAAAATCTCTTTCTTTGCCATAATCCGTACCTCCTCACAGTGTGTGGTTTTATGCGAAATAACTGCCGGTCGCAGTTATTCTCAGATGTGGTCGGCGATTAAATCTCTCCTCAGGTCCTTCAGATATGGAAGCTCCTCTCTTTGCTGTTTCACCGTCCTCGTGTCGATTTCCGCGACGATGACTACGTCGTTCTCAGTGCCGGCGGACACCAAAATCTCGCCCCTCGGGTCGACGATACGGCTGTTCGCGGCGAATATCATATCCGGCCCGTCGTTTCCCGACCTGTTGCAGGCGATGACGTAAATGCCGTTTTCAAGCGCCCTCGCACGGGAAGCCAAGTCCCAGGCGTACAGTCTGGGCATCCCGAACGCGGACGGGCACGCTATCACCTCCGCGCCCAGCAGAGCCAGTATCCGCGCCCCTTCTGAAAATCCCACCTCATAGCATATCTGCAGGCCCAGCTTGCAAAAACCCACATCGAACACGGCGTAGTCCTTCCCCATGCTGAAACGCTCCTTCTCAGAGCCCCATAGGTAGTTTTTGCGATAAGTCCCCACGACGCCCTTCGGCCCGGTCAAAAACGCCGTGTCGTATATCGATTCTCCGTCCTTCTCGATAATCGAGCCTGCGATGAATATTCCCCTGTCGCGGCAAAGGGCAGTCAGCCGGTCGGTCGTCGGCCCCGGTATCGCGCTCGCTAGTTCGCGGTCCTTCTCGCCGACCTTGTAGCCAGTGTCGAAGAGTTCCGGCAGGACCACGAGCGCGGCGCCTTTCTCCGACGCGAGCTCCGCAAGATCCTCCGCCAGTCTGAGATTTCGGGAAACGTCGAATGGAACGCAGTTCATCTGTACCGCCGCAACTTTAAATGAATTTGCCATGGGAACACCTCTATTCTTTATTTTTGAATTTGCGCTTTCTTTGACGATACATCGACGCCTGGAGTGTACAAATCATAACTGCACGCCATACCCGCAACGTTCCGACGAATTGTTTTGCAGCTTTCTCCATAATACTTTTAAACAGCAATTATCGTGCCAAAAAGAATGAACTGTAAAACCAGGTTATAATCGTTCAAGTCGGCTCAAAATCGCCGTTAGAACGCGGCCTGTTTTTAGGAGCTATGCATCAATGCATAATGCTCATGCTCATTTGCAAAAGATTTATCGCGAGCGATCTGAGTGGCTGGGGTTTAAAACATTGCTGAGGGTCAAGCGGCGCTTCCCTGGATCATACCTTCCTCAGTTTGCGGCTTATTGTGCTCTGGTCCACGCCAAGCGCCTCGGCGGCTCTCGTAGTGGTGCCGTATTTTTCCATCGCCATGAGGACGAGCTGGCGTTCCACCATGTTCACAGCGTCCTTCATAGGCATTATGCGGTTGACGGCCACGGCCCTCTCGCTCTCGTCGCCCGCGATGCAGGGGGGGAGGTCGGGGACGCTTATCAAATCGCCATCGGTCAAAATGACAAGACGCTCCACTATGTTCTGCAGTTCTCGGATGTTTCCGCGCCATTCATGTTTCTGGAAGCACTTGATGGTCTTCGCGTCGAAGATTTTATTTTTGTCGTATCGCTCGTTATAGCGCTTGAGAAAGAAGAGGGCGAGGAGCGGTATGTCGTCTGGTCGTTGCCTCAGCGGTGGTATGTGGAAGGGGATGACGTTTAGCCTGTAGAAGAGGTCCTCCCGGAATCGCCCGTGGCGCATTTCGGCCTCGAGATCCTTGTTGCTGGCGGCTATTATCCTGACGTCGGCGCGTGACGGCTTTACTCCGCCCACCCGCATGAAGGTTCCGTCCTGAAGCACCCGCAGAAGCTTCACCTGTATGTTCGGCGCCGTCTCCGATATCTCGTCCAGAAGCAGAGTCCCTTTTTCGGCCAGCTCGAAGACGCCCGGCTTCCCGTCTTTGTTCGCGCCGGTGAACGCACCCCTTTCGTAGCCGAAAAATTCGGATTCCATCAGAGACTCCGGGATTGCGGCGCAGTTGACCTTGATGAAAGGCTTCCTGCTGCGCTCACTGTTAGAGTGGATGAAGGAGGCTATTACTTCCTTGCCCACGCCGGATTCGCCTGTGATGAGCACAGTGGAGTCGACGCGGCTCATCTTGAGCGCCATGTGGGCCACCTTTGCCATCGATTCGCTGGCGTATACGAACCCGTTCAGCTCGTTCCTCCCAGAGAAAGCGTCGCATAGCACCCTGCCGCAGGTGTCGAAAAGCCGGCCGGCGTTTTGCCCCTCGGTTTCGGGACCAGCGTCATCCGTTATGTTCCACGACAGATTGACGACCTGGATTATCCTGCCCCGGCCGTCCTTGATCGGAGTCCCCACAACGAGGAGTTTTCTGCCGGTCCTCGTTATCTGTAGCGACTGGATCCTCCTGCCGGATTCGAGCACCATGCGGGTGACAGAGGGCTGATATATGCCATCGCGCTCGAGTTCGAACACGCTCTTGCCGACCAGGTCGCAGGGTTTTAAGCCCCATAATTCCTTGCACGCCTCGCCGACCTTCCGGGTCACACCGTCGGCGTCGGACGAGTAGAGGACGTCGTAGTTCGAGCCGAGTATCACCTTGAAATCCAACTCGTATTCGTCGAACGAGCCCGATGTCGCGACATCCAGTGCCCGACTGGCCGATTGAACCGTGTCGAACGCTTCCGTCTCCATGACTCCTGCCTCTCGAGGGGTTGAAATATCGTCGAGGTGACGCATGATCATCATCCCTTTCTGAGACGAACTTGCGATTGCGCGGCCGCCGGGTGTCTCCTGTGAAAAGGCCTATTTATCGCTGGAGACCAGGTAATCAAATCGTCATGATTTGTTTTTCGTCGTGCCGGCGGAGATATATTTTGCCAAGTAGTCTGATGCGAGCCCTAACGCAATCCCGCACAAAAGCCCGATTATCGTGTCGCTCCAATTGTTTCCGTTGGCGTAGAAGCAGGCGTTCCCTATGAACGTTCCCGGTATGAATGACAACAGTGGAAAATTCGCCTGCCAGCACATTATACCAGCCAATATCGCGATGATGACGACCCCGAACTGCGCCGGCACAAACGGGGAAAGCCACACGAAGACCACTCCCCACAATACGCCGCTCAAATTACTGCAGAGCGCTTTCGTGGCGCCGTCCTTCCCGCATCCCGCCGCAAAATAACTGGCCCATCCCAGAAAACCGGCGAAAGCGCTGACACCGGCCAATCCGCTTGCGTATGCCCAAGCCCCGGCCAGCAGACCGACAGTGATGCCTACAGCGGAGATATAACTCATTTTAACGCCCCCTCGTATTTTGTACTATAATATCTTGTAGGGAGCAATTTTTGTGCCAAATTGCCGAGCCGGAATTTCAGGAGACACTCATAAAAACTATACATATTGCGATGTTTTGCGAAGAGTTATTTTACGTATAAATTACGAGGGAGAATTAAAATTAAATGGATCTAGGAAACGCGCTTGTCCAGGAGCAACGGCAGGTTTTATCTCCGCGACAAATAGAGTCGATAAACATCCTCGCTATGGACGCGCAGGATCTGTACGAATTTGCGTTGAAGGAGCAGGAGGAAAACCCGATCATCGTCCCCATCTCCGGCGAGCCCTTTCGCACTGTCGGAATCGACAGCGGGCATGACGATTTTATTATGAGCATTCCGGCGCCGGAGGCTAATACTGCCCGCGACCTGCTTTTGCCTCAGATAAACCTGAACGATTACAGCGAGGAGGAGTGCGCCGCGTTCCAGCTCATCGCCGACTCGCTCGACGAATCCGGACGGCTGCCCGAGACGCCGCTGGAATTGTCGGGTTTCTCAGGAATACCGGTTGGAGTCTTGCAAAAATGCATAGCGGTTATGAAGAAGCTCGAACCAATCGGCGTGTGCGCCTCCTCTCTGGCGGAGTGTCTCGAACTCCAGCTCGACGCGCTGGGCCGCGATGACGAACTGCTTCTGGAGATCATAAGGCGCCACCTTCAGGACGTGGCGGACGGCGCCGTAAATCGCATAGTCACCGCGACGGGGCAGAGCGCTTGTAAGGTGAAGGAGTGCATAAAAATAATTCGCTCCTTGAATCCGCTGCCGCTCAACGGGTTAATAGGGGAGGGAGCGCGCAATATAACGCCAGACATCATTCTGACACAGGACGGTGATTCGTGGAGCGCAGAGCTCAACAACGGAGGATTTCGCGCGTTCGAAGTCTGCGATTATTACGTGAGGATGGCGCGGGAGACTAGTGACGAGGACCTGCGGGAGTATTTCAGGCAGAAGATACAGCGAGTGAATTTTCTCAACGAAGCCATCGAGAAGAGGCGCGATACCCTGACGAGGATCGCTCGGATGGCCGCGCTGCGCCAGTCGGATTTTCTCCTGCGCGGCGGCGCTCCAGTCGCGCTGACCATGAATACCGCGGCCGGCGAGCTTGGGCTTCACCCGTCCACCGTGGGCAGAGCCGTGAGGGGAAAATACGTCCAGCACCCCGGCGGGGTCTGCGAACTGCGCGCCCTGTTCGCGAGGGGCGCCGAGAGCGCCGCCTCAGTCCAGACTGCGGACAGCGGGGTGAGCAGGGAGGGCGTGAAACGGATGATACGAGAGCTCGTCGCGTCCGAGGACAAAGAAGCGCCTCTGAGTGATGACCGCATCGTGACGATGCTGATGGCGTCCGGCGTTGATATCTCCCGGAGAACGGCCGCGAAATACAGGGGCGAAATGGGAATAAGCGGAATGCACAACAGAATCTGAATCATACAGGTATATACAGATATAATCTTGACATAAAATACATAAAATGTTAGACTCCCTAATATCTCCACTTTTGAGGAAAATTTGCTTTCTCAACACTCGTCTTTTCCAGTTTATATACGGGCAATCAGGCACTTACGCCTGATTAATGCTTTTTGCCTGCTGAGGGGATCGTGCACTGCGGTCTGTCTATATTTTGTGTCCGCATGTTCGGAGGAGGGATCGCTGGGGGAAAATAATTTGCAATCTGTGCCGTTCTGGAAGCGATTCAAATATTTTAATAAGCTTCATCAAATAAATGCGTGGCTGGAAAGGATGATATGAATGTCGCAATATTTTGTCGCTATCGATCTTGGCACGACCGGAACAAAAGCTGTTGTTTTCGACGCTAAAGGCAATATAGTGGGAAGCGGAACATTCAACACGCCGACTTATTTCCCGGCGCCGGGACGCGTTGAACAGGACCCGAAGGAAGTCGTCGCGCTGCTTTACAGCTCCGTCAAGGCGGCTGTGGCCGATTCGGGCGTGGACCCCAAGGACATCGCCGGAATCGCTTTCTCGCACATGTGCTGTACGTTCGTGCCAGTCGACAAAGACGGCAATTTCCTGCACAGGATCATTTTGTGGAACGACTTCCGCGGCGCTGAGATGTTCCCCTATATGAGGGAGCGCCTCGCGACAAAGGGAATCTCCGATTTGGAAGATTACAACTACACGGGCTATCCGTTCGGCCCGCTGGCGACTACTCCTAAATTTCTCTGGATCAAGAAAAATTTGCCGGATGTGTACGAAAAGACATATAAATTCGTCGGCATGGAGGCGCTGATGATCAGCTCCTTCACTGGCAATATCAAAGAGTACTACGACGACCGCCCCGGCGTCATCTACACTAAAATCTCAAACGGCAGCACATTCAAACTGGACCCGGACAGGGCGAAACTCTACGATATCGACATCAACAAATACGCCGACCGCAAAGATCCCGGAGAGTTCGTCGGCAAAGTGACGGCGAAAGTGGCCGAGCTGAGCGGCCTCGCTGAGGGGACCCCAGTTTACGTCGGCGTCGGTGATCAGCGGTGCGCGGCGGTCGGCGCCGGCGTCGCGAAAGACGGAATGATCTCCGGAGTGCTTGGGACGGCTGGCGTCATCCACGCTTACGCCTCGAAGCCGGTGCGCCACGCCGAGGGCAAAATTTCGATAATGGGGCACGCCGGGACGGGCCACTGGCAGGTCGAAGGAAGCTCGAGCTCCGGCGCCAGCAGCCTTCGCTGGTACCGTGACCTCTTCAGCCAGACCGAACTGATGTACTCCAACCTGATGTCCGAGGACATCTACGACATCCTGTCGCGCCTGGCCGAGAAGTCGCCGGTTGGCTCGAACGGTATCATTTACACGCCATGGCTCGCCGGCTGCGACTGCCCGCGCTTCGACGAAAACGGAAGGGCGACGTTCACCGGCCTTTCGTTTTCGCACAATAAGGCGGACATCTGCCGCTCCATTATGGAGGGCGTCTGCTACGAGATGCGCAGTATGATCGACGACGCGGATAAGACGCTCGGCTTCAAGACGCAGATTTTGCGCTCCGTCGGAGGAGGCGCCAGGAGCCGCCTGTGGAACCAGATACAGGCCGATGTCTATAACAAGAGCATTGAGACCGTACGCTGCGAGGAGGCCACGGCCCTTGGCGCGGCCATGTTCGCCGCCATCGGCGCGGGCGTGTACAAGGATGTCCACGAGGCCATAGACAACATGGTTCAGGTGAAGTACCGCCTCGACCCAATTCCTGAGAACGTCGCGGTCTACGAGGAACTCTACGAGATATACTGCAAGCTCTACGAGGATCTCTCAAAGAACGTCTTCCCGGCGCTCAAGAAATTTCAGGACAAACACTTCAAAAAATAAAACATAAAAGGGGACACAGCAATGCTATCAGTCGAACAATTCGCGAAACATTTCGACCTGGCGCTTCTGGCGCCGGACGCCCGGGAGGCCGACATCGTCGACGCCTGTAAGACCGCCGCGAAGTACAAGGTAAACTCAGTAAACGTGAACTCCTGCTGGGTGGAGGTGGCCAAAAAGGAGCTCGCCGGAAGCGGCGTAGGCCCAAGCGCTGTCATAGGCTTTCCGTACGGCGCCTGCGCCTCGAGGGTGAAGTTCTTCGAGCTCGAGGAGATGGTCAAGGCCGGCTGCACCGCGTGCGACATGGTCGTCAACATCGGCGCCGTCAAGGACAAAAACTACGCGCTCGTGACTGAGGAGATAAAGCGCTTCGTGGAGATATGCGGCAAGGGGTGTGACACGAAGCTGATTTTCGAGGTGGGTTTTCTCTCCGACGATGACATCGCGGCGCTGACGAAGATCTGCTGCGAGCATGGCGTCACATACGTGAAGACCGCCACGGGATCTCAGGCGTTCCCGGACGTCAAGCACGTCAAGATCATGAAAACAAACCTCTCGGGCAACACGAAGATCAAAGTCTCCGGCGTGCCCCGGACATTCACCCTTCCGGCGGCCATCTACCTTTTCGAGCACCTTGGCGTCTCTCTCATAGGCACGAGAAGCGCGGGCGCGCTGGTACAGCAGTACTCCGAGTACCTGGGGGAGATTAAAAAATAGCGTTTCGCCGCGGGACTCAAACTAACAGGCAACATACGTCAAAATAAACCAAACACAAGGAGAGATACTTGATGGCTGTGGATTTCACAAAGATCAACGAGAACAACATCGGCAAACTTTTTGACCCCTCGGTGCTTCCCAAAAACAGCACGAAGGAGGAAATCATCTCAGGCGCCAAAGACGCGGTGAAATACAATACCATGTCCTTCGTTGTCTCCTCGCCCTACTACGTCCCTGAAATAGTCCCGATACTCGCCGGCTCAACCGTCATCCCGTGCAGTTGCATCGCTTTTCCGTTCGGCGCCACGACGGCGAAGGTGAAAGCTCTCGAGACCGAGGAGGCTTACAAGCTCGGAGCAAGGGCGTTCGACCTCGTCATGAACATCGGCGCGCTTCAGGACGGCAACTTCAAGGTCGTCCAGCAGGAGCTGAAGGACTTCAAGACGGCGGCGCAGGGCGCTGTGACGAAGGTCATAATGGACATCGAGTTCCTGACGGACAAACAGATCGCCGATGGCACGAAGATGATCGTCGAGGCCGGGATCGACTACGCGAAAACTTCGTCCGGCCAGTTCACCGGCCCGACCCTCGAACAGTTCATAGTCATGCGCGACGTCTGCAAGGGCACGAAGACAAAGACGAAGGTCGCCGGCGTCAAGTTCCCGCGCCCGCAGAACGCCTACGTCTTCCTCATGGCCGGAGCGGACCTTATCGGCACGAGGGCGGCCGTCCCCATGATCAACGCTCTGCCGCAGATGCGCGAGCTCGGGCTCGTCCCGCAGTACAAGGGCTGATCGCCTGCGGGACATTTTTTAAAAAATTCAACCGACAGGCGCAGAGTTTTTCATGCGCCAGTCGGTTGGTCGATGCAGATATTTCATTCGCGGGAAAGGAGGAACACTATGGAATTTAACTTTATCGCTCCCAGTAAGACCGTTTTCAAGTCAGGCGCCCTCGAGGAGATCGGCAAATACATAGACGGTTACGGCAAACGCTTCCTTATTGTAATCGACCCGGCTTTCGAGCAGAACGGTACGCTCGGCGTTGTCAAATCGCGCCTCGACGAACTCGGCCTGGCTTACACATGTTATCTGGGGGTGGTCGGGGAGCCCGATGTCTCCTACGTTGACGACGCATCCCTCCAGGCTCAGGAGTTTGGCTGCGACGTCGTCCTCTCCATAGGGGGCGGGAGTTGCATAGACGTCGGCAAAGCCTCTGCTGGAGTCATCACAAATGGTCTGCCGATCAAGGATTATCTCGAATATGTCGGCACGGGCCGCAAGGTCGAGAAACCCCCCCTTCCTTTCATAGCCATGCCGACAACGGCTGGCACGGGAGCCGAGGTCACGAAACTGGCAGTCATAGGCTCCAAGAAGGAGAAGTTCAAGAGGAGCATCCGCGACGATCAACTCATCGCCAACCTCTGCATAATAGACCCGAAGCTCTGCGCGAGCGCCCCTCCGAAGGTCACGGCCATCGCGGGAATCGACGCAATGGCCCACAATATGGAGGCCTACACCAGCGTGAAGGCGACCCCGCTCACAAAGAACATGGCACTCTCCGGCATCGCTCTCGCGGGAAAATACCTGAAGCGGGCCTATGACAACGGGTCGGACCTCGAGGCGCGCGAAGGCATGTCGATGTCCGCCTACACAGGAGGGCTCTCGTTCTCGAACTCCGGCCTCGGGGCGGCGCACGGCATGGGCATGGCCATAAACATCTACTACCCTGTCCCGCACGGCTTCGGCGTCGGGGTGACGCTGCCGTACGTCATGGAGGTCAACGCGAACGCCAACCCGACGCTCTACGACGAGGTCGGCGAGCTTTTCGCCGGCAGGCGTTTTGGCAAGCCAGGCGACGGTTCGGCGTACGCTATCGAATTCATCAGGAAACTGAACGCCGGCATCGGCATCCCGGTCAATCTCAAGGAGCTCGGCGCCGACAGGGAGACAGCGCTTCTGATGGGCGAGAAGTGTTTTGGCACAAGCATGTCCGGCAACCCGGTACAACTCGATGGAAAAGCTTGGGGCGAAGTGTTTTTGAAGATGATTTAAATTATGGAGGAGGTCAAGTTATGAGCAAGTACATAGCAAGTATTGACGGTGGCACCACCGGTGTTCGTTGCGTTATCATCGATCCGCAGGGGCGCGACATCTGCAGCGCTTATTTCGAAACCCCGACGCAATATCCCCGTCCCGGTTGGGTGGAGCAAAACGCGGAGGACTTCATGTCCCTGGCGCTTCAGGCTGTTGCGGGCGCTATAAAGAAGGGGAACATAAACCCCGGCGACATCGCCTGCGTGACGTTCACGAACATGCGCTCGACGTTCGTGCCGGTTGATAAGGACGGAAACTTCCTCCATCCCATCTTCATCTGGCAGGACCTTCGCGGGACCGAGATGTTCCCCTGGATGGAGGAGCGCCTTGCGAAATACAATATGGACTGGGCTGAACTCTACAAGATAACGGGCTTCCCCAAAGGCGCCGTCGCGCCATCCAGCAAGCTGTACTGGTTCAAAAAACACTTCCCCGACCGCTACGAGAAGACTTACAAATTCGTCACCCCGCAGGCTCTTCTGATAAAGGCTTTCACGAATGACCCGGAGTGGTACGATGACGACACGGACGCGAACTGGTGGCAGATATGCGACGCCGACACGTTTGAATATCTCCCAAAGCTCGCTGAGGTATTTGAAGTCGATGTGAACAAATATCCCAAGAACTACAAACCCTCGACCCGCGTCGGTTCCGTGCCTCAGAAAGTGGCGGACGCCACCGGCCTCAAAGTCGGCACGCCAGTCATCATGGGCAGCGGCGACCAGCAGTGCGGTGCGATCGGAGTCGGCAACGCGACCTCCGGGCTCGCCTCCGTCTGTCTCGGCACGGCGGGACTTTGCATAGGCTACTCCGACATCCCGGTCCGACATCCGACCGCGGCGTGTCACGTGCTCGGCCACCCCGGCACGGGCCACTGGACGATGGAGGGGCACGCTAGCGCGGCGGCTTCAGCTTTCCGCTGGGTGAAGAACACGATCAGCGACACGGAGATATCCACGGCGCGCCTGCTCGATCAGGACGTCTACGAGATTATCTCCCAGGTTGCGGCCAAATCCCCAGTGGGCGCGAGGGGGGCCGTCTTCATGCCCTGGCTCGCCGGCGAGGCCTGCCCCCACTACGAGTCGAACGCGCGCGCCGCGTTCCTCGGCATGACATTTGCCCACACTAAGGCTGACCTCTACCGCGCCGCCATGGAGGGCATCTGCTTCGAGATGAAGCAGATGCTGGACGCGCTCAAGGCCGCCAACTTCAAGCCGTTCGAATTGTTGCGTGTAACGGGCGGCGCGGCCCGCTCCTCGCTCTGGAATCAGATCCAGGCCGATATCTACGGCAGCCCCGTCGAGACAGTCGAGGTGAGTGAGGCAACGGCCCTCGGCGCCGCGATGCTCGGCGCCGTCGGAGTCGGCATGTACAAGGACATCCACGAGGCCATCGCGAACATGGTGCACGTCGACAAGCGCTGGGAACCGATTCCGGCCAACGTCAAGACTTACCAGGAGCTCTTCGAGATATTCGAGGACGGCTTCCAGGCCCTGCGCCCGAAGTTCTTCCCAGGAATAGTGGAGTTCCAGAACAAATTCTGAGCCGGATAAAGTCGATCATTAATTAGCAGATAAAACCCGCAATCCGTCCGGCCACGCTCTTCGCCGGACGGATTTTTAGCGGGCGGCTTTTGCCGCCCAGCCCGCGCGATCAGGTCATATATGAACATGGGGGAATAAGTCATGATGCGGCTTCAGTTTCATTGTCTCGCGAACTGCCTCACGAGCATCGTGCTGAGGGTTCTTGAGATTAAAAAAATCCCGCCGGAGAGACAGCTCGAGATCATAGCCGAGTACAACAGGATGATCTGCGAGCAGCCGCTCGACTGCCATATTTGCATAGGCATGAGCGAAATGTACCTGCTGCTGCGCAGATGCCTGGGGATCGAGGATCCACTTGAGGATATAAAGCGATTGCAGAACGCTCAGGCGATGGAACTCCTACCTCTGGCGAAAGAGTTGATCGCGCGCCAAGAAGACAAGCTTCTGGGCGCGCTCAAAATGTCCTGCGTCGGCAACATGATAGACTTCGCGTTCGGCAACAGCTTCGAAGTGGCCCCGGCCATGAGCGAATATATGAATAGCGATTTTGCGCTCTCCAGCTACCCGGAATTTCTGGAGGCGCTGTCGTGCGCACGCACAATAACCCTCGCCTGCGACAACGCCGGGGAGATCATCTTCGACAGGCTGCTCGCGGACGAAATCATCGACTGGAGAAAGCGTCATGGAATAGCCCCGGCAAAGATGCGGGTAATCGTGAAGGGTTCACCTATCCTGAACGACGCGATGAGACAGGACGCCGAAGCGGCGGGATTACATGAGGTCGCCGAAATTTTCGACACCGGGAGCGAGTACATAGGCATTTTTGTCCAAAAAATTTCCCCGGCGGCGCTCGAATTGCTCAGGTCGTCCGACATGATAATATCGAAAGGGCTCGCTAACTACGAGTCCATCTGTCAGGAGGAAGAGTTCGCGGGCCGGATTTTTTTCCTCTTCAAGGCGAAGTGTAAACCGGCCTCCGACAGGATAAACGTCCCCCGCCACAGCCTCGTCTTCGCGACGGATCGGATTTTGCGCCACACAAACGCCGCACTGGAACCCCTGAATATGCTAAAGTGATGGCATGAACGGAGGCGCTGTCATGACTGAAAATAGATCCCTTCAGAGCGTTTTGGAGGAGCACTTCAAATGGTTTCACCGCCATCCCGAGCTTTCGCTCGAGGAGCGCGCCACAACGGATCACATAGGTGAGATTCTGCGGAGTGCGGACGTGGAGATACTCGACACTGGGCTCGACACCGGGCTCGTTGCGCAGGTGCGGGGCGGTCCTGGCAAAGACGGGCCGACCGTCGCGCTGCGGGCTGACATCGACGCGCTCCCGATACTGGAGGATAGCGGACTGCCGTACTCGTCCGAAAACGAGGGCAGGATGCATGCTTGCGGGCATGATTTCCATGTCGCGGCGCTCATAGGGGCGTCCATCCTTCTCAAGGAAAGGACTCCCCGACTGGCTGGAAACGTCAGGCTTATATTCCAGCCCGCCGAAGAGGGCGCTGGTGGCGCGGCTCTCGTGATTGGACACGGTGCGCTCGACGGCGTCCGTGAAATATACGGCCTGCACGTCTCCGCCGATCTGGAGCCAGGGGTCGTAGCCATACGGGCCGGAGCTGACCACTCGGCAGTCGACAGCTTTACCGTTTACCTGAGGGGCAAAGGCGGGCACGCGGCGCTCCCCCACAGGTGCGCCGACACTATCACGGCCCTGGCGCAGTTCGTGAGCACAGCCCAGAGCGTGGTCTCCAGAAATGTCGACCCGTTCGACAACGCCGTGCTCAGCGTGACGCACGTCTGCTCAGGCAACACGTGGAACGTCATCCCTGACGAGGCGTTCGCCGAGGGCACGATACGCACCCTTAACCGCGCGACTCGCGAGCTGGTGCTGGCGCGCCTTTCGGAGATAGCGGCGGGCGTAGCTGGGGCCGCGGGCGTCGAGGCCACTGTTGAGACAAAGAACCGCTGCCCCGCCACCGACAACGCGCCGGAGTTGGTCGAATTCGTGACTCGCGTGGCTGAAGCGCTCGGGATGCCCGTTGTCCCATGCGTCCCTGACATGAGCGGCGAGGACTTTGCCCTCTACCAGGAGCGGGTGCGGGGTATTTTCTTCAGCCTTGGTGTCGGCAGCCCTCGCCCGATCCACAACTCCGCTTTTATAGCCAACCCGGCCCCGCTCGAAAGCGCGGCGAACCTCATGGCGACGCTGGCGGAAAAATCTCTCGAAAGGCTCTCGGGGCAAAACTGAGGCGGGTTTATAAAAGGCAGGCAGTTTTCTCAGGTTCGATCACCATAGCGTTCGCCGGTCCCGGTCTGTAGGCGCTCTTTGATTTCGTCGTACTCGAGCTCGTCCAGTTTTTTCCTCAGCCACTCCACGAACTCGCCGCCGGACTCGTAATCGTAGCTCTCCAACTCGGTCAATATTGCCTCCATGCCAGTCGAGTCATAGTGCCCGCAGCGTTCCAGGAGACTGTCGAACAGCGCCGCGTTGGGCATTGGCATCTTAATCCGAGCGTGGCACGCAGACGCTATGTCCATCTCCTTCAGTATGGAGCCAAGGTCTGAGATGAGTTTCTCGAGAGCCATGACGAACTCGACGTTCTTCGACCTGGTTATCTCGTACTCCCCCCGCTTAGCGTAAAATTCGAGCTCCTCGGCCATCTCGCCGACCTTCACGGCGCATATCCCGAAGCTCGAGCCCTTTATTCCATGGACTGTCACAGCGTACTCCGGCAAATTTCCCCTCTCGAGTCCGCGCACGTCCCTCAGGAGGGTTGGCGTGTGACCGACGTACGAGCGAATCACTTTCAGATAGACATCCTCGTCGCCGAAGCGGGATATCCCGGACTCTATGTCCAGCCCGTCGATAAACCACATCGACTCCGGCAGGCGCCGCTTGCCCGCGGACCCAGGCGCCGCACCGGGATCAAGGACATCCGACGCGCTCGGGACGCTCGCCAAACTCGCGATATAAGCACGCTCCGCGTCCTCGCTGCGCACAAACCTGTTCAAGAGCGCGTCCAGCTTTATTATGTCTATCGGCTTAGACAGGTACGCCTGAAAACCATTAGAGAGGAACATTTCCTCGTTGCCGACAAGCGCGTTCGCGGTGAGCGCTATTATCGGAACGGTCCTCGCGTACTCCGTTCCTATCTCGCCCCTTATAATTCGGACCGCCTCCACGCCATCCATTTCAGGCATCATGTGGTCCATGAAAATTACGTCGTAACGAACTTTGGCCTCCCGCACTATGTCTATCGCCCTGGCTCCGCTCGACGCGCAGTGTATCGTCATGCCGTACGGAAGCATCAGACCCTTCGCGACGTCCAGATTTGTTATGACATCGTCCACCACGAGAATTCTCGCGTACGGCATAGGCGCGCGGATGAGGTTCTTGGCACGCCTGTTGTCCATCAGCCGAAATGTCTTCAGATTTCTCGCTATCTCGACCCCTATCGGCGTAGGGTCGGATATGCCCTGCCAGATTCTCACAGTGAAGATCGACCCGGCGCCGTACTCGCTCTCCACCCCTATCGTCCCGTTCATCATATCCACGAGGCTCTTGCAGATCGAAAGGCCGAGACCGGTGCCCTCTATCTTGCGGTTCGCGTGAATGTCGAGCTGCACGTACTCGGAGAAGAGTTGTCCTATATCCTCTTTTTTTATACCCACGCCGGTGTCGCTCACAACGAACTTCATCAAAACACCGTTATCGGAGCGCTCGCAGGTGACGGAGAGCGCAACGACGCCCTCCAGCGTGTATTTGAACGCGTTGGAGAGAAGATTGTTCAGTATCTGCTTTATCCTGATCTCGTCGCCGAACAGTCTCATAGGTATATCCTCGTCTATCCGGGGCTCGAATTTTATCGGCTTCGAGGCAATGCGGACGACGTTCAGGTGCATGGCGTCGCTGATCAGGTTCGGAAAGTCATACTGGACAGGTACTATCTCGAACCTCCCGGACTCTATTTTCGATATGTCGAGGACATCGTTTATTATGCCTAGCAGCGTCGCGCCTGAGGTGTATATCTTCTCGACATTGGCTCGCGTCTCGTCGGGAAGATCGCTGCGAAGTTCTATCTCGCTGAGCCCTATCACAGCGTTCAGCGGTGTACGAATCTCGTGGCTGATGTTTGCGAGAAACGCGCTTTTCGCCTGGGAAGCGGCCTCGGCCCTCTGTGCCTTGATAAGGTCCGTGAGGTCGTGAAATATCGCCATGCCTCCTATCATTCCGTCGTCGCTGAACATCGGCGTGAAGCGCACCATGTAACTGCTCAGACTGCCCTCGCCGCTGAAATCTATCGCGATGTCGAACGACGTGTTTTTGCCCTCGGCCATGGAACTGGAGAATATGCCGCTCAGCCGGAACACCTCCGAGTCGTCGAGAAAATTCCCCAGCACATCGCTGAAAAGCCTGCCGCTGATCTCTGAGAAGTTCTCGACGCCGGTCTTCCGCAGAAAATCGTCCGTGCAGTGGATGAATCTTCCCTCGTTGTCGAACATGAGAATCGTGTCAGGACTGTTTTGCATGAGAAGGTTCAAGAAGAACTCCTGCTGTGTCTTCTCGGTCGCGAGCTTCGATATTGTTCTCGCAAAGACGTACGACGCGCAGAGGGCCAGAAGCACAAAGACGGCAGCCCCCACGAGGACGCGGTGCATGGCGTTGTCGACCGCGTCATCGAGGAATGATGTCGGGACGCCGGCGGAGAGCATCCCTATCCTGTTTCCGTCTAAAACAAACGGCTTGTAGAGGGTGCGAAACATATGGCCGTCCGCGAGGCGCAGCTCGCCGTACAAAGACTCGCCTTTCCCTATGACGGTCTCGGCAACCGAGGGGTCGGCCTTCGTGTCGAGGATGCGTCCATTGTCGTCCTTAAAGGTCGTACTCATCCTCGTGTCGCCGTAAAAAACGGTCATCTCCGCCCTGTACATCCCGGACAGCCGATCGAGTATATCGTTATTTCCGAGGTTCACGCCAGCTATGATGGAGCCCACCACCCTGGGGCCTCTTTTCACAGGCGTGCCGTAGAAGAGCCAGAGGCCGTTCATCCCGATGATCTTGGCCGGTTCTACGGCGATGACGCTCTCACCATTCAGGGCGGCCTCGACGTACGTTTTCTCCGAGGCGTCGTCCCCGACGAAGTTCTTCGCGTGAGGACGGCTCAAAACCATGCCGGCGGCGTCCGTGACCATTATGCTGTCGAAACCCGACACATTCAGATAGGACAGCATGAGCTTGTTCAGCTCGTATGTGCTCTCCATCTCGATGAGCCGGACAATCTCGCCCATGTCCGCAAAAACGCGGCCGAACACTTTCATCCGGTCAATAGTGGAGTTTATCTCCCGCCCAAGCCCGTCGACGGCGGTGAGCACCGCGTCATCAACCTCGGCACGCATGGCGTCGACAAACACGAAACTGCTGATCGTGGATGTCACGGTCACTCCTGCCAGCACGAGAAAGAAGCTCACCAGAAAAACTATGCTGCGTACCCTTAATTTAGCCATTTTATACCTTCTCAATCAACCGCTATAGCACGGCCCTTGGTGGGTGACTGGGATTATTAATTTTTATACAACAATTGTACATCTATATAATTATTATAGCCAATAAAATAATACGACGTGATATTTTTTGTAATGCGGAAAACAAATTTTCGGACTTTGTAGTATCATAATAAAGGCAGGTATAAACAAAATCCGGCTTGTGGTCGCGGCGGAGGGTTGCACTGATTATGAAGCAGATACTGATCGTGGACGACAACTTGATTATACTGCAGCAAATAGGCGTATGCCTCGAGGGCAAATACAACGTAATGCTGGCGAAATCCGGCGCTCAGGCTCTGTCGATCTGTGAGCGGGAGATACCCGACCTCATACTCCTCGATATCGAGATGCCCGTAATGGACGGTTTTGAAACTATAGAATGCCTCAAATGCAACGGCATCTTAAGACATATACCTGTCATCTTCCTCACAGCCAGCCACGACATCACGACAGAGACCCGCGCTCTGCGGATGGGCGCGGTCGATTTTATCACAAAGCCCGTCGAAAAAAGCATCCTGCTGCACAGAATAGAGCTCCATTTAGAATTGAACGACTACCAACTGAACCTCAAAAAATCCATCAAGGATCTCGAGGACAACATCGTTCTCTCCTTCGCTGACTTGGTCGAGTGCAAGGACAGCAATGCGGGCGGCCATGTGCTGCGCACCAGCAGATACCTTGGTGTGCTCGGCCGCGAGATGATAGACCGCGGCATGTTTCCGGAGGAACTCACGGAGGATGCGCTGAAGCTGATGGTGCAAGCCGCGCCGTTTCACGATATCGGGAAAATCGGCATCAGCGACGTCATTCTTCTCAAACCCGGGGAACTCAGCGATGATGAGTACAGGGTGGTAAAACAGCACACCGTGATAGGCTCGCGCGTCCTTTCGAAGATATACGAACGCACAATGTCGCAAAATTATCTCAAATACGCCTCGTTGATGGCGGAGGGACACCACGAAAGATACGACGGCACTGGATACCCCTATGGGCTGAAGGGGAACGAAATACCGCTCTGCTGCAGGATAATATCAGTGGTCAACGTATACGACGCTTGCAAGACTGACAGGGTTTACCGCAGGGCGATGGACCATAAAGGGGCGATAAACGTCATAAGCATGGGGCGGGGCACCGAGTTCGACCCGCTGATAGCGGAGGTGGCCGAGTCGATTGCCGGCACTCTGGCGGCGATCGATATAAAACAGGGAACCCTGCTGGGAAGTTGGGCAAAGGTCGGAGCGCGATGAAAGAGATCCTGGTGGTGGACGACAATATAGCGAATCTGCGGCAGATAAGCGCGCAGCTCGAGGGCAGCTACAACGTCACCCTGGTCAAATCCGGCGCGCAGGCCCTCGTCGTCTGCGCTCAGGAGCGCCCGGATCTCATATTGCTTGACGTGGAAATGCCTGATTTGGACGGTTTCGAGACGATCGAAAGGATGAGAATGAACCTGGCTCTGCGCAGCATACCTGTCATATTCATCACAGCCAATCATGACTCTGCGACAGAGGTCAGGGGCCTCAAATCCGGGGCGAGGGATTTCATCACGAAGCCTGTGGAGAAAAGCATCCTTCTCCACAGGATAGAACTTCACCTGAGCATCTCCTCTTATCAGTCCTACTTGGAGAACACCGTCACGGAGATGACCGACAGCATCGCGACGTCCTTGGCGGAACTGATAGAGTGCAGGGACGAGGAAACCGGCGGACACGTCCTCCGCACGAGCAAATATGTCGAGACGCTCGCGTACGAGCTGCTTTCGAAGGGTTTGTTCGTCGATGAACTCTCGAGCCAGTCCGTCGCGATGATGGTGCGGGCGACACCGCTTCATGACATCGGAAAGATAGCTATCAGCGACCGCGTCCTCCTCAAGCCCGGCAGGTTGGACGACGAGGAGTTCGCTATAATAAAAAAACACGCGCCCATCGGCGCTGAGATACTCCGAAACATGTACGAAAGGACACCGACGCAGTCGTACCTGCAATACGCCATGATGATAGCCGAATCTCATCACGAGAGATACGACGGACATGGCTACCCGTACGGCATCTCTAAGGACGACATCCCCCTGTGCGGGAGGATAATGGCCGTAGCTGACGTGTACGACGCCCTGGTCGACAACAGGATATACCGCAAGGGAATGAGCCATATCGAGGCCTGCCGCATCATCATCGACGGGAGAGGGACGCAATTCGACCCGCGCGTAATCGAGATATTCCAAAACTGTCACCTCAAGTTCGCGCAGATGGCCCAATGGAGGAAAAGAGCGGAATGATATACGTGGCCTCGTCGCGCACACAACTTTGAGAGGGGAACGGGCGAAGTCCAAATGAAAGAGCAATTGGAATCCCAGCTGGAGCTGGATTTAAAAAAACAGATCAGAGAGAACAAAAAATTGTCCCGCCAACTCGCTTCACTCCAAGAGCTCATGGAGCGGACGAAAGCGGCTGTGGCTGGCAATATGAACCTGAGCTCCATCATCGCGGCCGAAAAATCGAGGCAGGAAATATTCCTGAACCTGATCCTGAAGCACAGCCCGGACACGATCCTGATATTCGACCCCAAAGGAAGATTCCTCTATTGCACGGACATATTTCTGGTGCTGGCTAGAATCCCGAGCTTCGGCCTGTTGAACGGCAGATCGTTCAGGGATGGGTTCAGGGATTTTATGAGTAATGATGAACTCGGAAAGATAGAGGCCATATTTACGAAGGTGAGGGAGACTCATCAGGGCGTCTCCTTCACCCAAGATCTCCACTTCCGCTGGGAGGAGCGGTCGCGCACCTACAACATCAGTCTGACCCCCATGCTCGACACCGGAAATAACCTCATAGGCCTGATGGCACTCTTTCACGATCTTACAGACATGATGCTCGCCAAACAGGCCGAGGCGGCCTCACAGGCGAAAAGCGCGTTTTTGGCCAACGTTAGCCACGAGATACGCACCCCCTTGAACGCCATAATGGGGCTTTCGGAGCTCGAACTGCGCAACAATCTGCCGGAGGAGACCCACAAAAACCTCGAGAAAGTATATTCCTCCGGGTCGACGCTCCTCTCCCTGATAAACGACATCCTGGACATCACCAAGATCGAGTCCGGAAAGTTCGGTTTGAACCCCGCCACATATATCTTCCACAGCCTGATTCTCGACACGATCAGCCTGAACGTCGTCCGAATAAATTCGAAGCCGATAGCGTTCAACGTTGATCTGGACGAGATGATTCCGTCCCAGCTCTTCGGCGACGAGATACGCATTAAACAGATACTCAACAATCTCCTCTCCAACGCTTTCAAATACACGGAAAAAGGAGCGGTGACCCTCAGGATAACCTGTGAGCCGGACAATAGCGATGTCTGGTTTACGTTCGTCGTCGAGGACACTGGCAGGGGGATTCAAAAGGACGATATAGACAAGCTGTTCACGGAGTACCGGCGGATTGACCTGCGGACGAACAGAAATATAGAGGGAACTGGGCTCGGGCTCTCCATCTGCAAAAACTTGGTCGAGCTGATGGACGGCACAATCAGCGCACAGAGCGAGTACGGCAAGGGTTCCGTCTTCACGGCGCGTCTCCGCCAGAAGGTCATCGACCCGGCGCCTATCGGCATGGAAATCGCCCGCAGCATGAGAAACTTCAGCTATATGGACAACAGGCGCAGCAGGCGGAAAAACCTCCAGCGCAGCTACATGCCCTACGGCAAGGTTCTGGTCGTGGACGACGTCTTCACGAACCTCGACGTCGCGAACGGGTTGATGATGCCGTACGGACTCACCATACACTGCACATCCAGCGGCAAGCAGGCCATAGAGATCGTCCGCGAGGCAAAGATAAAGTACGACGTGATATTCATGGATCACATGATGCCTGAAATGGACGGTGTAGAGACGGTCAGGATCATCCGCGAGGAAATAGGCTCGGAGTACGCGAAGACTGTGCCGGTCATAGCACTCACGGCTAACGCCATCGTCGGTAACGTTGAGATGTTCCTCAAAAACGGCTTCCAGGCATTTCTCTCAAAGCCCATAGACATCATGCTGCTAGACATGCTGCTGAACAGATGGATTCGCGACAGGCAGAGCGAGGAGACGCTGAGGAAGGCTGCGGCCGAGTATCAGGCCATAATCGCCGCCGAGTTGGGCGAAATCTTGGACAAGCAGGCCGAAAACACCCCGTTCTCCGACGCGGCGATCGAGGGAATAGACCTCACGCTCGGCTTGGAGCGATACGACAACAACCTAGATGTCTACACTGGCCTGCTGCGCTCCTATGTGAAACATTCAACTGGGACACTCTCGGAGATAAGCGCCGTCCCGACGGGACCGCTCCAAAACTACACGATCAAAGTGCACGGGCTCAAGGGCGCCAGCTATGGAATCTGCGCCGATAAAGTCGGCAAGCTGGCCGAGGAGTTGGAGGCGGCCGCGAAACGGGACGACCGCGAGTTCATCGAGGCCCGTCACGGCGCGTTCATAAGTGTCGCAGAGGAGCTCATCTCCGACTTGAGCAGCCTTTTGACAAAATTATCCGGCGACAGCGGGGAGAGGGACATGATGCCGGCCCCCGACAGAGAACTGCTCTCGAAGATGCTCGACGCGTGCAGGCATTTCAAGATAGCCGAGATTAAAAAACTCCTCTCCGAGCTGAGCAGATACTCATACGAATCTGGCTCCGATCTGATGGAGTGGCTGGAGGAACAGGCCGAGAACCTCGAGTACGAACAGATGCAAAACCGCCTGGAGAAAGAACTGGAAAAAAACGGGGATGTGTGAGCTTTGGTCGTGCCCCGCGCAGGGCGCTCACACCGCGCGTTGTTACGCAAGCGTTTTTCGGGATTAGTTGAGATAAAAAACAAAGATATTGCTCCGTGGATTACCGTTTTCGGGCATTCTGACCCGTATAGTCGTTTCAATTATGGGTATTGATATGGTGCAGTCGAACCGTTCGCTATTTATTCCACTGGCCGCCTCCATATTTTTAAAAGCAAGATATTGTCTCTGTCTTCGGCCGCGAGGGAAACCAATTTCCATGAGCTTCCAGAATTTGCCGACGACGGGGCACATGTTTATCTTCGCCGTTATCCTATCCTCCCCGCTGAGAATTATTTTAAAAAGTCCGTCCGACAGGAGCTCATACGCGCTAATTCGCCCCTTCATAACATCTTTATCCCCTTCGACCAAAGTGAATATCCTAACAGCGAGAAGTTTGCCGCTTCGTTTATCCGTTATCGTATCCATTAAAACATCATATTCGCTGCGGGTGTTCGCTCGAACAATTGGATGGAGGAGCCATTCATTTTCCTCGTCCGAAAAACTATTCCAACCCACCCACTTTTCAAAGCCCTCTTGAACCACAAAGCTCTCGTCCTCAGACCTGCCGGCGTTATATTCGGTGATGAACACATCGAGCCGTTTCAAAAATTCGTCCTTAGTGAAGCCCAGATCATCGCTCGCCGAGGCGACGGAGACAACGATGAGATGGCAAAATATCAGAACAACCAACAGGCAAGAGGTGCGGGGGTGCGGGAAAAATTTTTTCAAGCGCGCCACCTCGGTTTGCTGTAAATACGGTCTAAACTGACTCTAGCCAAAACAAACCACCTCAATAACGATATAGTATGCACTAATATCGAGACGCAGATATTTCCGGTTCAACCCCATTTTGTCGGCGTAAAAGATGGCGACCCTCTGAGTCCCCAAATTTAGCTCCTGCTCTTCCTTTTGTGCCAACATAGCATGGGAGTATGCTAAAGTCAAATACAGGGACAGCGGCTATCGTTTTAACGCGGAGTGAAAACCGCAATACCGCTTTGCCGCAAAGAGCAATTTTCGGGCTATCTGCAACGGGCGTCTTGAGTCGCGTTTAAAATGTCTTTTTATAGTTGCTCTCGTGAGAGCAAGCGACCGTACAGGTCGGGGCGGCGGTCGGGGAAGAGCCCCCACGCGCGGCGCTTCAGGCGCAGTTCATCGAGGTCGAAGCTCGCGGTGACGACGCATTCCGAGACAGCGTCCGCCTGAGCGGCTATCCCTCCCAGCTCGTCGGTGATAAACGAGGAGCCGTAGAACGTGATGGACGAATCATCGCCCTCGCACTCCGTGCCTATGCGGTTTGACGCCGCGACCGGCACCATGTTCGCCGCGGAATGCCCCTGCATGCAGATCTGCCAGTGCGGCATGGAGTCCATCGAGGGGTCCGGCGGCTCGGAACCTATGGCAGTCGGATACAGAAGAATCTCGGCGCCCATAAGAGCCATGACCCGCGCGGCCTCCGGGAACCACTGATCCCAGCAGACGCCGCAGCCAACGCGCGCGTACGCCGTATCCCAAACGAGAAAGCCGGTGTCTCCAGGGCTGAAATAAAATTTTTCCTCGTACCCTGGCCCATCCGGGATGTGGCTCTTGCGGTAGACCCCGAGTATCGAACCGTCCGCGTCCACCATCGCCACCGAATTATAGAACGACTCCCCCGCGCGCTCGAAGAAGCTGACTGGGATCACGACCCCTAGTTTTTTCGCGGCGGCGGACATGCGTCTCACTGCTTCGTTCTCGGAGAGCTCAGTTGCGAGGGCGAAACGCGATGGCTCTGGCTTCTGGCAGAAGTAGTCCGTCTCAAACAGCTCCTGAAGGAGGACGATTTGAGCCCCGGCCGCCGACGCGCGCTCCACGAGCCGCTCGGCGGCGGATATGTTCTCTTCCAGTTTTCCCCTGCTCACCATTTGCGTGACGGCTACTGTAACTTTGCGCACAGGTACCCCTCCCTCCACGGAACCTGCTGGGTTATGCAATGGATGTTACCGCCGCCCATGACTATCGGCAGCGTCGGCAGCGAGACAATCTCACGGTCTGGGATCAACTCCCTCATTTTTGCGAGGGCAAGTGCGTCCGTCCCGGCGGCGTCTCCTCCAAAAGCAGGCATGACGACTCCGCCGTTCACGAAGACAAAGTTCACGTAGCTGAGCGCAAGGGCACGCCCGTTGTGCGTCCACAAATCCGGCTGCGGAAGCGTCTCTACCGAAAAGCCGCCAGCCTGAAGCTCATCCCTGTTTCTCGCGAGGCGCTGCCGGTTCGGGTTCGCGGGGTCGTCGGTCCAGGGCACCAGGACGGTTTTCTCGTCGATGAAGCAGCAAACGTTGTCGACATGCCCGTCAGTCTCGTCGTCGTACAGCCCGAACGGGAGCCAGACCACCCGGTCACAGCCCAGATATTCCTTTAAAACTGTCTCTATGTCACTCTTGTTCATTTTTGGGTTGCGGTTTTCGCTCAACAGACATTCTTCTGTCGTGAGAAGGGCGCCGCGACCGTTCGTGTGAATCGAGCCTCCCTCGATCACTATGCCCGGCCTCTTCACCGGCAGGCCCCAGAGCCAGCACAATCTTTCCGGGACGAGGTCGTCGAGCGCGTAATTCGGATATTTAAACCCCCAGGCATTAAAATCCCAACTCAGCCCGGTGAGTGAGCGGGACGTCTCATCATACACGAACGTTGGCCCGTTGTCCCGCGCCCAGCAGTCGTCGTGCTCCATCTCCAAAACATGTATGCCCGATCCGCACATCTCACGAGCATCCCCAAAATCCTCGCGCGTTGCTAGTATAAAGACGGGCTCGAAGCCGGCGATGGCCGACGCAACTCCCGCGAAAGCCTCCCGAGCGGAGCGAAGCCCATGCCCCCAGGAGGCATCTGAGACCGGCCACTCCATGAGCATCCCCTGATGTGCCTCCCACTCGGCGGGCATTAAAAAACGACACTCCTCCGAAGCCACTGAAAAACCTCCCCTGTGACGCTTACGCGACTGAGCTAGGTCAGGATAAAGAGGTATGATAGCAGATTGGCCATGAGAACGCCGCAGTAGTTGCCCAAGACGTACCCCCACACGCCGACCAAAAGAGCTGGGACAATCAGAGCGTTCCAACCCTTCGTTATGCACATTGCGGCTGCCGTCGTCGGGCCCCCGACCGTAGCGTTGCAGCAGATTATCAGCTCATGGAGGTCGATCTTGAACAATTTGCCGAGTATGAGGCTCACAACGAGGTTGGAGAGAACGATCACGCTCGCGAAGACGAAGAGCAGCGGGCTTCTCTCCAGAATCATCGAGAGGGACGCCGGAACGCCGATGACGACAAAAAATATGTGTATTAGAAACGTTCCGAGTTCCCTCGCCCCATGGAGACCGCGGAAGAAAGATGGGAAGACAGTGGCGAGGGCGACGGTGACGGTCGTGATGACGAGGTATTTTTGCCCGAAAAACAGTTTGAGCAGATCGGGGATGCCCGACGCGTTCACAAAATCGGAGAATTTCGTACTCACGGTCACGATGATCATCGTGGCGGCGGCGCAGATCGCGATGTCGAGGAGCGATATCTCGCTGCGCTCCCAGAAACGGGCGGCGTTTGTCGGGCCGACAGCCTCCCCTGTCACGTTTTCGTGAGAAACGCGGTAGCGCTTCCTGAAAAAAACCAGATTTGGGATCAGCATCAGCACGAAGAAATAAATCGCCATCAGAAAGTTGTCCGCGACGATCGACGCGCTCGTCATCTCCGGCGAGACGCCAAAAGCGTCCCTCATGGCGGCCAGGTTGACGCTGCCGCCTATGTACGTGCCGGTGAACATGGCGAGGACGCCCTTTATCTCCGGTATATATCGATGCAACAGGACTGTGGCTATGATCGTGCCAAGCATCGTGCCGAGCGCTGCGATGTGGAAAGCGATGAAAGCTCCGCCGCTCTCGCGCTTTATGCGCCTTATGTCCGCGTCAAAGAGCAAAAGCGGCACAGCGATTGGGACAACGTACGCCCAGACCGCATCGTACGCCGGCGCGTCAAGCGGGACTATGCCAAAATTCGCCGCGAGCATCGCGCCCAAAAGAGCTATCATGCATCCGGAGAGTGTCGCCGCCCACCTGTATTTTTGCTCCAGCCAGACGCTCACCGCGGCCCATCCAATCATGAACGTCCAGAGCAGCAACCCGTCGTCCGGTTTCACCAGTGTCACAGCGTCCACACCATCGAAACCCAGCTCTCTTTAGTCATCACACCCAGCCCCCAGCGTATATCGGTGTTATGGCATAAAAAAACAGAAGAACCGCGAGGCCCTTCCGTCAAGTAAACATGCAACGCCAAAATGCGAATGCACCATACTTTTTTGCGCCCGCGCACAATTCCAAGATAAGAACGCTTCGGTCGGTTTCCTGACTCTCCTTCGCCCTACTCCCGCGCCTTCCCGCCCAGCGCGCTTCCCGCGCGCAAACTCAAGCAGTGGCATATTGCGGTTTCGTCCGGATTACAGTGGCGGGGCCGCTCCGGCATCACACCGGATTCCCGATCATCGAAACGCCATGCATTATTTAATTGTGCGGCGAGTATAGCACCTCTCGATAAATTACGCCACACGGGCTCGCGAAAATCAATTTACCGAAGCGGCGCTATGATATGATAACGGTCGTTCCTCTACCAGAGGATGTGGATGAATAAGAGGGTATATTATGAAAAAAATCAGCGTTTTTTCTGCTTTTGGATTTTTAGCGGCGCTTTTTCTTCTGGCGTGCGCCTCTCCGCTGTTTGCCGACAGTGCGAGGAACAAGAAGGCGTTGGATGAGTTCAAACAAATCGTCTCGACCCGTTACATTTATAAAGACTACAAAAAAGTGCACTGGCCGTCGCTCTACGCGAAGCATGAATATAAGATACTCGCCTCCGCTACGGACAGGGAGTTCGCGGAGAATTTGAACGGCCTAGTGCTGGAGTTGAAAGACGCGCATTTTTCAGTGATGGACGGGGAGGGAGCGCGGCTTCCATCGCTCAAGAGACCGGCACGGGTGACAAACTACAACCTGAACGCGATACGCCGGATCATAGGAAACCTGACGAAACTCAACGAACATGTGTCTGTCGGAAAACTCGGCAAGGTCGGCTATCTTATGATAACGGACTGGGACTTCCCCCCCGATGAGTACGCCGATATTCTCCCGAAATCGCTCTTCAGCGAAACGTTCTTCGGCACTGGCGGGCTGATTGTCGATGTCCGAATGAATCACGGCGGGAAGGTCGCCAACTGCGAGCGGTTCGCCGGGGAATTCGCGTCTGCAAACCTGCTGGCTGCCTACCATCACTCCTTGGACCGATCGGGCAACATCGTAAAGAAGGAATATTACCTGCGCGGCCTCGGCGTGCGATACGCGAAGCCCGTCATAGTACTGATGGGCAACATGTCGGCCAGCGCCTGTGAACATTTCATCCTCCAGATGCAGACGGTGGCACACGTCAAAACCATGGGCGACAACTCGGCCGGTTCCACGGGCCTCCCGAGAAACTACAGGCTAAGTAACGGGATCGGTCTGACCATCCCCTCCGCCGCCTTAATGGACCTGAAAAACACCTACATAGAAGGGTACGGCATCAAACCCCGCGAGACGGTCCCTTTCATCAGGGACAAGTCCGACAACGTCCTGGTGAAAGCGTTTCAGAAACTCGGCGAGAGGGTTATCGACTGAGTAAGCTCTTCACCAGCGCCAAATTCTGTATTTTTCTCTGCGCTTGTACTCAAAAATATCCCGTAAAAACAC
Source organism: Synergistaceae bacterium (assembly GCA_031289775.1). GTDB lineage: Bacteria > Synergistota > Synergistia > Synergistales > Synergistaceae > JAITOY01. Next base: position 72,808 of record JAITOY010000048.1, read on the forward strand.
CATTCTGTCAAAAAAAACAAAGTATTCAAATATATCCCTGTTCGATTGAATGTTCATGAAAATAAGGAGGTACAACATGAAAAGAATGTTTCTTATCTGCTTGTCGGGCCTCGCGACAGCCGCCGCGCTCCTGATCGCCTGTCTTGCCGTCATTCCACCCGCCGCTTCAGCCGGCGGCGATACGAGCTGGTACCTCGGCAGCGAAAGCGATAGTGAATTTACTCTCTCTACAGCCGACCAACTGGTCGGACTCGCTGATCTCGTGAACGGCGGTATAAATTTTTCCGGCAGGACCATCACTCTGGACTCCGACGTAGAGCTATCCGCCTACGGGGCGTCATATAACGGCGGCGAGGGCTGGAACCCCATCGGCAAAAGTTCGGCCATATCATTCAAGGGCACCTTCGACGGCGGCGGTCACAAGATCACCGGACTTTTTATCAATCGCAGGGCGGCCAGCTACCAGAGCTTCTTCGGATTCATAACAGGCGCTACTATCAAAAATCTCGGAGTAGAGGGCGTTGATGTCAGTGGATACCAATGCGTCGGAGGCGTAGTTGGAATAATAAAGGATGGAAGCATCGTCTCAGGCTGCTACAGCACCGGCGCGACAAGCGGCGATTCTGGCGTTGGGGGAGTGGCGGGAAATATAGAGAGAAGCCTCGTCACCGGCTGCTACAGCACAGTCGACGCAACCGGGAGGTCTTATGTCGCCGGCGTTGTAGGTTATATTTCCTTCGGGGGCGAGGTCGCGAACTGCTACAGCAGGGGGACTACAAACGGGAGGAGATATGTCGGCGGAGTGACAGGCTATACAATAGAAGGCGGCGTCGCAAATTGTTACAGCACCGGCGCAATAGTAGCCGCGGAGGATTCAGCGGGCGGCGTGGCGGGAAGCATTGAGCGGGGTTTCACAAAAAATTGCGCGTCCCTCGTTCCCAGTGTCGCTGGAAATGAGTTCACCGGGCGCGTGCTTGGAAGAAACAACGGCAATTCAATCGAGCTCTCCGGCAATGTGGCTTTCGCGGGCATGCTCGACGGCGCCGGCCGTACTTTTCCGGATGGCGCGGACGACGACCTCAATGGCGCCGGCAAAACAGACGGGGAAATACAGGAGGATGGCTTTTTCGAAAACTTGTTCGGGAACGATGAGATGTGGATGTACATCCCGGGAAAGCTGCCAATTCTCAGGGGCGCCGGCGGCTATCAAACCGGATATCTTCCAAATCACATCCCGGACAGGAACCCTCCGACGCTCTCGTCCGGAACAGCCAACCGACTGGACGATGGGAGCGCGACAGTGAATTTCACGAGCGACGAGGAAGGGGAATATTACAATGCCCTGACCGCAAGCGGAGCCCCGGAACCCGTCATCGTGACTGACGGTGCGGGAGTCCCCTGCGACACGTCTGAGACGACCATCGCCTTGGCGGATATCGCGTCCGGCGCCCTGGACATATATATCCTCGTTAAGGACCTGGCTGATAACGTGAGCGAACCACTCAAAATGGAAATACCCGCCTGTGTCGCTCCGCCCGGTGACGGCGGCACCGCGCCGACAACTCCGCCTGACGACGCGCCGACAGCTCCGCCAAGCGGCGGCAGCCTGCCGGATGACTCCGGCTCCGCAGTCTCAGCGCCGCCGGAGGGAGGAAAGACTGAGGCCGGCGGTTGCGCCGCCGGCTCAGACACCGTAATTCTAATTCCGATCCTTGCCGCGGCAGCGCTGTGGAGAGCCGGGAAACACCGGGGAAAACATTAGCACTGACCGGCCATCCTCTTCCTCAGGCCGATCGGGCCGGATTTGAACAGGGCTTCATCCATCATCCTCAGATTCCTGTCGATCTCCGGCGCGAATTCCATCTGTGCCAGGATGTCCCTGTCAAGGTCGACGCCAGGAGCAATTTCAGTTAGAACAAGGCCGGAACCAGTCAGCCTGAAGACGGCGCGCTCCGTCACTATCGACGCCTCCTGCCCGTCTGGGGCTGACTTTCGGTTGTAAGTGACCTGTTCGACTTCCCTCACGAATTTTTTGCTCCTTCCTTCGCGTTTGACGACGAGGAAGCCGTCCCCTATCTCCTCCTCCAGCTCACCTGCGGTGAACGAGCCGCAGAAGATGACGCGGCGCGTACTCTGCGTGATGTCGATCGAACCGCCGCATCCATATATCCTGCCGCCGAAGCGGGAGAGGTTCACGTTTCCGCCCTCGTCCGCCTGCGCGAAACCGAGAAACGCGGCGTCGAGTCCGCCGCCGACGTAGAAGTCGAACTGGGTCGGCTGGTCGAATATGCAGACGGGGTTTCTCGTCGCGCCGAACTCCTGCCCGCCGCAAGGCTCCCCTCCGATAGCGCCGCTCTCGGAGGTTAGCGTCGTCATCTCCGTGACTCCCTCCTCAACGGCGATGGCCGCTATGAACTCCGGCGTGCCAACCCCCAGGTTCACAACGCCGCCCGGCAGCATCTCCAGGGCGGCTCGCCTCGCTATGATTTTTTTCGCGTCGAGCGGAAGAAGCGGCGCGGTCGGGGTTTTGACCTTCAGCCGCCCGGTGAGCGACGGATCGAAGTTGACGACGTTGCCTATGAAGCGATGATATTTTTGGGGCTCCCGACACTGCACGACCGCATCCACGAATATGCCGGGCAGGTAAATTTTATCCGCCGTCAGGCTCCCGGCCCGCGCTATGTGCTTCACCTGCGCTATCACCCTGCCGCCGCTCGCCCTGGCCGCCATCGCCACGACACGGATGTCCGAGGGCAGCGCCTCCTCGTCCACGCAGAGATTCCCGTCCGAGTCAGCCGCCGTGGCGCGTATTATGCCCACGTCGATGCGTGGGACCCGATAAAAAAGCCGTTCCTCTCCCATCAGGTTCACAAGCTCCACGATCTCCTCCGTCGTCTGGGCATTCATCCTGCCGCCCTCGGCGCGCGGATCCACGAACGTCCCAAGACCAATCCGCGTAATATGCCCCGGATTGCCGAGCAGGCGCTCACGCAAGAGACGCATGACAACGCCCTGAGGGATGTTGTACGCCTCGACGCCGTTTCGCTCGATGAGCTCCCTCATCCTGTAGTTGAACCCGAAAAATCCCGCCACGATCCTCTTGAGCAGCCCCTCATGCGCAAGGTGATCCGAGCCGCCTCCGTTCGCGTCACTCAGGCCCGAGCCGTTGTAAAGCGTAAGGTTTTTGGGCCTCCCGACGGCAAGAAATCTCCCCTCCAACCCGACGAGAACCTCCTCGGCGAGAGCCGCCACGCCGAAGCCGCTGCACGCGACGACGTCCCCGTCCCTGACGAGATCGAGCACCTCCCCCATTTCGCGCACTTTGTCGGTCATGACCCGGCGTTCTCCCCGTGCGCCCGCGCACGCACAAAGACCGGGTCTCTTTTTTCGAAAAACGCCCTCATCCCCTCGGCCCTGTCCTCGCTCGCGTAACAAGCGCGGGTCAACGCGGCCTCTATGGAGACGCCAGTCTCAAAGTCGACCCCCAATCCCCTGCTTATGGCCTCCTTGGCGAGCGCAACAGCCGCGGGCGAGTTTGAAGCGATTTTTTCCGCGACGGATTTCGCGACGGGCATTAGCTCTCCGGAGCCGGCCACTCTGTTGACGAGCCCAATCCGCAGGGCTTTCTCCGCGCTCACCCTCTCGGCCGTCAGGATAATCTCCTTCGCCGCGCCGGCCCCTATGAGTTGAGGAAGCCTCTGCGTGCCGCCCAGACCCGGTATGATACCGAGCCGCACCTCCGGCATGCAGAAGACAGCGTCGTCCGACGCGACGCGGATGTCGCAGGCGAGCGCCATCTCGAAACCGCCTCCGAACGCGTACCCATTCACGGCCGCGATGACTGGCTTTTTCAGCAGCTCGAGCCTTCTAAAAAGCGAGACCGCGACACCCACGAGTCTCATACCAGCCTCGACATCGTGATTCGAGATATCCCCGACATCAACGCCAGCCGCGAAAGCCCTGCCGGAGCCGGTTATGACTATCACGCGCACGCCGTCGTCCGCCTCCGCCTCGTCTGCCAATCGCTCCATCTCCAAAAACAGATCAACGCCCAGGATGTTGAGCCCCTTATCGGACTCCATGGTCCAAACAGCGACCCCGTCAGATTCGCTCGTTAAAATTTTCGTCACTCACACTCCTCCTCCCGAACGCGCAATTTCGCGCAAGGCGAATCTTACGCCATGAACGCCCCACTCGCAAGAATGATACTGAAAGAGGCATCACCGAGCGCGCCGGACGTGACGCTTTACGATCCTGGATAGCGCAGCGGGCGCCGAGCCTAAAGCCCCTGCGCTTATGGCTCTTTTTTTTATGCTGGGGCAAATATATACTCGCGTCGAGGGAGAGTGATCCGCCATGATTGTAAAAGGGGCGAGGGTTTTCAGCGAGTCCGGTGGATTCGAGGAGAGGAACATATTTATCGACGGAGAGTTCATCAGCGGCGACGCAGGCGGCGATGTCGTGGACGCGTCGGGCTGCACCGCGATACCGGGGCTGATCGACCTACACCTTCACGGGTGCGTCGGGAGGGAGTTCACCTCGGCTGACGAAAACGGCGTGAGGGCGATGATGGAGTACGAGGCGTCGAACGGAGTGACGGCACTCTGCCCGACGACGCTGACACTCGCGGAGGAGACACTGGCGGCGGCGTGCGGAGTCTTCTCCAGGAGCGCCGCGAACAGTATATCGAAGGGCTCTTCCATCGTGGGTATATACCTCGAAGGGCCGTTCATCTCCGCGCAAAAGCTCGGAGCGCAGAACCCCGACTACGTGCGCTTGCCTAACGCCGCTCTTTACCGGCGGCTCCAGGAAACTGCCGGCGGGCTGATAAAAGTGCTCACGATCGCGCCGGAGATAGAGGGCGCGCTCGACGTGATCGCTGAGTTGAAGGACGAGGTCGTCATTTCGCTGGCACACACTACGGCCGATTACGAAACGGCGTCGGAGGCTTACTACAGGGGCGCGCGGCAGGCGACGCACCTGTACAACGCCATGCCCGCCTTTCACCACCGCGCCCCGGGCGTCATAGGGGCAGCATTCGACGCGCCGCACTGCCGGGTCGAGCTGATATGCGACGGCATACATATTCATCCGAGCGCCGTCCGGGCGACATTCGCGATGTTCGGAGACGACCGCGTCCTAATGATAAGCGACAGTATGATGGCTACGGGTCTGGAGGACGGAGATTACGAGATGGGCGGGCTCGCCGTGACAGTCAGGGACCGCATGGCAACGCTGACGCACGGCGGCGCGATAGCCGGCTCGGCCACGAACCTCATGGGGTGTCTCAGAACAGCTGTGCGCGACATGGGGATACCGCTCCATACAGCGGTCAAATGCGCTTCCGTGAACCCGGCGAGAGCAATCGGGCTATTTGGCGAACGGGGGTCGCTCGACCCCGGCAAATACGCCGACGTCGTGCTGCTTGACAACGAGCTCGCGATACGAGGGGTGATTCTGCGCGGGCACAGGCTCAATGACACACAGACGCAGACAAGTTGAAAATAGCCTTGTTCAACGCGTGTTCCGTGTTGTTGACAAAACTACTAAATTCAATTATGGTTTATTTAGTTTTTATAAATTTTCTCATGAAGAATTTAGTAGGCATCGTTTGTTTTTCTCACATCTATAAAGTATTTTGCTCAGCGTAGTTTAGACTCCACTTGTCAAGGCAGCAGTTCCTAAAATATTAAGGTAAAAATTGTAATTTTCAGTCAAAGCATATTTATTTATTTTTTTCATAGCCGATGAAAAAACAGGAGTTATTCTCTTTATGGGGCGTTTTATTCAACCGTAAAAACATTCATAGACATAAGCATCGAAAAATCAGGGAAGAAGGCGATTTTCAGGAATGCCATATTCAATCGATCTATCGGGAAACGTCGCTATCGTCACAGGCGGCGTGACCGGGCTTGGCCTGGCGATCACCGCGATACTGGCCGGCGCCGGCGCTCAGGTTGTAATGGACGACATCATAACGCCTGAGGACGCGACGCCCTTTCTCGAGGTTCTTTCATCCTGCGATCCCGTCCCTGTGCATCTCAGATACGACATAGGCGGGGAGGAAGAGTGCAAGGCCCTGGTGGCTGAGACAGTCAGCCGTTTCGGCAGAGTCGATATCGTTGTCAACAACGCGGCCATAGCCCGCAAACCATGGCACAAGGTCTTCGACGTCAACGTACTGGCACAGTTTTACCTGAACAGCGCTGCGTGCGAGGACATGAAAAAACGTCAATACGGCAAGATCGTCAACGTCACAACAAGCGGAGTCGCCTCCGGCGGGGGAGACGGGATCGAATACAATGCCACAAAGGGAGCTGCCGACAGCATGACTCGCTACTTGGGAAAGCGCTACGCGCGGGATGGCGTGAACGTAAACGCGGTCGCGCCCGGACCGACATTGACAGACATGATGAGGGGCTACTATGGAGAGGAGAAGTTCCACGATCATTACCTCCCCACCATGCCCATCGGTCGCGTCCTTATCCCGGAGGATCTAGCGAAGGTCGTGCTGTTCCTCTGTTCACCCCTGTCCGACGCAGTCTGCGGAGAGAGCATCCTTGCCGACGGAGGCCGAGCTAGACTCAACCCGGCATAAGCTGCGGGAGAAAGGATTGAGCGTACGTGGCTTACCTCTAAAGCCGCATAAATCGCCCCTGAATCGCTCCGGCTATGACAAGTATGACAATCAGGATGGCGCAGGCGGCGATTATAATGTCGAGCGTCCGAAGAGAGACCGTGACGTGCTCGTACAAGTTGCGGCG
>JAITOY010000059.1 GCA_031289775.1 Synergistaceae bacterium
CTCCTTCCAAGAATGAGAAAAAACATCCGAAAACAAGTCCTTCTCAAATCGTCAATGGCGGCCCGCAGCCGCCAGCCTGAAAACGCGTCCCTCGAGACGTCCCTCTCTCGCCGAAACAAACCACCTCCTGCTCCCGTTTTAAAAATTAATTAAGCAACAATTAAAAAGGCCACATGACACGCGTTATATCAAAAAACGCAGCCAAGCACCTCCAATAAAAAATTGTCCTATAATATGTCTTCTGTCGGATTGACGGACACGAAGACAGGTAACGCAACGCGCTCGAAAAACAATGACCTTGGATCCTCACTTCAAGCTAAATGATTGAGAACCCCCAAAAATGACGCGCGATTTATGGACTTCAAAAAGCGTCGAGTTTTTTCAATGGTTCAGCGTAAAGGTCATGAGTGAATATCGCACAGATTGTAGATTCAGCTCCTGTTTCCACAGCCTGAGAAAACCCGCGAAACACAGGGCTGATTCGGAAACAAGAGACATAATATCACAGTATCCTCGATTTTTGCGCGAGCACATCATGTCAATTCACGGTATCCGTCAAGCCGCCCTGCTTCAAGATGCCCAAACGCCCATATCACGAGACTTCGCGCTTTCTCAAACTGTCTCTAAGTAATTTTACTGATTTTTAATGGCGCGCGTCTGTAGAAGTGTTCGTATTCGATGTGCAGATTAAAAACCAGGGCGCCGATAATATATTGAAGTATTTAGCGCGGTTCCAATCCAGAAAAGAATAATAAGGAAGGATGTTGCGTGATGTACAGGCGATTGCATTTTTACTATAGGTGTACGGGATTTTTCGCTAAGGTTTTGTGGTGGTTATGGAGCGCGGATCTGCTGATCGACCGAACGCGGAGCGCCATCGCGCTTGATCGGGCCGAGATCTACGACCCTCTGTACGTCGCGAAGCGGGAGGCCTGCCTGAAGGGACAGCGGATTTAAGCGGCATAGATGCGCTCTATGTCGCTTGCGCTTGGGAACGGCAATTCATTACGCTGAATGAGTCAGCCTTTCCGCGGCTTCTTTGAACTCTGAAGTCAATACGAGGTCGGAAATTTGCGACAACACATCCGCCGTCTGGGAATCCAGCGTCATCGCGGCAAATTCTGACAGCATCGCGTCCACGGCCCCCACGTCCTCCGCGACAAGCGCCTCTTTAAGGCGCGATAGCGCCGCTTTGTCAATGGTCTGGGTATTTTCGTTCGTCTCATTCGGCCTGCCGGGATAAATCGCGGCCTGGATGCGAGACAGCGTTTCGGCGAGATTTGCCCGGAAGAAATCGAGGCAGTCTCGGATGGCTTCCAGATCGCCGCGCCTTCCAGCGTCCTCCAGAAACGCGGCGTCCCGGGATATAGCGACCGCTCCGATCGTGGCCGACGCGCTTTTCAAGGCGTGGACGTGCGTCGTGAAATTATTCATGTCGCGCTCCGCCTGGGATATATCGAGATATTCCATCCTCGAATCGACGTCGCGACAGTAAAGCTCGAGCACTTCCCTGTAACCAGCCTCCGTTCCGCCGGTCATCATCGCGCCCCTTATCGTGTCTAATCCGTCGATCTCCAGAACGAAAGATTCCGGCTCTTTATCAGCCGCTGTCTCCGCTTGTTTTCGCCTCTCCTCAGGAACCAGTCTTTCGATGAATTCATTCAGCTTCGATATTTCTATGGGCTTTGAGAGGAAGTCGTCGAAGCCGTTTTTGAGGAACATCTCCCTCCTGCCCGCGACCGCGTTGGCCGTGAGCGCCGCTATGGGCAGCTCCTTGAATCGGCCGCCGAGCGAACGCATGGCCTTTGTCGCTTCGATGCCGTCCATGCCTGGCATCATGTGATCCATCAACACGAGGTCATAGTCGTTTTTAATCACGAGGCTGATGGATTCCTCACCGCTCATACAAGTGTCCACCAACATCATATAAGGAGCGAGAAGCCCCTCCGCCACTTTTAAATTTGTCGCGTTGTCGTCCACGACAAGCACGCGATAACCTGGCACTGTGAAACAGACTCCGCTGAGCCTGTCGTGATAGCGCAAATCTTTTTCGATATCGCCTATAGGCCGGTAAACCGGGCACTGCTGTCGTATCTTCACTGTGAAGATAGAGCCGAAACCATACTCGCTTCTCACTTCAATGCCCCCGCCCATAGCCCTGCAGAGACGATGAGTGATCGCCAGCCCAAGCCCGGCGCCATGAGTATTATTGTTGTGTTCCAGATCGAAGGGGGAGACGTCGCCAAACAGACGCCCGATATCCTCGCTTTTGATGCCGATCCCGCTGTCCTCTACGGAGAAAAACATGTTTGCGAAACCGTCGTCCAAATATTCGCCGCTCACGAAAAACTTGATGGCGCCGTCATTTGTATATTTCACCGCGTTTGAGAGGATATTGAGAAGTATCTGTCGAACCTTGGCCGCGTCTCCCACCAGATGTTCCGGAATTGACGGGTCTATGTCCTCGAAAAATTCAACCGGCTTGTCTCCGAGCCTGGTTCGCACAATAGCGAGCACGTCGTTCAAAAGCGACGCGGTCTCGTAGCGCGCGTCTGTCATCTCGACATTGCCCGACTCGATCTTCGAAAAATCGAGAATGTCGTTTATGATCGACAGCAGGTTTTCCCCCGCCTGTTTGACGTCATAAATGTGATTCAGCGCCTCCGGTTTGCCGTAATCCCTCACGGCCAACTCGCTCATCCCTATTATCGCGTTCATCGGGGTGCGTATCTCATGACTCATCCTGGCCAGGAAGGAGCTTTTCGATTCGGAGTCGGCCTCAGCTTTTGTTTTAGCCTCGATCAACTCGCGCCGACGTTCTTCAAGCTGTTTCACCATCGCGTTAAACGAGTCGGAGAAATCGCCCATAAAAGCGACGCGCTGTCCATAATCGCCCTTAGCGATCTGCTGAGTCTGCCATGTCAGGTGTTTCAGCGAGGCTTGCAGCGATTTTAGCGGAGCGGCCATTTCATTGGCCGAATCAGGCAGTTTGACGCGCAGACGTCCGCTTGAAAGCGACGCGGCGAGATTCCTCACCTCAATTGTACATTCCGCGAAAAATTTCAGGCTGCGCCCAAAATCGCGGAAACCCTCGGGAATTTCGGCAAGATTCAGCTCCGCTTTCGCGGGGTGGTTCATGATATCAAGCAAATAGTCGAGCAAAATCTTCGCAGTGGGATCCATGCGGTTCTCCCTCCCATACCAAACTAACTTAGCGCGATCCTCGATCATAACGATGGAACAATCCGTGTAACGCTGCGCTATATATCCTTGACACGATTTTTATACATTACCATATTTGAGAAGATAAAAAAAGAAGGACATGGCCGACGGCGCACGATAACTCCAGTAGTTCAGGCAATTAAATAGTTCTCAAAAGCGGCTGTTTATGATAATCTTGTCCTGACGTGGAGTGATGACCATGTCTTCTGTCCTAAAATATCTTCTGAAAAATTTTCTGAAACCATCCGCCCGGCTTGTTTTGCTGACGTTCGCTATATGCCGGCGGTATGTTTGTGATGTGCCAAAAATGCTGGGCTCAGCGTCTTTGGGCAATTGCCGGTCGACGAGGCCGGCGCTGGGGTGCTATACAAAACTTTGGAGGAGGTCTACAGTATGAGCAAGCCAAAAGTCGCAATCGTCAGGTGTGAAAAACCGGCTGGCAACGACGGATTCATCAAGGGCAAGTACAAGAGAAACCCGGAAGACATCGTCAAAATCAAAGCCGCCGTCGCGAAAGCCGTTGAACGGGCGATTGGCTCTCCGGACGCCATTATCAAGCCGGGGCAGACAGTCCTGATCAAACCGAACCTCGCTTTCCAGGCGCCGCCGGAGAGCTTCGCCGTTGTCGACCCCCGAACAGTGGAGGCTGTAGTGGCATATTTCAAGGAAAACTCCAAAGCCGGAAAAGTCGTTGTCGGCGACAATCCTTCGCTCGGTATGCATGTAGGCAGAGCCAAGCCCGCGTTCAAGGAGTCCGGGATGGAGGAGGCGGCCCGGCTGGGCGGCGCGGACGATGTCATATACTTTGACGAGTCCGAAATTGTCGAAGTCGACATTCCGGGCGCAAAGATATTCAAAAAGGCTGCTGTCTTCAAGCCGTTCCTCGACGCGGACGTAGTTATCAACCTTCCCAAGATGAAGGTACATATCGCCGGCGTCGTCACGCTCGGCCTCAAAAACTGGAACGGCATCATCCCGAACGTTCACCCGAGCGACCAGCAGCAGGGCGCTCACCGCATAGACCTCGGCCAGAAGATGGCCGACCTGTACAAGATCCGCAAGGCCGACCTCACGATAGTCGACGGCATAATTGGCATGGAGGGGCAGGGCCCGCACGCAGGCAGCCCGATCGAGATGAACCTTATCATCGCCGGACAGGACACGTGTGCCGTTGACGCCGTCACATGCTCGATTATGGGCTTCGACCCGATGGAGATACCAGCCGTCCGCTGCGCCGGAACAGAGGGTCTTGGCGAGATAAAGATCGCGAACATTGAGGTTGTCGGCGAAAAACTGAACGACGTCGCCACCCACTTCCGGCGCCCGAACGACAACCCTATGGGCATGTACCGCGGCATGGACTGTTACTTCCAGCAAACTTGCGGAGGATGTTACGTCAACGTTCGCGGATCTCTCGACAGCTTCGCCTTATCCGGCATAGATGTTCAGGAGTTCCTCGACAAACACGGCGAGATAGTCGTAGTGGCGGGAGGCGTGCCGGACTTCGACCCTGAGTGCGTGAAAGGGAAAAACCTCTTTGTATGCGGCGACTGCTGGAAGCTCTTCCCAAGCGAACCGAAGATCCATGAGGCCGCGAAACTGGCAAAAAGCGTCACATACTATCCTGGCTGCGCGCCAGTATATATCTTCTCCAAGATCAACACAGACCTGCAAGAGATGGCGCGCAGATAAAACAGAATAGCCTCGCGCGGCCCGGCTCCCCTTGCGGGCCAAGGGCCGCGCGGCAGTTAAATTGGCAAACACAGTTGAATGGCTCGACCTTGGGGAAATAAACTACGACGATGCTCTCTCGATACAGTGTGAGCTGCATGAGGCTTGCTGGCGGAATACGCGTCCCGACGTTCTTATCTTTCAGCGAAACGAACCAGTGATCACATGTGGCGCCGACTCCGATCAGGATCACATCCTCTGGGAGGATGAGCGCCTTCAGGGCGCCGGAATCAAAAAACGCGCAGTCCCCAGAGGGGGCGGGGTCAGCTATCACGGGCCGGGGCAGATGGTCGTCTCGACCGTTCTGCACTTCCTGCGCTATCGGAAGACGGCGCACCTGTTCCTGAGGGCTGTCGAGGAGGTCATCATAAGGCTGCTCAATAGCTATGGAATCGAGGGTCTCAGGATAGAGGGAAAAAGCGGCGTCTTCGCCGGGAACGACAAGATCGCCGCCGTCGGGCTCGCTCTCTCTCACCTCGTGACGATGCACGGCGTCTCGCTCAACATTTGCCCTGACATGAACCACTACGACGCCATTATCGCGTGCGGTCTCTCCGATACGGGAGTTACATCCCTCGAGCTGCTCGGGCGCACTCCGCCATACGACGAAGTCCGGGACGTCTTCATCTCGAATTTCGCGGATGTATTCGAAGCCATACCAGTTCCGATGAAGGATTACGGCATTCAGGGAAAAACCCGCGACGCGTAATGATGCCTGGTAAAAAAGCGTAAAACAGCGCAAATCGGGGCAACTTGTGACCGGCGACTCCGAAGGACGAGAAAGGACGGATGCGGATTGGCGAGGATAGCTGTTAATGTTCCGGATTTCGCGGAGGGGGCGAAGAGCGTCAAACTTCGCCAGTGGCTCGTAAAGATCGGCGACGACGTGGCGAAGGACGACGTCATCGCCGAGGCGTCCACGGATAAGATAAGGGTTGACATAGAGTCGCCGGCCGACGGCAAAGTAGCCGCGCTGCTCGCCGAAGAGGGCGACAGGGTGGAGGTCGGGCAGACCATAGCGGAGATCGAGGGCTGAGGGATGACGACAAAAACCGCTGAACACTCCGGCAAGGTGGTGGTCATAACGGGCGCCTCGAGGGGGATAGGTCTGTCGCTCGCCCAAAAGTTCAGCCTCGACGGGGCTGACGTCGTCATAATGGGCCGCAATCTCTCCACAGCCGAGGACGCAGTGAAAACTCTCGCACCGGGCGGATCGTTTGCGCTGCGCTGCGACGTCTCCGTCGAGCGGGACACGCTGAAAATGGCCGAGGTCGTCTTGGAGCGCTTCGGCAAGGTCGACGCGCTCATTAACAACGCCGGGATCTTCCCGGTAAAATTGTTCGAGGATATGACGCTCGACGACTGGAAGGGCGTCATAGATATCGATCTGACCGGAACATTCCTGGCGACGAGGGCTATCTACCCGATTATGCTGAAACAGAAAAAAGGCAAAATTGTTAACGTCGCATCTGTGGCCGGACGTGTCGGCGGCTTTGGGTTCACACACTACTCCGCCGCGAAAGGCGGGGTAATCGCGTTCACAAAAGCCCTCGCCCGCGAGTGCGCGAGCATGAATATCCAGGTGAACGCGGTTGCCCCAGGCATCGTCGAGACAGAAACGGCCCTCCAGAGTTTCCCCGCCTTCTCGCTGAAGGAGCAGAGAAAGCAGACCCCGGCTGGCAGGCTCGCCGTCGGGGAAGATCTTTACGGGACTATCTCATTCCTCTGCTCGGAGGAGAGCGATTTTATCGTTGGCCAGACCATCTCCGTCGACGGCGGATTCACTATGATCTGAAGGGACTTCGCTTCAAGGGGGCCGCGCAACGAACATTCAGGACATGATCCAGGAACAGCGGCAGAGCGCCGCGACCTTGACGTTTTTGGAGGCCGACGGGCAGACCTCAGTCATCACTTGCGCGCGGATGTACCATGACGCGCTAATGCTGCTCGGCGCGTTGCAGAGCGAGGGCCTGCGGCCCTTCGACAACCTCAATCTGCGTACGCGCGGAAATCGCCGCACGATCACCGCTCTTTGGGCGTGCTGGCTGGGATGTATAGTTCCCGTTTCGCCCGTCCCAACGCGAAACGTCCTGGAAGAAGACACTCCGGTAAAAACGGCAAAGGGCGCGACGCTCATCGACGATGAAAAGAAACCAAAGGAGAGCGCGCCCGCGACGACGTTGCGCTATCAGTCACTCTCCCTCTCTCCGGGAGACATACATAAAATGAGCGATTCTGACAGGGCGCTCTTGCAGCACACGTCCGGCTCCACCGCGTCGCCTCGCCGCGCCATTCTCACCGGGGCCAATCTTCGGACGGGCGCTCTGGCGAGCAGCGTCGTCGCCAGAGAACACTTCATGGAGCGATACCTCGGCTGGCTGCCTCTTTCGCACATCTTTGGCCTCGTCGGCTGCCACCTCGTGCCACTTTTTAACGGATTCGACCAGTTTCTCATGGACACGGGATTTTTTTTAAAGGATCCGGCGATCTGGTTGCGGATGTGCGGCGAGTGGGGGTGCACCGTCACAGCCTCGTCCCTGTTCGGCCTCGAATTGGCGCTTCGGGCCGTCAGGGACGAAAAGCCGCGCGGGCTCGACCTGAGCTCCGTAAACGTCTGCCTCTGCGGCGGCGAAAACCTCAGGGCGTCGACACTGCTCGATTTCGAGACGGAGATGTCGCGTTTCGGCTGGCACAAAGGGGCGCTTTGTCCGGCGTACGGGCTTAGCGAGGCGACGATGGGCGTCTCGTGCAAGCCTCCCGGCGAGGATATCCGGGTCGATGTTATCGACCCCGAAAGCGTCCTCGCGGGAGAACCGCTGCGTTTCGTCGAGACCTCGAACGCCAATGGAACCCTTTGTGGAAAACGTTTCCTCGAGCGAGTCAGCGTTGGGGTTTTGGACAGCTGCAACGAAGCCATAGTGCGCGGGCGCGGCGGAGAGAGACTTCCCGAGGAAAACCTTGGGATCGTCCATCTTAGAGGCGGCAACATCTGCGCGGGATACGACCCGGACGGGCCGAACCCCGACGATGATGGCTGGCTCGACACAGGAGACCTTGGATATTTCAGACGCGGCCGTCTGACGATCTTCGGACGCCACAAGGATATTGTCTGTTATAACGGGCTCAATCTCCCCAGGCGGGACATGGAGGAGAGCGCCTCGCGCGCGGCCCCAAACGACGACGTCGCTATTGTGGAGACTGCGGAGGGGCTTTTACTCTTCGGACGCGACACTGACCCCGGGAACCTCAGCGCCGCCGCGTTTTCCATACAGAGGGAATGGAGCGTGCGACTCGCTGGGATTGTTGAAGTTCCTATCCTGCCGCGCACCCCAAAAGGAACGGTCGACAGAGCGGCGCTCGCGGCGGGATTTGAGAGCGGGCTATACGAAGCGCGCCGGCTCGCTTCGCTCGAATCTGGGGATTTTCGCCCCTCAGCCGAGGAGAGGAATATGGCGGAAATCTGGAGCCGCGTTCTTGACGTGCCGCTAGGCTCGCTCTCAGGGGACAGCCATTTCGTCGAGCTGGGAGGCGACTCGCTCTCACTCTTCGATCTCGCCGCCGCCATAGAGGATACGTTCGGCGTATCGGCGGAGACGAGTCAGCTTCGCGGCGCTCTCACGCTGAAGGAGGCGGCACTGCTAGTCGAAAGGCTGAGGAACCCAGGCCGTCAGGCTCCGGACGAACGAGACGCGCCGCTTTAGTTAAGTTTGGAGTCTATCGCGCAAACTGAACATGTTTTGAAACGGAGGGTTGGACATCGTCTCCATATTATTCTAATTCTTCATTAGTTGTCCCGCCCAGCATTGATTTACACTCCTCCCCGTGATTATTACTTGTATTATATGCGGCTTCCCGCGAAGACACAGCGTTAAAGCGCCTATACCCCCCTATTGCGCCTTCCTAATTAAACGAACAGTGACCTTTGCTTTCGCATAAATACCGACAGAAGACATATTATAGGACAATTTTTTATTTGCCGTTAAATCCGCTAAAAGTTTGTAAATCTTTGGCGTTATGCATTTGTAATCTCATAAAAGTTTTGTTTTAAGAACGGGAGCAGGAGGTGATAGCGCAAAAAACAGGAGTAAAACAGCTGCGCGCGCAAGTTCGAGGCCGGTTCGAAAACCGGCGGGTTTTGAGACCGGGATGGCATTTCCAACCCCGAAGTCTCATATTTTGGAAGGAGGAATTTTGTTTGATTAACAGGAAGAAACTGATTTTGTTCGCGTTGGTATCAGCGCTCGTGCTGGCGTTCTCGGGCAGCGCGTTCGCGGCG
>JAITOY010000007.1 GCA_031289775.1 Synergistaceae bacterium
CATCGTCGGATATAACCTTGGCACGGTGACGGACTGTGCCGCCGGCGGCACAGTCACGGTCTACTCCAACGCCAACGACTACAACAAGTCCTCCGTGGCGGGCGGCATCGCTGGATATAGCAGCTACGTCGGCATTGTGACGAACTGCGCGGCCAGCGTCAGCGTCACGGCCTACTCCCCTTGGGCCGCCTCCTCCTGCGCGGGCGGCATCGTAGGCGTTAACTACGGTACCACGGCCCCTCACCGTGGCATGGTAGCGAATTGTGCCGCCAGCGGCAGCGTCATGGCCTCCGCCTCCGCCGCCTCCTACTTCTACGCGGGCGGCGTCATCGGCAGGAACGACGCCAACACCACGGTGACGGGCAACACCTACAGCAAAGTCGCCACAGGGCAGGAGTATGGGATAGGATACGATGAGAGATTGAATCCCCCAGGTCCCAGCGACGACGGCGCCGCGCCCAGATAATTTCCGCGCTTAAAATTCCCCCTGTCCCGGCAAATGCGACCGGGGCAGGGGGGACGCCTCGAATTTCATCCCTCAAACCATAGCCAAAACAAAAACAAACCGGTAATCAGCGTTTCCAATGTAATCAGCGTTTCCTTGACAAAAAAATGTCATATGGTATATTGAATTGGACTTTTACTTGTATCCGCTCCTTTACAAAATAACAGCGGGGGGACTCTTCGGAGTTGAGAAGGTTAAAACCTGACCCATAGAACCTGTTGGTTAATACCAGCGTAGGGAAGCGATTTTTAGGAAAAAATAAAGTGCTTCCCATAAGGGGAGCACTTTATTTTTTATATTGGTTATAAAGCGCCACAAGCACTGATAGAAGAAATATGAAGCGGGAGTGGGGGATTTTTATGCTGGGAACTCCGGTTTGCGATCGTCCAGATCTTCCATGGCATGGAAGGGGAACCAATCTTGACATATCGGGATGCAGATTCTCTCTTTATCCGATGGATAGCAATTTTATACCTATTATATTGGACGCTCTGCAAAAAACTGACACATCTGCGGTCTGGAGTTCGTCCGACGTCTTGTCGACAGTATACCGGGGCAAGCTGAACCACGTCGCCGACGCGGTACGGGGATTGTTCGTAAACGCCTACAGCCCCGGTGTGCATATGGCTCTTGAAGGGCAGTTTTCCAAAGGCTGTCCAGGTGATGTCGACGCAGACAGCTATCTTTCCCAAAGCGGGACGTCTCCGAATATATCGTCCACAAAAGAAATACATTTCCCTGTTTTGTGCAAAATCGCCTTGTATCCTCTGGGTTGTGAAAACTATATCGACAGCATAGCTCACGTATATCGTATGGCGGAACACGCAGGGCTTCAGCCGTCGACGATCCATTACGCAACTCGTATAAACGGCGATGTCCACGCGATATTCGATTATCTGGAAGAAGCGTGTGCCTACGCGCAAACTACGGCCGCGCATTACGCGCTCACTTTCACGCTATCCGTGAACAGCCCGACGCAGACGCCGCAAACCGATGTGCAATGAGGAAACAAAAACCCCATATAAGGAGAGAATCCAATGAATAGTTACATTTGGAAACTAAGAGATATTATCATGGTGTCTCTGCTGTCGATCATTTTTGCCGTCATTTACCTTGGCGCGGTATATTTCGCTTCTTTTCTCGGCTCTGTGCTCACTCCTGTCGGGCTCGCCCCGTTTGGCAACGAGATTGTCTTTGGCGTATGGTTCATGGCGTCCACGCTCGCGGCTTACGTAATGCAAAAACCTGGGGTCGCTGTCGTCGCAGAGGTGCTGGCTGCGCTGATAGAAGTGCTCATGGGCAGCATGTACGGTCCTATGGTCTTTGTAGCCGGTATTATACAGGGCGTCGGCGCGGAAATTCCTTTCGCCCTGGGACGTTATAAAAAATTCAATTTGACGACGATGTGCCTTGCGGCAACTGGCAGCTGCATCGCCAGCTTCCTATGGGGATTTGTGCGGTCGGGCTTCGGCCTGTTGTCCATACGCCTGCTTGCCGTCATGTTCCTTATCCGCCTGATGAGCTCCGTCATATTTTCAGGCGTCCTGTGTAAATCGATTGGAGACGGACTGGCGGGAACAGGGTTGTTAAAAAGCTATGCGCTTGGAAAATCGCGTGGATGAGGTATCTGGACAGCACGTTATTCTGTCTTGCCGAAATCTGACTTTCCGTTATGAGGAAAACGCTCCGCCGGTCTTCGAAAATGTGAGTTGCGCGGTCAAATATGGGGAGGCGGTCGTTCTGGCGGGTCCGTCGGGCTGTGGAAAGAGCACTCTCGCCTATTGTCTCGCGGGCCTTTATCCAGAGTACGCCGGAACTCTGACCGGCGAGCTTTACATAAGGAATACGGCCGTCTCGTTTCTTTCTCCAAGTCAGAGAGCAAGACGGATATCAATCATGTTCCAAAATCCGGACAATCAGTTCTGTATGGGCCGCGTGGATCATGAAATATTATTCGCCCTGGAAAACATCTCTTACGCCGGCGATATGCTGGCGCGTACGCGCGAGCTGTTGAGGCTCGTGGGCTTGGAAGATGCGGAAACGGCGCCGATTCACTCCCTCTCTGGCGGCACAAAGCAAAAGATCGCGCTCGCGACGGCGATGGCGACAGGGGCGGAAGCCTTGATTTTAGATGAACCTTTCGCCAATGTCGATCCTAAATCCTGCGCCGAGCTCGCGAAAAAATTGGAGATATTCAACAAAAACGGCCTCACGTTGTTCATCGTCGATCATAAGCTCGACTATTGGCGCCCCTTTCTATCGCGCGTCATGATCATGGACAGGGACGGGCATATAACGGAAACTGACATTTACCCGTCCGAGCTGGAGCGCAGAAAAAACGCCTTCACCGACAGGGGATTATTTTTCGCGGATGAATGGCTGGACGGGCGGACGCCTCTCCCATCCCCGAAGCCGGAGGAAAGCGCCGTTGTGATAAAAGATCTGGCCGTTTCGTATGGCGGCAAACAGGTATTTTCATCCCTGTCTCTCGAAGTGATGAAGGGGACGATCACAGCGCTTATCGGCGGAAATGGGAGTGGAAAGAGCACGCTGTTGCTTGCGATCGCTGGGTTGATCCGATTTCGTGGGAACCTCGGCGTTTCATCAAAGGTCGGGCTCGTGTTCCAGAACCCGCGATATCAGTTTTTATCGCAAAATGTACGCGACGAGATACTTATCACGCTGAAAAACGCGCATCGTTCAAAGCCTTCGAAGGACGACACAGCCGAGGCCGAGGCGTTGCTGGTTGAATTTGGCCTTTTGCGGTACGCGGACGCCTCTCCTTATATATTGAGCCAGGGGCAGCAGCGGCGGCTCGCGCTCCTTTCCATGCTCGCCGGATCCAGACCCATACTGCTGCTTGATGAACCGACCTACGCGCAGGACGAGCAAGCCACCAGTTTTATCATGGATCTGCTGCAAAAACGCGTGTCGCGGGGTTTGACGGCTATCATAGCAACCCACGACCATGCGCTTGCGAGAGCGTTCGCCAACCGTATTTTGAGTTTGGATGACGGTACGCTGTCGGAATTAAAATAACAAACCAGGAGGTTCTTATGAACAAGCTCAACCCAGGGTACAAATTTTTGACGCTGCTGATCGCGTCGCTTGTTTTATCCATAACATACAATATCCGCTTGAACATCGTGGTCTTTATAGTCAGCTTTGCCGCGACGGCATTGACGCGTTCGGTGAACAAAAAAAAGCTGTTTTTGGTGTTGCTGCCGTTTTTTTTAACCTCGGCCGGGCTGTTCATGTCCGGCTTTCTATTTTCATCAGCGGACAACATCGCAAACGTCACCGCGGCGGCAGGGGAAAGGGTCGTCTATGTGACGTCGTGGGACAGCGCGCTGAAGCTTTCCTCTCGAGTGCTGGCCTTTGGCGGAATAGGCATTTTGTTCGCACTCACGACAAACTCGATGGATTTTATCATGAGCCTCATGCAGCAGTTTCGTCTGCCGCCTAAATTCGCTTATGGGCTGCTTGCCGCATATCACTTTTTCCCTGTTGTGCGCGACGAGTATGAAATCGTGCGTTCGGCGCTGGCGGTGCGCGGAATAAAGGCCGGCCCGCTCTCGAAAAAACGTTTCTTTCCGATGTTGGTTCATGCTTTCGAACGCTCGGAAAGCATCGCTATGGCGATGGAATCCCGTGGCTTTGACAGCGATGCCGAGCGTGGTGTCGCCTTCTCAGTGCCGTTCGGGAAAATAGATTTCGTATTTTTGTTTGCGGTGAACGCTGGAGTGATTGCGGGCATCATGTTGATATAATTGCTATGAGAGAAGGCGCTGCTATGGTTTCCTCAAAATTATCGGAGCTTGAAGAGGCGATAATACGATATCCCGACGTCTCCCCCTTTGTGATCCTCAAACTCAGCATGATACTGCGCGGGGTCGAGTTGACTCCGCGTGCGCTCGCCAAGGTTCAGAGCGAAGTGTATAACTTTGGTTTTTTAGAGCCGTTTTTTATCGACTTTGAGGGCAGAACGAAGGAAAAAGCGATGCCTGGTTCAATTCTTCTGCGAGACGCGACAAACGTATACATAAACTATGGAGACCCAGCGTATACCAACCCATATCACGTCGATTGGAGCGACGATGAGGGCGTATTTCCGCTCATGGATCAAGGAGAAACGATAGACTCGGTCGACTTTGTGCAAAGGCCCGATTTTTTCGGAAAACGAACGGGCAGAGGCGTTCCGATGGAGGCTATCGCCGACGTCAGGACGCAAAAATTAGTTATCACCGCATATCAACATTGCCGCCTGTGGGAAACCGGAGATCAATGCAAATTCTGCGCGTTTTTCACCAACTCCAAAGAGACTCCGAAGCCGGGCCATGCCACGGATGAAACGACCTCGAACACGGAGGATTGGAGAAAGACTCGTGAAATAAACCAAGAGGATATTTACGAAACCGTAAGAGAAGCATTGAAAGAGCGCGGGCGCTTTTCCGAGATACAGCTTTCCGGCGGTTTGGATTACGGAGGGAAAGAGCTGTTCGATAACGAGGTTGATAGGTATATCCGTGTGCTGCGCGCTATCGGCCGCGATTTTGAGGGGCGTTTTTCCAGTCAGCTAATGGCGCCAGCCTACTCTAAAAAGCAGGTAAAGCGTTTATACGACGAAACAGGGTTAACGTCGTACTGTCCTAACATTGAGGTGTGGGATGAGGAAAAATCAAAATGGCTATGCCCCGGCAAAAATAAGCGTGTAGGACGAGAGGAATGGATCAATCGCACGATAGACGCAGTTGAGATTTTCGGAAAAGGGTTTGTATGCACACAAGTCGTAGGCGGCGCTGAGCTTGCCGCCCCATATGGTTTCAAGAGTGTCGACGAAGCGCTTGAATCAAATTTTCAGGCGTGTGAGTTTTTCGCGAAAAACGGAGTCGTTTTTCTGAGCACAATATGGCGCCCTCATTATGCTTCGGCGCTTGGCAAACAACCCATGCCGCCCCTTGATTATTATATACGTTTAGCGCGCGGGCTCCGTCAAATCCGCAAAGAGTACGGCCTTCGCGCCATCAACGATGATTACAAACACTGCGGCAATCATCCGGACGCCGATCTAGAGCGAATCGATTGAAAAGGGCGGACTACTCATATGCGTAATCCGCCCTCCCCTCGCTGCCCCGGAGGGCGACGTTGAACGGGGTTTTGCCGTCCCTGATCAATGGGAAAAGCGCGGCGTAGCTGGGGTGGATCGCCGCGATTTCGGCGCTTTTGTCGAAGTCGATCCATTCGAGATTGCCCTCCTCGCTCTGCGTCAGGGTTCCCTCGCAGTCGTCTGCGGTGAAGTAGGCCGAGACATACTCCTTATTGTCACCATCGACGCAGACTTGCAGCAGGCCGGCGAACTTTGGGTCTTTAACTGTCAGCCCTGTTTCCTCCTTCATCTCACGTATGCAGGCCTCGCGCAACGATTCGCCTCGTTGTTTTTTGCCGCCTGGGATGGTGCGGCTTCCCCTGTACGGCTCATTGGCTCGCGTTATGAGCAGTATCTTTCTGTCGCGAATCAAAAAACAGAACACTATCATCACAGTGAACGCGCTCTCGCTCCATGACGCCATATCCCATCGCCTCCATGTCCTCTCAGCCTCAGTTAGCCCGTCGCCGCTGAAAAAAACTCGATCCGCCCGCGGCGAATGCGCGCGAACCTGCTTACGATATCGTTGGAATATTGACAAACCTGCGTTAAATATTATCATTATTGTGAAATTTGATTTTCATCCCGATTATACTTGAGTGCCCGCAACTTGGCTGGACGCCATGTTGCGGGCTTCCGGCCCACGAAGTCGAACCTGCCAAAGTGAGATTATTTTAACATATTTGCATTATTAATCAACATATGCTAGACTTTGACAAGCGAGTCTTCCAATAATATAACATTTCTTTATTTGTTAAAAGGTAGATCATCAATAAGTAGGTTTGAGTCGTAATGTGGACGGAACTTGGTGGTTCTGGAACGGTCTGACTGCGGCGATTTTCGAACATGGCTTGGGACGTACGGCGCAAGTACCATTGGCGTCTACGCTAATTTTGCTATCCGCGAGATCGATCCGACGGGACGATGATTGGGCAGTCGGTGCGGTATTTTGCCGTTCCGGGGCTCTGTCGTTTTTACCCTCGTGAGCGAAGAACGACTGCGATGGATCGTCGAAATTGCCGCGTTTTAGAAAGAGAAGGTATCGATAAGTCTAACGTCGTGTCGCGCGGAAAGGGGGTGAAAAAATGCGCAGATTCATAATAGAGTTTGGTCTGGGAATGGACTTCCACGGCCAGGACGTGGGCAAGGCAGCAGTCAAGGCGGTGCGCGATGCAACGACGAAGAGCTGTCTCTGCGGGTTGAAGGAGGTTCTGGAGCTCGACGACCTCGACCGGAGCGTGCTGATAAAGGTGACTGTGGCAGTGAGTCGCCCAGAGGCAGTGGTCGCCGGGGATATCGCGAAGTGCCTGCCAGTCGGTAAGGTGGAGGTGAGCGCGGTCAAGGGCGGGCTGAACGTCCCAGGGTTGCTGATGCCTCAGTTCGGCGACAAGGACGACAGCATCGAAGTGGCTATAGCGTGTGTCGAAGTATGGATCGTCGATTGATTCAGTTATGAAAACAAGGGGAGGATTGACATGAAAGGTAGCGAGGAATCTTATCGCAATATGTACACCTGCATGAAAAAAATTCGGGAGTTCGAGACAACCGCCATGAACAGGTTCGCCGATGGAAAGATACCGGGGTTCGTGCATCTGTACATAGGGGAAGAGGCAGTCGCGACCGGGGTGTGCGAGAACCTGAGGAATGACGACTTCATTACTAGCACCCACAGGGGACACGGACACATCATAGCGAAGGGCGGAGACGTGAAGTTCATGATGGCGGAGCTCTTCGGCAAAGCCACAGGGTATTGCAAAGGCAAGGGCGGCTCGATGCACATCGCGGACGCGTCCAAGGGCATTCTCGGCGCGAACGGAATAGTCGGAGCTGGCCATAACATCGCAGTCGGCGCCGGCCTTTCGATCAAACTCAGGAAGACCGACCAGGTCTGCATCTGTTTCTTCGGCGACGCGTCCACGAACCAGGGGACGTTCCACGAGGGGCTCAACATGGCCAGCATCTGGAAGCTCCCGGTGGTCTTCGTCTGCGAGAACAACTACTACGGAATATCAATGTCGCAGGCGCGGCATCAGGCCATCAAGGATATAGCGGACCGAGCGGTGTCGTACGGAATCCCGGGAGTGGCTGTGGACGGCAACGACGTTACGGCTACATACGAGGCGTCGCGGGAAGCCATAGCCCGCGCGCGCAAGGGCCTCGGCCCGACTCTCATCGAGTGCAAGACCTATCGCCACAGAGGGCACTTCGAGGGCGATCCCGGCACGTATAAGCCGACCGAGGAGCAGAAGGCGTGGCTGGAAAAGGATCCAATCCCCCGCTTCAGGGAGTTCCTCAAAAAGAACGGGATAATGACGGAGGATGATCTCGCGAAGATCGACAACTCCGTGGCCGAGGCCATAAAAGACGCTGTACGCTTCGCCGACGAGAGCCCTGAGCCGGATGTGTCGAGCGTTGTCATCGACGTTTATTCCGACATAACAGAGGAGGTGCGCGTGAGATGAGCAGCATGACATATATGGAGGCCATTCGTGAGGGCATGAGCATCCGTATGCGCAAGGACGACAAGGTCATCCTCTTCGGAGAGGATGTCGGCGCGTTCGGCGGTTGTTTCGGAGTTACGGCCGGCATGTTTGCCGAGTTCGGCGAGGAGCGTGTGCGCGACACCCCGATCTCGGAGGGAGCGATCATGGGCTGCGCTGTCGGCGCTGCGGCCACAGGGCTTCGCCCGCTAGCCGAGCTGATGTTCATCGACTTCATGACAGTAGGCATGGATCAGCTCGTGAACCAGGCGGCAAAAATGCGCTACATGTTCGGCGGCCGCATTTCGATGCCGTTGGTCGTCCGAGTGCCTGCCGGCGGCGGCGTCGGAGCCGCAGCCCAGCACTCGCAGTCGCTCGAGGCATGGGCAACCCACGTTCCTGGCCTGAAGGTAGTATATCCCTCCACCCCCAGGGACGCGCTCGGTCTTATGTTGTCCTCGATAGACGACGACAACCCCGTTGTGTACGTCGAGCACAAGGCAATGTACGGCATAAAGGAGGACGTCAGCGACCTGTCGCCGATCCCGCTCGGCAAGGGCGACATCAAGCGCGTCGGCGGCGACGTGACAGTCATTGCGACCGGGAAGATGGTTCACGAGTCGCTTGCGGCGGCCCAGACCCTGGCCGGTGAGGGAATCAACTGCGAAGTCCTCGATCCCAGATCGCTCTACCCGCTCGACACCGAGTTGATCAAGGAGTCCCTGTCCAAGACCCATAAGGTCGTCATCGCGACGGAGGAGACAAAGCGGGGCAGTTACGCTGGAGAGATCGCGGCCATAATAGCCGAGGATTATTTCGACATGCTCGACGCTCCAATCGTCCGCATCGGCGCGCTCAATTGCCCGGTGCCCTTCTCCCCGTGTCTGGAGCAGGTTATGCTCCCGAACGCGCAGGATGTCGTCAACGCGGTAAAGCGGATAGTTTAGCGGATCGGGACACGACGGGGGAGAGGGCCAATGGCATCCATAGGCATCATCGCGAATCCGGCTTCCGGAAAGGACATCAGGCGTCTGGTGTCGTACGCCACAGTGATAGACAACAACGAGAAGGTCAACATCGTAAAACGCATCGTTCTTGCGGCACAGGGCTACGGGATCGACGAAATATACATCATGCCGGACAGCTTCATGATGGGCGGTAAGGTGATAGACGAGCTCTTGGCGGAGGGAGTGCTCCGATCCGACTGTCGCATAGTAGACATGCCAATCCGTGCGGACTCCTCTGATTCGACGGAGGCGGCCCGGGCTATGAATCAGCTCGGCGTTGGCTGTGTGGTCATACTGGGGGGAGACGGCACTAGCAGGGCGGTCGCCAAGAGCATCGGGGACGTCCCGATCATTCCCCTCTCGACCGGGACGAACAACGTCTACCCCTCGATGTTCGAGGGAACAGTAGCAGGCGCCGCCGCGGCTATAACAGCCCTCTCCCCGGAACCCAGGCTTACATGCATCCACGATAAACGGATCGAGGCGTACATTGACGGGAAACTTTCGGACATAGCCTTGGTGGACGCGGTCGTCTCCACGGAGATAAGCGTAGGCGCCAGGGCGATATGGAAAACATCGTCGATCCGAAGCATCATAGTGACGAGAGCGCACCCGGCCAGCATAGGTTTTTCGGCTGTGGTCGGGTCTCTCGAGATAGTGAAACCTGAGGACGACTTCGGGTATTCCGTCGACATCGGCGGAGAGGACGTTATGGTGAAAGCGTCGATAGCGGCTGGCATCGTGGAGCGGCTGAACTTGTCTCTCGCCCGCAAGCTCGAACTTGGGAGGAGATATCGCCAGGAGATCGACAGAAACTGCACCATCGCCCTCGACGGAGAGAGGGAGATGCAGATCACGAGCGGCGAGGCGGTGGAGCTCTGCGTGAGCAGAAACGGCCCCTGGCGCGTCGACATCCGCAAAACGCTCGAAAAGGCTCACGCCGAGGGATTTTTCAGAGTAACGACTCGTTAAACGATGACGAAGCAAAATGAAGGAGAATGAGAAATATGGCCACCTTGCTGGTTATGCCAAAGCTGGGTCTGACTATGACCGAGGGAACGATAAGCAAATGGCACAGGGCGGAGGGGGATAGCGTAAAAAAGGGAGACGTCCTTTACTCGCTCGAAACCGACAAACTGAC
>JAITOY010000033.1 GCA_031289775.1 Synergistaceae bacterium
GTAATGCCCGGGGACAACAGCACATTTGAGGTGAATCTGATAGCCCCGATAGCGATGGAGCCTGGCCTTCGTTTTGCGGTTCGCGAGGGCGGCCGTACTGTGGGCGCTGGAGTTGTGACTGAGATCCTTTAGTGAAGAGCTGATTAATTCGCCCCGGCGGCGTTTTTTCGCCCGGGAATACAGAGGCGGGCTGGATTTCAATCCTCACCCTGTAGGCTTCTAACGAATGAACCGGACTTTCCCATAGAGGGAAGACAGAGTTTAACGAACTTACGGGGGCGAGCCTCCGCTCTTTTGGAGCGCCGCCCTGTTTTTTGCTACGCTGGTTTTGGGCGATGCGGATCATCGCCTTTCTCTTTTGAGGGATAAGGAGGGAAATGGAATGGCGGAAATAGTCGGACTTCAGTGCAGCGAGTGCAAGCGTCGTAACTACGTGACGCTCGTGAACAAAAAAAAGGCGCAGAAGAAACTCGAGAAAAAGAAACATTGCAAGTGGTGCAACAAGCATACCTTGCACAAAGAGACGAAGTAGTGTAAAATACCCTTTGCGCGCAGGTCCGTAGCTCGAACTGGTTAGAGCGCCGCACTCCAAATGCGGGGGTTGAGGGTTCGAATCCTTCCGGGCCTGCCATATGTAGATTTTTTTGGCGAGAATATGTTTTCCCACCGACTAAGGCGGGTGCAGCATATAATATTAATACAAATGAGGAGATCGGGGTATGGATAAGTTCCTCGACTTTATTAGGGAATCAAAAGCCGAGCTCAAAAAGGTCACGTGGCCTACAAAAAAACAGGTGCTTTCTTCGACGCTTGTAGTGGTTGGCCTTACGGCGATTGTCGGTATTTACCTATTTGCGGTTGACTTTGTTTTGTCGGCCCTTGCCAACTTTATATTCAGTTGAGTTCTGTGAAGAAATTTGTGAAGGTTCTATACAGGGGGTGCGGGGCTCTGTCCCGATAGCTGGAGATGGCTGAATTTAACGAAAACTCGGATCGCCAGTGGTACGTGGTTCAAACATACTCAGGCTACGAGAACAAAGTAAGGGCAAACCTCGAACAGAGAATCGCCACTATGGGCATGGAGGACAGAATATTCCGCGTCCTTGTTCCTGTAGAGGAGAGGGTGTATAACAAGGAGGGAAAGGTCAAGCGCGTCAGGCGCAAGGTCTTCCCTAGCTATGTTTTAGTCGAAATGATCCTCGAAGACCAGTCATGGTACGTGGTTCGCCATACTCCAGGCGTTACCGGTTTTGTAGGCACTGGCAACCACCCTATCGCGCTCTCACCAAAAGAAGTTTCCGAAATAATGGCGAAGATCTCGAAAGATCAGTCAAAACCGAAGATTGAGATCGCGTTCGTGCCAGGTGATACGATTCGCGTGAAGAGCGGTCCGTTTGCGAATCAGGTCGGCCCTGTGATAGAGGTCAGCGAAGAGAAGGGCAAAGTCAAGTTCAGTGTTACTGTTTTCGGCAGGGAGACGTTAGTGGAGGCCGACCACATGGAGCTTGAGAAGCTGTAATTTTTGTTTTTTAGCGTACTTTGACCGTTAATGTTGAACATATTCCGCGAGGGAAGTCCCTGCGGTTTCAAATGAGGGAAGGAAGACAGGTTCTTGTATGGCTCAGCGCTGGGGCGTGTTTTGACGGTAAAAAGCCCAGAGCTCGTTCTCAGCGGTATGCGTTGTGCGCGAGAGACTATGGGAGTCGCTGATCAACTTCCCCAAATATTAAGGAGGTATTTGTATTGGCGAAGAAAGTTATAGGGGAGCTGAAATTACAGCTTCCCGCAGGTAAAGCCACGCCCGCGCCCCCGGTAGGGCCGGCGCTAGGTCAGCGCGGCATCAACATCATGGAGTTCGTCAAGCAGTTCAACGCTAAGACGGCGGATCAAGTTGGCATGATAGTTCCGGTCGTCATCACTGTTTATGCTGATCGCAGCTTCTCTTTTATAATGAAGACTCCTCCAGCGAGCGTCCTTCTCAAAAAGGCGGCTGGCAAGGAGAAGGGTTCGGGCGTACCGAACAAAAATTTCGTTGGCAAGGTCACGAGAAAGCAAGTACAGGAGATAGCGACCCTCAAGATGGTCGACCTGAACGCGGGTACTTTGGAGGCGGCTGTGCGGATGATAGAGGGTACGGCTCGTTCTATGGGAGTCGAGATAGCTGGCTGACGTTTTCGGTTCGAATGGCCTAAAAATTAGTGGGAGGATGCCCTGAGAAGGGCTGCCGCCAATACCACGGGAGGTAATTGTGATGTCGAAAAAGGGCAAGAGGTACAAGGCGATTCAAGAGAAGATTGACAGTGCGAGGGAGTACGCCCTGGAGGACGCGATAATTCTCGCCAAGGAGTGCGCTACAGCCAAGTTTGACGAGAGCATAGAGCTTCACGTCAAACTTGGCGTCGATCCGCGTCACGCGGATCAGCAGGTTCGAAGCACCGTCAGTCTTCCGCATGGCACGGGCCACACGAAGCGAGTCCTCGTAATTGCCGCGGGCGAGAAGGTGAAAGAGGCCGAGGATGCCGGCGCCGATTTCGTCGGGGGTGAGGAGAAGGTTGCGGAGATAGAGGGTGGCTGGATGGATTTCGACGCCGTCATAGCGACGCCGGACGTCATGAAGACGGTTGGCAAGCTCGGCAAGGTTCTCGGCCCAAGGGGTTTGATGCCGAGCGCAAAGACTAACACCGTTACGTTCGACGTGGCAAGCGCCATAAAGGAGATTAAAGCGGGACGAGTGGAGTTCAGGGTTGACAAAGCCGGCATTATTCACAACGGGGTTGGTCTGGCCTCCTTCACTGCCGAGCAGCTCTCGAACAACATAAGAACCCTGATTCGCGCCATCGTGAAAGCGCGCCCGGCCGCCGTAAAGGGAACGTACATGAAAGGCATGGCCATTTCTTCTACAATGGGCGCAGGAATAAAGATCGACCCGACCGCTGCGCAGAAGGACGTCACGGAGTGAAAGAAACGCCTAGATAACCGCCCAGCGCGGTTATACAGAGTAATTATATGTTGAAGAGCTAAAGACAGCGGATGCCGCGCGCGAGCGGCAGCTTAAAGGTCAGCCGCGAACGACCGTCCGCCGAGGTTCGAAAGCGTGTTTACGCGTCTTGTCGACTTGCCGGGCTCTTTTTACAAGAGCGCCGGTTTTTTATTTGGTTCACGAGGGGGGTGAATTTATGCCAACAGATGCAAAGCGCAAGGAGATAGACGTCTTGGTCGAGAAGGCGAAATCGAGCGCCGCTGTCTATATAGTCGAGTACAGGGGACTGACAGTTTCCAAATCGACGGCGTTACGCAAGTTAGTGAGGGCCTCCGGGGGCGAGATGAAGGTCACGAAGAACACGCTCATGAGGATCGCGCTTCGCGAGTCTGGGATGCCTACGGCCGACAAAATCGACTCCGGCCCGAACGCATATGTCTTCGCGCACAACGATGTCGCGGCGACAGCGAAGGCTCTGCGCGATTTCACAAAGGAGAGGGGCAACGAGGCCCTAATCATCAAAGGCGGTATCATGGGCGGCAAGACGCTTTCTCAGGATCAGGTCATCGCACTCGCTGACCTGCCGTCGCGCGACGTCCTGCTCTCGCAGCTTCTCGGCGTCATGAACGGCCCGATACGCGGATTTGTCACAGTGCTTTCCGGTCCAGCTCGCGGGCTCGTCACAGTTCTCTCGCATATCAAAGAGAAGAAGGAAGAAGCTGCGTAACGGCAAAGGCAAAAATTACATAATATATATTGAGGAGGAGTTTTTTATGTCACGTGAAGAGTTGGTAAAAGCTATCGAAGAGATGTCGGTTCTCGATCTCTCCGAGCTCGTCAAGGAGTTGGAGGAGAAGTTCGGGGTTTCCGCCGCAGCCCCTGCGGCGGCAGTACAGGTAGTGCCGGCTTCGGCCTCTGCCGCGCCCGAGGAGGAGAAGACGGAGTTTGACGTCGTCCTCGTCGACCACGGCGTGAACAAGATCAACGTCATAAAAATCGTCCGCGAGATCACGGGGCTTGGCCTGAAAGAGGCAAAGGATCTCGTCGACAATCCTCCAAAGCCCATAAAAGAGGCCGCCTCGAAAGAGGAAGCCGAGGAGATCAAAAAGAAGGTCGAAGAGGCAGGAGCGAAGATCGAACTCAAGTAAAAGCCCATGTAGTTTTAAAACGGCGCCGCTGCCATTCCGAATGGCGCCGTTTTTTATTGCTTATTGCCGGTATGGAATAACTGCAGGACGTCCATCTTTTTTTATGTTATATTGCTCACATGAATATAAACAAAATCATAGATACTCACACCCACGTATACCCGCCAGATATCATCTCGGACTGGCTGATGATAGCGGCGCGAGAGAGCGTCTTTGCCGCAGAGGTCTCCGGCAAGGCGCATAAGTGGGCCGCCGGAGAAGATATACTCGCCGCTATGGAAGAGGACGGGGTAGACGAGAGCTGGATCTGCGGGTTTGGCTTTACAGACCTTGCTCTCTGCCGGCTGTGCAACGACTACGTACTTGAGTGCGCGGCATCTTCGGGCGGAAGACTGAAAGCTCTCGCCGTGGTTCCGCCGCTTTCCAGGGGTGCGGCAGACGAGATAGCGCGATGCGCGGAGCTGGGCGCTGTCGGAGTCGGCGAAATATTGCCCGATGGACAGAATTTTTGCATAGAAAGGATAGACGAAACGTGGAGGTTCGCGGCGGCCTGTCACGAGAGCGGCCTGTTTGTCCTGCTTCACACGGCCGACCCTGTGGGGAGAGATTATCCAGGCAAGGGCAGGGCTGGCCCGATCGAGGCTTACGCGTTCGCGCTGAACCACCCGGAGCTGCATATCGTGCTCGCTCACTGTGGAGGCGGCCTTTTCCTTTACGAGCTGATGGAGGACGTGAAAATCGCGTTGAAAAACGTATGGTACGATACGGCGGCCGCGCCATTTCTTTATTCCCCATCCGTCTTCAACAGTATTTTGACCTCTAACGCGAGGGATAAATTTTTATACGGCTCGGACTTCCCTATACTTCGATTCCAGAGGTACAGGGGGATGATCGAGGGAAGCGCGTTTATTGACAAGGATCTGGACAGGTTGTTGTCCGGCAACGCGACGAGGCTTCTGAACTCGCTTGGGGCGCTCTCGCAATGATGGTGAAGGCGAACGTCCGCTTACTGCTCTCTTTAGTAAAACTAATGATTGAAGCTCGGATAAAACGGCTGGAGGCGACATTGTGATGATGACTGAGTGGGAATTGGCACATGCCATAATAGGCGGCGTAGCCTCCTTTATTTTTCTTGTGCAGACATTTGGTTCAGCTGGCGATACCGACGGCGATACCGACTCGCCTGGCGATGCTGGCACAGGCCTCGCCGATTATCTCTCCGTCCGCAACTTTGTCGCGTTTTTTATAGGTTATGGTTGGGTCGCTCTGGCGGCGCTCCTGTCGGGCGCGTCGCGCCCAACGGCCTCCTTTGCCGGCGTAGTGGCCGGACTTTCGTTCATAGTGGCGTCGCTCTTACTGTTAAAGACGTTCATAAAGTTTCAGGAGGACGGGACTTTAAAACTGGAGACGCTTATTGGTCAGCGGGCGTCAGTCTACATCGCCATCGGCGCGTCCGGTTGTTCGTCTGGTAAAGTGCTTGTCGACACGATAACCGGGAGAGTTGAACTGCCCGCGCGCACGACTGGCGCGGAGGAGTTGCGCCCCGGCGGAAGCGTTATTATATCCGGAGTTGAAGGCGGCGTTCTCCTGGTAGAGAATGACCGAGACTAAAAATACACAAAATATCCTCATTCAGCCGATGTCTGAGTAATTCAGCTCTGGCTGATTTCGAAGCTTTTAAGTTCGCTGTTAGTAAAAGCAGGCTCTATCATTTTCCCCGAAAAAAGTTTTAAAACAATTGAATTTCAACGCGAGGCTTGCAAATCGCGAACAATGGCCTATAATTACGAAATATTTAGTATAATTAACGCTAGTCTAATTAATAATAATCATGGAAGATCTGAACGCCATTCACTCTGGTCAAAAATGTTGGTATATGGCGTATTTTAGCGCGGCGGCGTCTCGTAACCCGCGCAGATATCTGGAGGGGAACAAGTATGCATGACGAAAAATTGTTAGATGGGATAGGGCTGCAAATTTTGAGGATGCTTCAGGAAAACGCGCGCGTTTCGTTCAGCGAGTTGGGGAGGCGGGTTGGCCTTTCTTCGCCGGCGGTTGCGGAGCGAGTGCGTAGGATGGAGGAAGCCGGATACATCAACGGTTATAAGGCGGTTGTCGATAACGCGAGCCTTGGTTTTCCCATCACAGCGTACATAAGCATGAAGGCAAGCATCGGCAAGCTCGCCGATGCGGACGAGCTTGCCCGTAAAATACCGGAGATCGTGGAGGGTTATCACCTGACGGGCGACGAAGGTACGCTGTTCAAAGTTATATCTCCATCAGTGAACCATCTGGAGCTGGTTATAAACCAACTGAGCGACTACGGCGCCACAACGACGTCAGTCGTGCTCTCCTCGCCGGTCTCCTCGCGAGTATTGTTCCCGGCTGGGGTGAAGGCGCCAGCTGATGAGACGTTCCCGGCCGGCGGCGGCTCAATTTCCTAAATGTCCCGTCAGGCGTCAGCTATGTACGAGTCGTCCAGAATTTTTCGGTATCACGGTCTCTTCGTCGAGCAGGACGCCCGGGTGATCCTCGCTCTATCCGTCAACCGGACAACAGAATTTGCAGGAAGCGGCGATGGGCTTGAATCCCGGAGTGGCCGACACAAACGCGACGCATCGGTACGTGGCGGATCAGGGTTTGCGCGGACATCAGGCCACGGCTGGCGCAACAGTCGCAGCGGCGCAATCGAATTTTAAACCGATACAGACGGATCAGGGGATAATGCTTCTCGACCCCGAGACTGGACAAATAACTCCATACGGCTATAACGCGCCGGCTAAAGGCGGGAGCGGTAATGATTGCCCTCGACGGTAGGGCAACCATGTGTTAAAATCCTTCCAATGGCATTAACTGATCACTCTCAGCATCTTGAGTACCAGATCAAGAAGTTTGAGAATCAGATCCGAGCAGAGGAGCAAGATTCCTTACTTTGGAGAGAAGGTCTTGCTCCTCTGTCTTTTTGTCGGGAAGGTTCATGGCGACACCTCCTCCCAGAGGGAAGACCTTATTTCTCCATCTCCCTGCTTTATCACATTAGGGCATTATGAATCACAATAGGAATGGCGCGAAGCTGGTTGTGGAGTGCTTCGCGCCATATTAGGGCATCTTAGGGAATTTAAAAATGGTGCCGAGGGGGGGACTCGAACCCCCACAGGTTTGATCCCGGCGGATTTTGAGTCCGCTGCGTCTACCATTCCGCCACCTCGGCGTCCAGATAGTTTATATCACTGATTTACGTCTGTCAATTTCCTGATTGACTCGTAGGTCGAACAGCACATGAACTTTTCGACAGTGTTTTTCGTGGGAAAAACTACAATGTATCGTCCTGCCAGTTGCAATAAAATATTTAAATGTTTTAAAGATCGACGGACAGTCGGATTTGAATTATTATTTCTATGAAGCGCGCGTTAGGTCGTGTGTTATTTCGGAGGTGTTTGATTTGAGTTTGTCCATATCGTCATGGCGCCAAAAGATATTTTTTCCCGGGGGCGCGCATGTACTGGCTATCGTCGCGGCGATTATCCTTTTTTGCGACGCCTCTTTCGCCGCCGATTACGTTGTTTGCGCAGAGGGCTATGGCGCTCCTTCGCTCGAGCGTTGCGTTGAAATCGCTCTTCTGAACCGTCCAAGCCTCGCGGAGACGAGGAGCGGGATAGAGTCACAGAAGGCTCGAGTTGCTCAAGAGGCATCCTCGCTGAGGACGCAGGGCAATTTGTCCCAGTCGTATGGTTTTTCGCGAAACGAAAACGTCGGTCAGGGAGGGCGTTTCTCGACGGAATTTTCGCTGAATCAGACTATCTCCGACTGGGGAAAGACGAACCTTTCTATCAAAGGGGCGCGACAGGAGCTCGAGGCGAGGGCGCTCGACGAGAGCGACAGAATTCAGGCGATCGTAGCCGATGTTTCGGACGCTTATTACGCGCTTGGCAGGAGCGGCCGCAACCTCGGGATCGTCTCGGAGCGCGTCGGCAATTACGAGAACAGGTTACAATGGGCGAAGGATTTTTACAAGGCCGGGGCGAAGGCTAAGATAGAGGTCACAAAGGCGGAGACCGACCTCGCTAAAGCGAAGCTGGATTTTGTTGTTGCGCGAGGCGCCCTGCAAAGGGCGGTATCGGGTCTCGCACACTCCATGGGTGTGCCGGACTGGTTGCCGGACGATATCGCCGGTTTCGAAAGCAGCCTTGACAGGCAGAGCCCCACCGGCGAGAGCGACGACATATCGCGTGACGAGGCAGTCGCGGCGGCGTTGTCCAACCGCTCTGACATAATGGCGCAGGATGTTCGCACGGAGGCTGTCCGCACGAATCTCGCTCTGACCGCCAAGGGACTGTCGCCTACCCTCACTGGCGGCGCGGGTTATTCTTTTTCGGGCGTGGACGACCCTTTCGAAAGTCGGGAATGGCGGTTGTCAGTGGGGCTGAGCGTTCCAGTGATCGACGGCGGGCTAACTCGCGAGCGCGTCAAACAGGCCGAGGCTGATCTCGCGACGGCGGAAGCGAGCGGCGAGGCAATGAGGCAAGACGTCATCCTTGCCGTTCACACGGCGCACTCCTCCCTCACTGAGGCGGCCGAGTCAGTTGCGGCGGCGCGAGAGGTGGAGCGTCAGGCTAAAGAGACTCTCGACCTGGCGCAAGGACGTTACAAAGCCGGAGTGGGCGAGTCGCTCGAAATCTCGGACGCCGTGGACGGCTACGCGCAGGCGAGGATACAGGTCGTGACGGCGCTCTACAACCTCAAGTCAGCAGAGATATCCCTAAAAAGGGTAATGGGAGTAATTACAAAATGAACAACTCAAAAAATTCAAAAAGATTCAGGCGCTTCAAGAATTTTCTCATGTTTTTCATAATCGCTGTGGCGATTGCCTTTGGCGGCTGGAGTTACTTCCAGAGCGTGAAAGAGCCGCCGCTCAAGTTCCTTACGGCCTCCGCCGAGCGCGGTGACATGAGATCCGTCATTCTGGCCACGGGAAAGGTTCAGCCCGTCTCGCTCGTGAGCGTCGGCACGCAGATATCGGGAACTCTGAAGGCGCTATATGTAGACTATAACAGCGTCGTCACGAAAGGTCAGCTCATTGCGCTTATCGACCCTGAATCGCAGGAGGCGGATCTCGCGTCGGCCTCCGCGTCGCTGATCGCGGCGGAGGCCGACGTCGCTGAGGCCCAGGCGTCAATGAAAAACGCGGCCCAGAATGTGGCGCGTTCGCGCGAACTGTATGAGCGAGATCTTATAGCGCGCTCGACGCTCGATTCAGACGAGGCGAACCTCGCGACCGCGAAAGCCAGGCTCGCGGCATCCAGAGCGAGGGTTGAGCAGCAGCGCGCGAGCGTGCGCAAATCCAAGCTTCAGCTAGGCTACACGAGGATATATTCGCCGGTGGACGGCGTGGTGGTCACGAAGAGCGTCGACGAGGGGCAGACAGTCGCGGCGAGCTTCAACACGCCGACGATAGCGGAGATCGCCGAAGATCTGTCACGGATGCAGGTCGAGGTGAACATTGACGAGGCCGATATTGGCAGTGTGCGTGACGGGCAGAAGGTGGAGTTCAGCGTTGACGCCTTCCCAAACAGGCGTTTCACTGGATCCGTCACTCAGGTTCGTCTCTCGCCAACATCGGAGAACAACGTCATATCCTACAAGGCGATCGTCTCATTCGAAAACGAGCAGGTGGAGGGTCAGAACCTCATTCCGGGCATGACGGCCAATGTGACGTTGATAGTCGAGGAGAAGACTGACATTGTTATGGTTCCGAACGCGGCGCTGCGTTTTCGCCCAATCGTGTCATCCGGGGCGACCACTGGCGAGAGGAACGAGAACGCTGCTCCCAACAGGCGCGGGCCTGCTGTCTACAGGCTGCGGGACGGCAAACCAGCTAAAATAGACGTCGAGACCGGCATCACGGACGGCGCGAACACTGAGATAACATCGGGGGTCGAACCCGGCGTCGATGTCATTGTGGGTGTCGACGTACCGAGGGACTCTTGAGGGGAGCGGCTGACATGGCGCTGATAGAGCTCACGGACATCCGTAAAAGCTACATGATGGGGGAGGGCGACCTCGAGGTGTTGCACGGCATCTCCATGAAAGTGGAGCGCGGCGATTTTATAGCGATGATGGGGCCGTCAGGCTCCGGCAAATCGACAACAATGAACATACTGGGATGTCTCGATACTCCTACGTCGGGCGACTATGTCCTCGACGGCAGGGACGTGTCGAGCCTTGACGACGACGAGCTCGCTTCTGTGAGGAACAGCATGATAGGTTTCGTCTTTCAGGGCTTCAACCTCTTGCAGAGGACGTCCGCGATCGCTAACGTAGAGATGCCGATGCTTTACTCCGGCACGATGTCGAAGGAGCGCCACGCGCGCGCCAAAGAGGCGCTTGAAAGGATGGGGCTTGGCGACAGGATGCTGCATGACCCGAGTCAGCTTTCCGGAGGCCAGCAGCAGCGAGTGGCGATTGCGCGCGGCATCGTGAACCGCGCCCCCATACTCATGGCGGATGAGCCGACCGGCAACCTCGACAGCAAAACGAGCGACGAGATAATGGAACTTTTCCGCGAGCTGAACGAAAATGAGGGCATGACCATTGTGCTGGTCACCCACGAGCCGGAAGTCGCTGCGTACGCGCGGCGCATCCTGCACTTCAGGGACGGCGAGATAACGAGCGACGAGCTAAATGAAAACAGAAGGGGCTGGTAAAAATGATTTCATTCGGAGAGATACTGAAAGTCGCGTTTAAGTCGCTTATGGTCAATAAAACTCGCTCCTTCCTGACAACGCTCGGCATCATAATAGGAGTGGCGGCCGTCATAGCCGCCTTCGCGGTCGGGCGCGGCGCGAACAAGGTCATCGACGACCAGATATCCACGCTCGGCAGCAACTTCATGTTCGTTCACCCCGAGCGCGGTTCCGTTGGCTCGTATATGAATCCCCGCTATCTGACGATATCTGACGCGGAGGCCATCGAGCGCGAGTGCTCCGGCGCGGAGGCAGTCGCCCCCGTGACGGACGCGAGCGTTCAAGCGATATACGGCAACTCGAACTGGACGGCGACAGTGAATGGCAGCACCCCAGCATTTTCGGTCGTCCGGAGCAATAAAATACGCCTCGGTAGGGATCTGCTCCAGAGTGACGTGCGCGCCGGGTCGAAGGTCTGTGTCCTTGGGCAGACCGTCGCAGACAAACT
Source organism: Synergistaceae bacterium (assembly GCA_031289775.1). Taxonomy (GTDB): domain Bacteria; phylum Synergistota; class Synergistia; order Synergistales; family Synergistaceae; genus JAITOY01. Next base: position 11,320 of record JAITOY010000033.1, read on the forward strand.
TTTCGATGGCGAGGATCCAATAGGGAAAATAATCAGGCTGCGCACCGCGCCATTCACCGTCGTGGGCGTCTTCGAGAGCAAGGGGCAGGCTATGGGCGGCATGGATCAGGACGACTTCATATTGGCGCCTATAACGACGACCCAGAGGCGGCTGACGCGAAACGCGAACACGGGGCGAGTGAACAGCATCATGGTAAAGGGCGTCTCGATGAAGGCGCTCGACTACCTCGAATTACAGATAACCGAGCTGCTCCGCGAGCGCCACCGCATACGCGCCGGGCAGCAGGATGACTTCAACGTTCGGAACATCAGCCAGATATTAGACGCGAGGCGCAACGCGACGCAGACAATGTCGTTCCTGCTGGGCTCCATAGCGGTGATATCCCTTGTCGTGGGCGGCATCGGAATAATGAACATAATGCTCGTCTCCGTGACGGAGCGGACGAGGGAGATAGGCATCCGGATGGCCATAGGCGCGAAGTCGAGCGACATAAGGCTGCAATTTTTGATCGAGGCCGTGACACTGTCGCTTTTGGGCGGCGCGATAGGAGTGGCGCTCGGGCTTGTCTCGGCGCACGGACTCGCAAAGGTGATGCAGAGTCCGCCCATATTCGGCGTGGGCGTCATAGTGCTCGCGTTTCTTTTTTCGGCTTTCGTGGGAGTAGGTTTCGGCTTCTACCCGGCGTGGCGGGCGTCCCTCCTCAATCCGATAGACGCGCTCAAGTATGAATAAGCGGCGCGTCTAATCGCTTTTTCGCTCCCCGTTGCCGCGACGAAAATTTTTTTTCTGCGTGGCATGTGCTATAATCCGCAATAATAATAGTGAAGGGGAGATCTTTTTGATGAGCCACGTTATAGCGGTTGCGTTTGCCATTCTGTTCGCCGCTCTTTACTCCTATGAAAACGCCGGGGACATTTTTGTGAAGTTTCTCATGTTCGAACGGCAGTTCCCTCAGGGCGTATGGGAGGCAATGCTTTTTTCGGTCGGCGCGCTCATCATGTGGTTATTCTCGCTTTTTTCCTCGCTCGAGATCCGCTCGAAGTACAAATCCGCCGTCAAGGAGAGGGATAAGCGGATAGCGTCTCTCGAGGACGAGAAAAAATCTCTGATCGAGGCGCTGAGCCATCTGTCGTCGGCCTCGGTCACGGCGGTCTTGCCTGTCCCGGCCGCGGAAATTTCGAGCGAACCAGGGCCGCCGACCGAAGGAGATCCGGCCACTCTGGAGGAAACCGCTCTTGAGAAAACGGAGACAGCCTCGGTTTGATACCATCATGTCTTGAGGAAAAGCTGAGGGTCTGGGCGCCGGACGGTTCCATGGAACATCTCGCGAGGAAACTCAACTGCTCGTCCTTTATGGCCTCCTTGCTCTGGATGAGAGGTGTGGATCCCGTCGCGTCGTCATGCGAGCGTAAAAAGTGGATATCGCCCGAGCTTGCGGAGTGGCTTGACAACGTAGACATCGGCGCCGCGTCTCAGAAGGCCCGCGACATCTGGACGGGGATCGGCGAAGGGGATAACGTCGTCGTTTACGGCGACTACGACGTTGACGGCATCGCGTCCACAACGTTCATGATGGAGCTCGCTCTGCTCAGGAAAGCCAGAGTCAGGTATTACATTCCGCACAGGTACAATCAGGGATATGGTTTCCACGAGGGAGTTGTCCAGACCATCGCCGGCTCAGGCTGCAAGTGCGACTTGCTCGTCGTTGTGGACTGCGGCACCCAGAACGTCGAAGCTGCTGAAAAGGCGCGGGCGTGCGGGATACCTGTCATAATCTTCGACCACCATCTTGCCCGAGGAGAACTTGCCGCGAGTGACGCTCTTATAAACCCGCATGTCGACGGAAACGACCTTGGCCGCGAGCTCTGCGCAGCCGGGGTCGTTTGGTGTTGGGCGTGGAAGAACGAGATCGCCCCCCGGGACTGGCTGCTTCAACGTCTCGACCTCGCCGCGCTCGCAACGATCGCCGATTGCGTCCCGATGTCGTCCCCAGTGAACAGGGCGATTGTGAGGGAGGGCATAGTATCGATGCGCTCAACCCCGAGAAGGGGGCTTCATGCGCTGATGCGGGGCATGGATCTCGACCCGGCGTCTTTGGACAGCGACTCGCTCGCCATGAGGATCATTCCATGTCTGAACGCGGCAGGGCGTCTGGAGCTCGCCGACCTCGCGATGAAAATCTTTTTTCCGACGGGCGACGTGGAGGAGCACGTACAGAAGATCATTTGCCTCAACAGGAGGCGCCGCGATATCTCGGCCCGCATAATAAACGACGTGGAGTCTGGGGTAGGAAACAACGCCCGCTACAGGCACGTTCTTTTCGGCGAAGACTGGCCCGCCGGCGTCCTGAGCAGCGTAGCGAGCCACGTCTGCGCGGCGCGCGACGTCCCTGTCGTTTTGGCGGCGCCTGCCCAGCCTCCGCTCATAAGGGGCACGCTCCGTGTGCCGGCCGGCGTCGACGCCGAGGCAATACTCGAGGCGATATCCAATGACTTGACGAGCTGGGGCGGACATCGAATGGCCGCCGGCTTCAGTGTAAACGTCGACAAGTGGGACGTCGTGCGCGACAAGCTGGAGGAACTTCTCTCTACGGCAGACGCGCATGACGAGAAGGAGGACATCCTCCAATGGTCTCCGTCCGAACTTGATATAGTTGCGTGGAAGGACGCGGAGCGCCTTGGGCCGTTTGGCGTCGGCAATCCGCACCCCAGGCTCTATTGTGCGCACAAAGGCGATATATGCGCCGAACCGCTTGGCAGGAAGGGCAATCACGTCAGGATATTTGTGGACGGTTGCGAGCTGTTGGGTTTCAGGGGCGATCATCTGCTGAACTCCGACTGCGCTCCGTCCGGCTGGGTCTACAAGCCGAGGATAAATTTCTGGAGATACGCCGAAAACCTCCAGCTCGTCTTGGAGAAGATCGTTGTGAGCGGGGCATAACGCCATGCAGGAGATGTCTGAGGACATAGCAAGGGATAAGTTCGCAGAGCTCAAGGATACGGAGGCAGAGGAGAAAAGACTCCTGATACCTGTCGGTCAGCCACCCGCGCTCACGCTGAATATTGATAGATCCATGCGCGCCCTCATGGAGAGCTACATAGGGCGGATACCGGAGGATCAGAGGGTTTCGAGCGTACGCATAGCGTGGCAGGAGCTCTGGGCAAGGACGTCCCGTTACCTGCAGAAGGAGGATCTCATGCAGGTCGGGGACGCGTTTGTTTTCGCGGCGGACGCCCACGGCAAGCAGCGCCGCTACAGCGGCGATCCATACATAATCCACACTCTTGGGGCTGCGTCCGTCCTCTCTGATATGCAGCTCGATACCCCGACGCTCATAGCGGCGCTCCTGCACGATGTCGTAGAGGACACGGACATAAAAGTCGAGCAACTCGGTCAGCTCTTCGGCGAGGATGTCGCGACTCTCGTGGACGGCGTGACGAAGCTGGGCAAGCTCCCGTTCAAAAACGTGCTCGATTATCAGGCTGAAAATCTGCGTAAGATGTTCCTCGTTATGGCGAAGGATATCCGCGTCGTCCTCATAAAGCTGGCCGATCGACTGCACAACATGAGCACAATCCAGGCCCACAGGCGGGAGAAACAAATATCTATCGCGCAGGAGACCCTTGAAATTTACGCGCCGCTGGCCCATCGTCTCGGCATATATCACATAAAACGAGAGCTGGAGGATCTGTCGTTCCGGGTCATAGACCCGGAAATGTACTACGACATCCGCAGACGCGTGCGCAAGAAAATGCCGGAGAGCGAAAACGTCATAAAAAAGGGCATGGAGGTACTTGGCGAGCGGATGAAGGCGGAGGGTGTCGAGTTCCAGATCAACGGGCGTCCGAAGCACTATTACAGCATCTATGAGAAAATGAACCGGAAAAACCTCTCGCTCGACCAGATATATGACCTGCTCGCGATGCGAGTCATCGTGGGCACGCTTGGCGAGTGTTATCAGGTTCTGGGCCTCGTGCACACTATTTGGAAGCCGATACCAGGGCAGTTCGATGACTACATAGCGAATCCGAAGGGCAACATGTACCAGTCGTTGCATACGACCATCGTCGGCCCGAACGGAGAGCCGCTTGAGGTTCAGATACGCACGTGGGAGATGCACCGCCTCGCCGAGTACGGCATAGCGGCGCACTGGCAGTACAAGGAAAAAGGCAAGACGAGCGACCTCGACGTGAAGCTCTCGTGGATCCGCAAAGCGCTGGAGGGCCAGAACGAGTCGTCGGAGCCGTCGGAGTTCCTCGAACACATCAAGACGGACGTTCTCACCACAGAAGTGTTTGTCTTCACGCCGCAGGGCAAGGTCATATCCGTCCCGAACGGCTCCACGCCCATAGATTTCGCGTATTCCGTCCATACTCAGGTTGGCCACAAGTGCGTCGGCGCGATGGTCAACGGGCGAATAGTTCCAATGGACTACGCGCTTCAAAACGGCGACATAGTCCGCATACTCACTTCGCCGCAGGGGAAGCCCTCGCGCGACTGGCTGAAGATTGCGAAGTCGAACAGAACTCGCAACAAGATCCGCTCATATTTCAGGCAGGTAGACAGGGCCGAGCGCGAGGATAAGATCGATCGGGGCCGTGAGCTGCTCGAGCGCGAGATACAGCGCAGATATCCCGGAGAGGGACGCGGAATAGAGAACTTCACCTCACAGCTCAGTCAAGTTTCGAATGACCTCGGTTATGTCGGGGTCGAGGATCTGATACTTTCGATCGGCAGCGCCCACCAGACGGCGCAGGGCGTTATGATAAGGGTTGAGGGGCATAAGTCCAGGGAGGACGCCGCCCCGCAGGCGAGACAACCAGCGAAACCGGTGAAACCTACAAAAGAGGTCGACTCTGCCGTAATTGTCGAGGGCGCCGACGGGGTTTTGGTATCGCTCGCGATGTGTTGCTGTCCAGTGCCTGGCGATAAGATATCCGGCCTCGTCACCCAGAGCAGGGGCATTACGATACACCGCAGGGAGTGCGCAAATTTGGAGCGAGCCCAGGACGACAAGAGGGTACCAGTGACGTGGGGGAAAAAGGGCGACACTCGCTACACGGCGCGCCTTCGCGTCGAAGCGAGCGACAGAGTCGGGGTCTTTGCGGATCTCGGGCAGGCCATAAACATGACGGACGGGCAGATCGTGAACATCCGAGGCAGCGTTGTGAACGGGACGAGGACAAGGTTTGTTATAGAACTTCAGGTATGGAATCTCGAACATCTTTACAGAGTGATCGCCAGAATAAACAGTATCGCCGGCATGATAGAGATAACGAGAGGATGAGCCGCCTGACCGGCGAGGCTGGAATATGAGGCTTGTGGCGCAGCGCGTTTCGTCAGCGCGAGTGACCGTCGGCGGCGACGTAGTCGGCGAGATAGCCCAGGGGCTCTGCGTGCTCGTCGGGGTGGCAGGCAGCGACGCTATGAGTGACGCGGATCGGCTGGCTGAGAAGATCGTGGTTCTGAGGATATTTTCCAGGCCCGGCGAATCCGGCTTTGGCGGCAGGTTGGAGTCGTCTCTCATAGACATAGACGGGTCGATGTTAGTCGTATCCCAGTTTACGCTCTACGCCGACTGCAAAAAAGGCCGTCGCCCGTCGTTTACAGACGCCGCCGCGCCTGGACTTGGAATGGAGCTCTACGGGCGATTCGTCGAGCGAGTCAGGGCGCTTGGGGTGAACGTAAACACCGGCGTCTTTGGCGCGGACATGAGGGTGGAGATCGTTGGCGAGGGGCCGGTGACCATAATATTGGACTCCGCTGAAATATAAAAGAAACGTCAATGAGTAAGTTTTTATAACAATTTTATACGTTTGAGAGGTGTTGTTTTTGGATATCAAAAGTTTCCCCGTAGGCGCGTTGTGGACAAATTGTTACGTTGTTTATAACGATTCCAGGGACGCGATCATTGTAGACCCAGGCGGTTCGATGGGGGAGGTTCGTGAGTTTCTCACGGCAAATGACCTCAAATTGCGCTGGATACTGATAACGCACGGGCACAGCGACCATATCTTGGGTCTCGGGGAGGTTCGGGCGCTCGCCAGCGATGGGATAGCTATTCACTCCGAGGACTCCGCCTGCCTGACAGACGCGAACAAGAATCTCTCCTCCCTGCTTGGATATCCGACGACCTTCGACTCCGCCGAGCGCGTAGTGAAGGACGGCGATGAATTTGACGTTGGGAGCATGAAGATTCGGGTGCTGTTCACTCCAGGCCACACGAGCGGCGGATGTTGTTTCTACGTTACAGAGGGCGCCGAAGAGCTTCTACTGTCGGGGGACACGCTTTTCGCCCGCACTATAGGCCGCACAGACCTGCCAGGCGGCGACGAGGGCGTCCTTATTCGCTCCCTCGAGAAGCTCTCCATCCTGCCGGACTCGCTCTGCGTGTATCCAGGCCATGGGCCGGATACCACGATAGGGGACGAGAGACGGCTGAATCCTTACTGGCCGCGTTCGACGACGTGACAGTAAAGGACTCGGACGTAACCCTCGATCTGTACATCACAGCGAACTCTCCCGGCGAGATAGCCGGATGGGTGGCGCCTGTCGTTCGTGATGTCCGCCTCAGAGTCTGGAACTGCCGCATAACGCTAGTTGTTCTCCCGTGCCAGTACGCGAGCGGAGCGGAGCTCGCCATCGGCTCGGAGTGCGGGGTCGACCGGTGTGTCAGGATGGGCGAGACCGGCGCACTGACGCTCTCCGGCGCAAAAAGACTCGTCCTGCGAATGGGCGGTGATTTTTTCTTCTCAGTCTACCTGTCGAAAAAATTGCGCGCGAAGCTGTGGGCATATTCGACGCGGCCCCGCTGGGGCAGGTTCGTCGACCGTTTCTTCGTGCCGGACGAATCTGCCGAACGCAGATTTGCCCTCTTTGACCTGACGCCTGACAGGTACGAGCGGGTCGGGCAGATAGCCCTCGACAGCGTCGTCCTGAGCGAAAGCGAGGAGGAGACGAGGGCGTTCCTCTCCCTCGCCCCTGACGAGCCCGTGATTTCCTGCCTTATCGGCAGCAGGCCGATAGAATACAGGGAGGGCGCCCCGTTTTTCGCCCGCGCGGTTTCGCTCGTCACTGAAAAATTTCCGGATCACAGAGTTCTGTTTCCACTTGCCCCGACCGTCCAGGAGGACGCGCTGAAAGAGACGCTCTCCCGCGCCGGCATCGAATGGAGGGGGGAGATGAGAGTGCACGCGATAGACCTCGGTGGAGGTCGATGGGCAACCGTCGTTCGAGGCAGGACGCTCGAAGCTCTCGCCTGCAGCAAACTCGCGATACTCGTCCCTGGCACGAACAACCTTCAGGCTGCGGCGCTCTACGTCCCGTTCGTTATGGTTCTTCCGCTCGAACACGCCGACGAGTATCCTCTCGACGGCCTGCCAGGCCTCCTGCCACTCTGGCTGCCGGGCATCAGGAAGCTCAAGAAAAACTACATAGTCAGGCTGAACGAAAGGACGGAATTCCTCAGCCTTCCCAACAAAATGGCCGGGAGGATGATCGTCCCGGAGATTCGCGGCATGATCGGCCCCGAGGATGTAGCCGAAAAAGCGATCAGCCTTCTCGGTTCGCCGCAGGAACTTTCGCGGATCTCCCGCGCGTTCTGGGAGATCACCCACGAGCGCGGCGCATCCGCCAGACTCGCCGCGCGTATCGCGGAGTGGGCGAAAAGCTGAGGCTGCGGAAACCGCAAAATAAACAGAGGGCCGCGTTTCCGTGTTTCTTGATTTCCTTCGTCCCGACGAATATAATGACTGCGAAAAAACATTTTTTAATAATGGGGGACGTTCTATGGATACCGGTATTATAGAGCACCGCATAAAACTGCTGGCGGGCAGCACGGACAGCCTCATATCCAGGCTCGACACGCTTTCCGGGCGTATAGATACGGCGCGGTCGAACGAAAATCAGGAGCTGACGGAATACTACGAGAGGCAGTTCGCCGAGGCGTCCGTGGAGTTCATGAACGGGGTCGAGACGATACTTGACGAGTGGTACGCCCTCAAGGGGATTAAGCGTCCTCCGTCTGACGAGGAGATAATAGAGCCGGAGATATTGGACGAGATACACAATACCGTCGTGTCGATCGTGCAGGGTCTGCCGCTTTCGGCAGGGGCCGCGACGAAGCTGTTGGAGGAGAACGCGTCCCTTGCGCCGTCGCAGCCGGAGATTATCGTGGACGCGGAGTTTGCGCTCGAAGAAGGAACTGCTCCACAGGCGTCTGACGCGCCAAAAGCCCCAAAAGCTTCCGGCGGCAAGGTGGACGTCAAAGGCTGACGGATATAGACCCGAGTATAACGAGGCCCACTCCTATGTTTTGGAGTTTAGTGAGCTTTTCCCTGTAGAAAAATCTCGATATGAGAACAGTGACAAAGGGACTCGACGATGTTATGGGGGTCACGACGGACACTGGAAGGACTTCGATGCACACACCGAAGAAGATCCCTCCCAGCGCCAGTCCCACGCAGCCGGCTGCAAAAAACGCCCAAAAAGTCTTCGGCCTCATTTTATGAAAAGGCATCAATATGTGCGGAATCCTCAAGTTTTCGAAGCCGCGAAGCGACCAGACCAGGACAATATAGACGAGGCTGCGCAGGAAATATAATTGGATAGGGTTCCATCCCCCCTGAATCATCAGCACTTTTACGAATGGCGTGTTGACGCCGTAGCACAGCGCCGCGCCAAGAGCCAGGGCAAAACCGGTCAGTACTGTCCTGACGGCGTATTTGTCCTTTCTGCTCATCTCGACTCCCTTGTGTTTTCCACCTGGAGAGTGCGTGATCACTATTATGCCGAGTATGAGGAGCACTGTTCCGACCCATATAAGGGGCGTGATAGTTTCGTTCAGGACGAGGAGAGACACGAACGTCGTGATGAGCGGATAAACATTGCTGACCGAAACTGCCAGGCTCGCCCCGATTTTGTTTATGGAGTAGATGTAGAGCTGGTCTCCCAGGACTGTGGACGTTCCGACGTTCAGGATGAGGCCTAAAAGCGCCGCTATGCGAACCTGGGGCATAACGCCGCCCGTTACGAGCATGACGACTATCATGGTGAGGAGGAAGCCAAACGACCTTATGGGGTTGACCTCATTCGGGCCGGCTCTCCTCATGCCCACCTTCATCAGTATGGGCGAAACAGCCCAACAGACAGCAGTTGCCAAAGACAGCAGAAAACCCCATACAGGCACGGCACTTCCTCCTTAATATTTTACAGCTTATGTAACGCGGTTAAATCTAACCTTGACAGAGTCGAGCCGACTGGGATAATTTAAGCGTGGGTTGAAGTCGTTGTCAATGTTTCAATATGCCGCATCGCCCTCAGGAGGAAGATTCGTGAAAAAACTGCTCGAACTAATATTTGCCATCGCGACAATAGCTTTGATAGCCGGTTTTTTGCACTTTTTTGGCGAAAGGTTTAGTGGTTTTCATGCTTGACATTTGCCATGACGCTTGCTTGACAAATATCCTCCTGAGTGATAAAAATGTTTTAGCTCCTCAGGAGCGAAAAAATAATTCTAGCCGGATGAGGTGCTACGAAGGCACGTCAGCCGGCAATTTTTTGCAGGTGGAATAGTAAATGGATAAAGTAGCGATTTTTGTAGATTGGCAGAACCTTTACGGTTGTCTGTCCGTAACGCTCAGAAAGGATAGATCACTTGTCTTTGACTGCAACAACATGCAGCACCTCACGTATTTTTTTCACTCGTTCCTTCTCCCCAATGAACGCCTTTTCCGCATTTTCCTTTATACGGCCCTCCCCATGACTGCGGATGAGGTTGAGTCGTTCTGCATAAATTCCCGAAGGTACATAGGCACCTCGGAGCTTGGGTTGTTTCAGAAATATTGGTTCACGCCAGAGGTCAACGGCAATTCGAACAGTTCCCCTAAGGCGAAGCACGAGTACACATACGAGATGGCGAGGGGTTTTCAGGAAAACCTGATGAAGAGCGACTACTTTTCTCTGCGGCTTGGCCAGCAGCGGTGCCAGAATCTCGAGTCGAACGGACGCCCGAATCTCGTTCAAAAACAGGTCGATATGCTCATAGGCCTCGATATTTCGCACGTCTCGTTTCATCGCCAGGTCGACGCAATCATAGTCTTCTCGAAGGACACCGACATGGTTCCGGTCTTGAACGTCGCGAGGACGTCCGGGCTCCATACGATAGTTGCTACCATAAAGGAGTCGGGCTTTCCAGACATCAAGCTGCAGCAGTACTCGGACTTCAGGCGCATACTGCCGCTGAAGATGATCGACGCAGAGGGGCAGAGGGACTCGTGGGATCACGAGACAATAAAGAGAGTGACGCTGGATTTCAGATAAATATCAATAACTCCGGCTGTTGTGAAAAACCCTGAAAACAATCCAGCTCGTCGCGCCAAGGGGATCGCTATCTCAAAAAACAGGCTGTTTCCCGCTTTTTCTCAAATCCAGGAGATTGAAACGCCGACACCACGCCGGGTATTGCCGTTTCTTGCGTTATGGTCTTGGGTTTTTTACTTTTTTCACTGGCTTTGCCCTGATTGCGTTTTGCCCTGGTTATAAAGATTGTCGAGATCATTGTTTTGGAAATATGTGATAGAATTTCCAGTGATGATTTTTTTAATTACCTTGAGGAGGCACGCGGTATTGCCCAAAATTGCCGGAAATTTAACAGACGAGAAGGTTGAAGGAACTGCGGCGGGCATGCCTTTCATATCAGATGAGCTGATGCGATTCGTGAAGGATTTGAACGAGATAGCTTTCGTGGTCGACATGAACAGGGTCATCGTCGCGGCTTCCGGCGTGGCGCTGCAGCTTCTAGATATACCAGGGTACGCCGACGGAGAGATATTGATAGACGATTTTTTGCCAAAAATATACCTCGACGCGATTTTTAGCAGGATCAAGGCCGATGGCATAAAAAAGACGCCTATCACGTTCCCTGTCAGAGGCGCCGACGGCAGGGAGATACTCCTCGAAACTCGTTTCAACTGGTCCAGGGCCGGAGACTCGGACGTCGTACTCATGACGTGTCGCGATATAAACGCTTACTCCGAGACAATATCCGACCTCACGGAGCGCGAGGATAGATATAGGACGATATTTCACGAGTCGCCGCTCGGTTTTATTCATGTAAACAGCGACGGCTACATTACTGACTGCAACTCGGCGTTCCTGAAGATATTCGGCTTCGAACGATTCGATGTCATAAACGTATGCCTCGCTGAGGAGAACACGTTGCGGGTTTACCAGCGCTTTAAGAGATCTGCCATGGACGCGGTGATCGGGGTGAGCTCGCGCCACGAGTCGCAGTTTCAAAACTCGGAGGATGGCCGCGCTGGCTGGGTTCGCGTCGCGTTCAGCCCTGTCCGCAGCGACAACAAAGTCTTCCTCGGCGCAATAGGCATAGTTGAGGATATCACTGAGACAAAACGAGCAATGGAGGAGATCAGCTTCGTCAGTAGTCACGACGATCTGACAGGCCTCTATAACAGGGCTGCGTGCGAGAACGCGCTGATACTTTTCGACAAGCCAGAGTGCTTTCCGCTCAGCATCATATATGCGGATCTGAACTGCCTCAAGCTGGCGAACGACGCCTTTGGCCATCACGAGGGAGACAAGCTTCTCCGCTCGATATCGACCATCCTGAAGGAAAATATCGGAGAAGGCGGATTCGCTTATCGCTGGGGCGGGGACGAGTTCATCATACTGCTCCGCCACACCGATTTAGACCTCGTAACAGAAAGGGTGAACGCTATAAGAGATGTGTGCGCCCGCTGGAAAGGCGAGGGTCTCGTTCACCCGAGCGTCGCGCTCGGATACGCCACGAAGTCGTTCGTCGAGCAGGATGTGCACGAGGTGATGAAGGCGGCCGAGGACGAGATGTACGCAAACAAGCTGCACGACGGCAAAGCTGTGCGACAGGCCATTTTGGCGGAACTCGAGGTCAGGTTTCACGATATGATGGACGGCGCGGTCGGCAAGCGATGCAGGCGAATGAACCAGTGGGCGCAGTGGGTCTCAGAGAACATGAATCTCGGATGTGACGTGGAAGAATTCCGCCTCTTATGCAGATATCATGACATAGGATTACTTGCTTCATCCGACGAACTGGATATAATAAGGGCCGACCAATCGAGGGACAGGGTCGCGCCCCCGATGCAGCATATGGCTGTAGGTTACAGGATAACCAGGAGCATAGCCGAGATATCGAGCGCAGCCGAGAACATCCTCGCGCACCACGAGTGGTGGGACGGCATGGGGTACCCAAACCAGCTCAGCGGCGAGGATATCCCCTACGCGGCTAGGCTAATGTCGATCTTGGACGCCGTGGAAGGGATGACAGCGCTGGCCCTGCCGGGCGACTTGGAGACGTTAGGTGACGCGCTCGAATCGGTGAAATCCTGTGCGGGCAGGCAATTCGACCCGACGCTTGTGGATGAGTTCATGTGTAAGCTACTTGAGGCGCCACCCGAATTTATTGGTGATATGGAGGATTGAATCGATGTCGAGCGATATGGTTGAAAACGGCAGTGGAGAAAATGTCAGGGATCTTATTGACGAGATGTTGGCGGAGGACGATTTCGACAAACGTTCCGAGTTGGCGGATAAGGTTCTTTCCATCGACAGGGAAAACCCGATTGCGAAATATACGAAGTGGCAGCTTCTTGATGAAAACGAATCCATGGAGCAGGTGAGTCTTCTCCGGGACTCGGTGAACATTTTGAGATCCTCCATAGAGAGCCACGAGGAGAACGTCGACGAGGAGACATATACGACCTACCTCGCGATGCTGGCGGATTTCACGTCTATCCTGTACTTCAAAGGCGAGAAGGACGCCGCGTTCAAGGCGGCGCAGGAGCTCATCGACCTCGACGACGACGGATTCATTCAGGGGCGTATAGTCTACTACTCGGTTCTTATCGAGAGGGGCGAGTACCAGAGGGTCATAGACGCGGTCGAGGCCGATATATGCGAGACCCCGGTCGGCGGATACTGCCGCGCCATTGCGCTCCTCGAGCTGGGCGGTGAGGCGGATGACGCCTCCGACGCCGTGCTCCAGGCCATCTCGCTAGACCCGGATATGGCGTTTTACGTTACCGACATCTGGACGCTCGACGAGTCTGAGATCGAGGAGATGTTCGACGACGACATGTACATAGACTCGCTTATCATGCAGACCTTCGTCCTGACGGATCTATGGTCCTCCAGCGACGAGCGTCTCGAATTTCTGAGCTCGATAGTCTTCACGTTCGGATACCTGACCGGGAGGGTGACTGAGCCGGAGGATCTCGCCGCCTTCGAGGAGAAGTACAAGAATGCCGGCTGCCTCGATGAGATGCGCGAAGCCCGAGACACAATCCACGCCATGCAGGCCGACGGCAAGGAGCAGGACGAGGTAGACGAGGAGGCTCTGCTCCTCTTCAAGGATATGAGGGACAGAGGTCTTTTCTCGTAGGAGCGCGTCATAGCGCCCGAAAATGGTCCTGCGCGCACAGATGAAGATACTCCACACGTCCGACTGGCATCTCGGGCGCGCTTTTTACGGGCGCAAGAGGAACGACGAACACGAGGCGTTCCTCGGATGGCTTGTCTCCGTAGTGAACGAACATAACATAGACGCGGTTCTTGTAGCCGGAGACATCTTTGACAACGGATCGCCGAGCAACAAGGCACAGGCGTTGTACTACAGCTTCATCCGTGAAGTCGCGGCTTCGTCGTGCCGGCACGTCGTCATAATCGGCGGGAACCACGACTCGCCTTCCTTCCTCGACGCTCCCAAGGAGCTTCTGAGGATATTTAATGTTCATGTCGTGAGCTGCGTCCCTGACGACCCGATGGACGAAGTTCTGCTCCTGGAGGACGATGACGGGCGCCCTGAGCTCGTCGTATGCGCTGTGCCATACCTGCGGGACTGGGATGTGCGCCTCTCTGGAGCTGGCGAGAGCGCATCCGACAAGGAGGCGCTTCAGGCGAAAGGGACGGCGGAGCACTACGCTGTTGTAGAAGCCGCGGCGGAGTCGCTTCGCGAAAAGCTGGGCAAAAACGGCACAAAAATCCCGGTCGTCGTCATGGGGCACATCTTCGCGGCAGGCGGCGTGCCGGGAGACACGGAGAAGGCGGCATATGTCGGCACGCTGCCGCAGGTTCCGCATGGCATTTTCAGCCAGAGGGTCATGCCGGATTACGTGGCCCTCGGGCACCTTCACACGCCTCAGGTCGTAGGAGGCGACGAGACAGTCAGATACAGCGGGTCGCCGCTATCCATCAGCTTCGCGGAGGCTGGACAGAAAAAATTTGTCCACATCGTCGAGTTTGGAGAGAATGGGACGAACGTCACGCCGCTCGAGGCGCCGGCATTCAGGCGAGTCGTCAGCCTTCGAGGCGGCTGGCGCGAAATCAGAGAGCAAACAGCGGCGCTTCGCCCTTCCAGCGAACAGGATAAAGCCGGATTCAGTGAAATATGGGCGGAGGTCGTATACGAAGGCAACGATATAAATGGAGATCTTCGTTCGCTCGTAGAGGCCGAGGTTGAGACATTTAACTTAGAATGCTCGGCGAAACCATCAGGCCCGACGCTGGACGTGCTTCGCGTGAGAGATAAAAGCGCGGGCAAAACGGTCGTCTCCAGGCTCGCCGGAGGAGAGATACTGGGAGAGCTGGATCCAAGGGATATTTTCAGGCGTCTCATGGACGCGAACGACGTTCCTGAGGATCACAGGGAAGGCCTCATGACCACTTATGAGGAGGTTCTGCTCTCTCTGGAGGGCCTGGCCGACGCTGCTCCCGGACGGGAGGCAGATTTATGAGGATACTCAGCATGAGGCTTAAAAATCTGAACTCTCTTGTCGGCGAGTGGCGGATAGATTTCACGAACAAGGTCTACACGGACGGCGGCGTTTTTGTCGTTACCGGGCCGACCGGGGCTGGAAAAACAACCATCCTCGACGCGATATGCCTCGCCCTCTATGGCAAGACACCTCGCCTCGAAAGCGTGAACAAGAGCTCTAACGAAATAATCAGCCGCTGGACGTCCGACTGCTACGCCGAGGTCACGTTCGAGACGAGGAACGGAAAGTACAGATGTCACTGGCGCCAGTCGAAGGTGCGCGGTAAGGCGGACGGCAGCCTGAAAGATCCAATTCGGGAGATCGTGGACGCGACGACGCTGGAGATCATAGCGTCCGGAATACGCGACGTGGAAAAGTGTGTGAACCGGATAGTCGGGATGGATTTTACCCAGTTCACGCGCTCCATACTTCTCGCCCAGGGTGATTTCGACCAGTTTCTGAAGGCGAAACCGACGGAGAGGGGAGAGATTCTCGAGCGTATATCCGGCGCAGACCTTTACACAAAAATATCAAAAAAAACTCACGAGATAAAAAGCGCGCTCAATAAAAAACTTGAGGTACTCCGCGCCGAGAGATCCGGGATAGTGGTTTTGGACGACGGAGAGCGCGCTTCCATTGAGATGAGGCTCGGAGAGCTTCGCGCCGTCGCAGCGCGGTTTGCCGGCGATATAGAGAAAAACAGCGCCTCACTCGCCTGGCTTGATGGTCTTGCCCGCATCGAGGGCGAGCTCGCGAGCATCTCGCAGAGGGCCTGCGACTTATCGGCGCGAATGGCAGCGTTCGAACCCAATCGTACCAGACTCGAACGCGCGGCGCGAGCCCTGGAGGCATCGGCCGCTTACGCCGAGCTTGGTCTCTTGAGGAGGGTACAGCGCGATGATTTGGACGCGCTCGAGGAGTGCTCGAACGCCCGCCCCGCCGCCGAGGCCTCTCACACCGATGCCCTCTCGGCCGAGTCGCGCGCGAACATCTCGCTCGAAGCCTCGAAAAAAGAACTTGCTGCAGCGTCTGACGTAATACGCGCCGTCCGGCAGTTGGACATCAGGATTACCGAAAAATCGTCACAGGCCGAAGCCGCCCAAAGGTCGATAGACGACCATAACGCCGCGCTCAATCTCCTTCGAGCGTCGCAGGGCGCCGAGGAGGAGGAGAGGGAGTCGTCGAGGGCGAGACACGCCTCCCTCTCCGAAGAACTCGAGTCGAGCCTGAAAGACGATGCGCTTGTGGAGCGTCTGGCGCTGGTTGGCGAGATATGCGGCGCAATAGGCCGCATCCGAGCAAAGGCGGCCGAGAAGACCGAAGAACTTTCAAACCGCGAAAAGGCATCCGCCTCCTGCGCCCGGATTCTCGAGGATCGTGAAAGAGAGCTTTCGGAGCGCCAAAGCAACCTCGACGCCGATTTAGCCAGGTGTGCCGCGAAAGAGAGCGAGCTCGCGGCGATGCTTGCCGGGCCAATTTCGGAGCTTCGTCTCTCCTACGCGCGGTCGCTTGCCGGAAGCTCCGCAGCGACAACGGCGCTCGCCGACGCCAGATCCTTCGCCGAGGCCTCGGACGCGTTTGAGAAACACGATGGGATGATACCAGAAATTGAAACGAACCTCGTATCGCTGCGTGACGGGATCGAGGCGGGCGAAACATCAGTCGCTGCGCTCGAGGAAGAGGAGCGTCAAGCGATAGAAGACCGGCAAAGGACCGCAGCGATAATGGGTTTTGACGAGGCGAGGCGGAAGCTCCGAGGCGGCGAACCCTGCCCACTCTGTGGCGCGACCGAACATCCGTTCGCCGGTCATGGCCGCGATTTCGACCAGAGGGGCGTCGGCGACGAGTTAAAGACTCTCTCCGCGCGACTGAAGGATGAGAGGGAATCTCTCTCGGACAAGAGGATCATTCTCGCCGGGCTAGTGAAGGAGCTTGAACTGACCATTGAGAGGCGGAGCGAGGCGTCGCGCGGGATGGACGCCGCCAGGGCGGCCTTTGAAAAACGCGACGCCGCCCTTCCACGTATTGAGGTCTGGGACATTGACGCCCTGGAATCGCTCCGGCGTTCACTCGACAACGAAGTGAGCGAACTCTCCCGGACGTTGGATGGCGCGGAGTCTTTGGAGGCGGATATACGGCTGCTCCGATCGTCCATCGAGTCGTCGAGGGACGCCATAGACATCGCGCTGCGCGAACATGCGAGAGCCAAGGGCGACAAAGAGTCGGCGCTCTTGGGGTTCGAACGCGTAGCATCAGACATTGCGTCGCTGTTTGGGGAAGCGGCTCTGAACATGTCCAGGCTGAAGGAGGAGATCGCCCCTTATTGCCTGAAATCGACGAAAAAAACGCACTCTTTGGAGTCAGGTCATCTCCGCGTCGTGGAGGAAATACCTGCGCCGAAGGTTCTTGAAAAGATAATGAACGAATTGTCTGCCCGCCGCGATTCGAGAATCGCAAAAAGGACTGAGACGGAATATCTCCGAGGGAGGGTCGAGATCCTGTCCGCGAGCATTAAAAGCCGCTTTGAGGAGATTGGGCGCGGCGAGGCGGATAGCCGCTCTAGACAGGTTGTGCGGGACGCCCTGTCGGGCGAGCTAGCGAAGCTTCGCAGTGAGCGCGGAGAGCTGTTCGGGGATCGCGCCCCGGACGTCGAGGAGTCCAGGGTAACGAAAGCGGTCGATGTGGCGCGCGTCGAGCTCGAATCATCGACTGTTGAGCGAAGCCGGACGTCCGTCGCGCTCGAGAAGCTTTTGGATAGAATGAGCGAGCTGGAAAAAGGAATAGCCGCAAGGAGCGGGGTTCTGGAGAGCAGAGAGGATGCCTTCGCGAAAAGGATAACGTCCCTCGGTTTTTCCGGCGAAGAGGAATACAGGTCGGCCGAGATGCCGGACGAAGAACGCGCCCGTGTAAGATCGAGCGCGGCCGTCCTTGACGACGAGAGAGCCGCCCTCTCGTCTATGGAGGCCGAAGCCAGGAAAAACCTCGACGCGGAGGTAAAAAAACATATCACTGGCCTGGGCAGAGAGGAAGTAGCGGCCTTGTTGGGGGAGCTCGAGGAAAAAGAGAAAGAAGCCCATCTCGAAACTGGCCATCTGGCTCAGCGCCTGAATGATGACGCCGCCGCCAGAGCGGCGTGGGTGGAGCGCTCGGAGGTCATCAGGATCGAGGAGGAGGAGTGCGCGCGATGGGACGCGCTTCACAGGCTCATCGGCGCCATGGACGGGAAGAAGTATCGCGATTTCGTGCAGGGCCTGACATTCGGCATAATGATAGACTACGCGAACGCCGCCCTCAGCGGAATTACGGACAGATACCTTTTGACGGGCTTGCCGAACAATCCGGACTCGTCTATGTCGAGCGCGCTCGATCTGCTGGTGATAGACAACTACCAGGCGGGTGTGACGCGTTCCACCAGAAACTTGTCCGGCGGAGAGAGCTTCCTCGTCAGCATGGCTTTGGCGCTCGCCCTCTCGCGCATGGCGAGCAACAACGTGCAAGTGGACTCGCTTTTCCTCGACGAGGGTTTTGGTTCGCTGGACGAGGAGACTCTGGAAACAGTGCTTTACGCCCTTTCTACACTGAGACGCGACGGGAAGCTCATCGGCGTCATCTCCCACATCCCGGCGCTGACGGAGCGGTTAGGCGTCCAGATAAAAATCGTCCCGCGCGGACGCGGAAGGAGTTCCGTCTCCGGCCCAGGTTGCACAGGCAGTACGTAACATTATGGAAACCGATTCGGAGAAAGGCGTCCTCGGTTTCAAATAGCAGAAAATTAAATGTGATCACATTAAAAATATAGACTCAAAAAGTATCCAGCTTTCTCACTTTAACTTCACGAAAAATCATCCCCTCGAACTTCCTCTTTAATCACTGTCATATGGCGTTACGAATTTTTCAAAATAGCTTCCCTCCTGCCCTGTTGTGACTCGTATGAGCTACTGAGTCGGTGGTAGGTCGATGACAATTAGTCGCGGTTTAAATGTAAATTTGTATACTAAATGTGATATATTATTTTCAAAACTTTTGTGGCTTGTAAATGTGATCCGTCACCCTTGCAAATATATAAATTCCGTGTTACTGTTCGTGGGAGGAAGTGGTAGATAATGTTTTAAAGTGGTAGACAGGGGGACAGGATGTGCCTAAGGGTCTGTATGGCAGCTACGCTCACAAGCTTGACAGTAAAAGTCGCGTCGTATTACCGGCGCGCTTCAGGGATGAGCTTGGGCAGTCAGTCATGGCGACCATCGGCATCGAGAAGTGCATCTTCGCTTACCCCCTGCCGCAGTGGGAGGCGCTGCAGGAGCGCCTTTCAGCGATGCGAACCGGTTCAGCCAATGAAAGAAAGCTTCGCATGATAATAATGACCTCCGCTCAGGAGTTGGAGGTTGACACAGTTGGCCGTATTCTTTTACCACAAAAATTAAGGGATTATGCAAATATAAATCAGGAGGTGAGCATCAACGGAACGGGCGATCGCCTCGAAATATGGGATCTCTCCGCGTGGAACGAGTTCTGGCAGACTACGGCGGAAAATATTCAGGAGATCGCGGAAGGGGTCGGTTGGCTGTGAGCGATTTGAACGAGCGCGAAGCGCATGGCGCTCACATTCCGGTGATGACGAGCGAGGTTCTCGAAATTTTTGGGGAGCGTGTTTCGGATTCAGCGCTTTTTATTGACGCGACGCTCGGCGCTGGCGGGCATACGTCCGAGTTGCTCGATAAGTTTCCACGCTCGCGGGTCGTAGCTTTCGACCAGGACGGACAGGCAAGGACGCTCGCGGCACAGAAGCTGTCGCGATTCGGAGACAGAGTAAGGATTGTAGGCGCCAATTTCCGCGAGCTCGCGGCGCTGTCCGGGGAGGACGGTTGGACGGGGGCGGACGGTATCCTCTTTGATCTCGGGGTGTCGAGCATGCAGCTCGTAATGGCGGATCGCGGATTTTCGTTTCAGGAGGACGGGCCGCTCGACATGAGAATGGATCCCGACGGGGACGGCCCCACCGCAAGAGAGGTGCTCGCTGAACTGAACGCGAGCGAACTGGCGAAAATTTTCAGGGATTACGGTGAGGAGCGCCACGCCTGGCGAATAGCGAAGGCAATAGAGAGGACGGCGAAGACTGGCGAGGGGTTGGAGAGGACGATGGATCTTGTCTCGTTGATACGAAGGATCCTGCCGGCCCCGGTTCAGAGGAAAATGGGGGGCCATCCGGCAAGGAGGGTCTTTCAAGCACTCAGAATAGCTGTGAATTCCGAACTCGATGCCCTCGACGAGGGTCTCGACGGCGCGCTTTCCGCCGCAGGGAGTTTGTGTGTGATTATAGCTATTTCATATCACTCCCTCGAGGACAGGATGATAAAAAGACGCTTTCTCAAATGGGCTGGCGAGGGACATGGAAACGTACTCACAAGACGTCCGCTCACTCCCGGAGAGGAGGAAACGGAGTCGAACCGAAGCTCGAGAAGCGCAAAACTCAGGGCTTTTATAACTGAAGGTACGGAGAATCGCTGATTCAGAGAAACGCCCGTAAAAATCCAGACGACCTGTTGACGTCTGGCGCGCGCGCAGGCGCGCGGGATTTTAGCTCTATTCGCGGAACATCTGGCTAAGACCGGCATAATCACAACAGCGCGCGGCAAGGAAGCTGCGTGGTTTTAAAAGAAAGGGGAGTGTCACGGATTATGAAAGCTCCGGCAGCGAGACACGAGCGAACTGGATCTCAATCCACCATCTGCGTTGTATGTCTTCTTGGCGTTCTCATTTCGGCAATGTCACTTGGAAGCCTGCGCCTGTACGGCTTATATCTTGAGCACAGGCTGGCGTACGTGATGGTGAGAATTGAAGCGTTCAACGACAGAAACGCGGCTCTGGAGGAGCGCTATTCCTCAATGCTTTCGCCATCTCGAATTTATAACTATGCGAAGTCAGAGTTGAACATGATGACCGCCGGCGAGATCACGACGATCAAAGTCGGAGGAGCTTCGGCCGCCGTGGCGGATCTGAACGGTACGAGCGCGGTTTATGTCGAGGCGCCAGGGATTTTCGAGAGTTTATTTACGGGGATGGCCAATGCCCAAGATTAGGGACAGGATACAGAGGGAATCATGGCACTCCAAGAGCGCATGGGGCGCCGTCTTTATAGTCATACTCATGCTCGCCGCGCAGACGGTTCGGGTGCACGCGTTCCCGGACGCGCGAGTGAGCCGTCAATCACAGAGACAGTATTGGGCACAGGTGCCGATATCGACATCGCGCGGCGATGTCCGTGACCGAAACGATATACCGCTCGCGATCTCCGTGCCGTCCGTGAGCTTTTTCATCGACCCGCTTTATTGGAAGCCTGCGAGCGCGGACGAGCTTGCCCAGTATTTCGGCAAGAACATCGCCGACAAATTTTCGCGCCAACTCGCAGGGCGCTTTCACTGGGTCGTCCGTAAAGTGCCGATCGAAATAGCGCAGCCGCTTGTAGATAAAAAGGTTCCCGGGCTTTTCACCATCAGGGAGAGCCAGAGAATGTACCCTCACGGAGAGCTCGCGTCGCATGTGATAGGCTTTTGCGATATAGACGGCTATGGGCTCTCTGGAGTCGAGCGCGAGTGGAACAACGTCCTTTTTTCACCGCCGCAGACCAGGCTTTTCGTAAGGGACGCTCGCGGCAATCTCCTCGACCTGATAGGGAGAAACGCCGGCACTCTCAAAACCGGCGCCGGTTCGATAAAGCTGACGATTGACTCCAAGGTGCAGCAGATAGTCGAGTGGAAGCTCCGAGAGGGCGCTCTGAACAACGACGCGAAGTGGGGCGCGGGGGTATGCGTGGATCCAAGAACCGGCGAGATTTTAGCGATGGCGAGCTATCCCTGGATTGACCTGAACGCCAGGGCAAGTTTCGGCAACGTCGAGGCGCTTCGCAACAACGTTATAGGAAGGGTGTATGAACCTGGCTCAACTTTCAAACCCATAATGCTCGGCATAGCGAAGGAAATGGGCCTGACCCCGCCCGGCGAGAAGTTCTTCTGCCGCGGCAAGGCCGCGATAGCGGACGGCGTCATAAGGGACGTCAGCGCCCATGGCAACCTGGATCAGGAGGGGCTTCTGATAAAGTCATGCAATACTGGTATGGCCACTATCGGGAACCGCATGAACCCGCACAGGGCCTATGGGATGCTCAGACAATTTGGTTTTGGGATGAAATCAGACGTCGAGATATCAGGCGAGGAGGAGGGGCTTCTCCGCTCGCCCGAGGAGTGGCTGGGCATGGCGAAGGCTAACGTCGCTATAGGCCAAGGCCTCGCGGTGACGCCGCTTCAGCTCGCAATGGGCATCAGCGCCATAGCTAACGGCGGAGAACTCCTCAAACCCTACATCATAGCCGAGGTGAGGAACGCAAACGGCAAAGTGATTCACCAGGGCAGGAGAAGAGTGCGAAACGCTGTGCTCAACACCGATACGAGCACATGGATAAGAAACGCGCTCCAGAAAACGGTTGATATTGGAACCGGGAAATCGGCCCGCGTCGAGGGTGTCGACGTCGCCGGCAAAACCGGCACAGCGCAGATAGCAACGCAGGGAACATACATGAAGGGGCGCTACGTCAGCTCGTTCGTCGGGTTCTGGCCGCACGGCAAACCGGAGTACGTCATGCTCATAGTTCTCGGCGAGCCGAGAGGCGGGCGTTATTACGGCGGAGAGATCGCGGCGCCGGTGTTTAAAGCGATTGTCGAGGACATGTCGAGGCTTTCGATCATGTCCGCCAAGAAATAACGGGCGACGCGGGGAGAGTGATGGCCTTGAAGCTCGAAGTTCTTTTTCGTGAGATAAGCGGTGAGAAAAGATTGGCAGGCGTCCATTCACCGGATGTCGAGATCGGCGAAATCGTCTACGACAGCAGGAACGTCTCGTCCTGCCGTGTCGGAGTTTTGTTCGCCTGCGCGCGCGGCAGCCGAGTCGACGGCCATGATTTCGCGGCGAGCGCTATTGACTCGGGCGCCGTCGCCCTTCTCGCCGAGCGCGAATTGTCCTTCGATGACGCGGGGTCGAAAGGAGTTCCGCAGATAATAGTTCCGGACGTAAGAGCCGCCATGGGCGAAGCCGCGTCCGTACTTTACGGCAGGCCGTCCGACAAACTGACTATGATCGGCCTGACCGGCACAAACGGGAAAACGACGACAGCTTACATCACGAGGTCGATAATACGCGCCTCCGGGCGAGTTTGCGGGATGCTGGGGACGGTCGTATATGACGACTGTTCGAGCGAGGAGGCGGCCTCGCGCACGACGCCCGAGGGGCCCGATATCCAGAGGTCACTGTGCTCGATGGTGCGAAACGGGGCGACATGCTGCGTGATGGAGGCGTCGTCTCACGGTTTGGCGCAGGGAAGGCTGGAAGGCTGTTCGTTCGACAGGGTTGCCTTTGGCAACCTGACGTTTGAGCACCTCGAGTACCATGGCGACATGGAGAACTATTTTGCTGCCAAACGCCTGCTTTTTTCTAATCACGTCAAGCGAGACTGGGCTGCGGTCATAAATGCGGATGACGATTACGGCGTCCGTCTTCTGGCCGAATACAGCGGCAGCGCGTTTGGGTTCTCCATTCGCCGTGAGCCGGAACGAGGGCTGTACTGCTGCGTTGGCGTGAGGACGTCGATAGAGGGAACGGAGCTTGACGTGACGTACCCGGACGGGGAGAGTCAGAGCATCCGGTCGCCGCTGATAGGGTTTCACAACGCGCAGAACGTGATGGAGGCGATAGCTCTCGCCGACTCGCTCTCTATCCCGAGGGATGTAATTCATAAAGGGATATTGGAATGCCGGCGGGTTCCGGGACGCCTCGAGCGTTACGCGCTCGCCAGAGGAGCGGCAGCTTTCGTCGACTACGCTCACAGCCCTGACGGCCTCGAAAAAGTCCTTTCAACACTCTCGGCGTTAAAGACAGGACGATTGTGGGTGCTTTGGGGCGCCGGCGGGGACAGAACAGCCGCGAAACGCCCGCTTGCGGGCGCGGTCATGGCAAGGCTCGCGGACAGGGTGATAATAACAACCGACAACCCGAGGAGCGAACGTCCGGCCGATATAGCGAGTCAGGTGGAGTCTGGCGTCATCTCCTCAGGAGAGGGCATCCCTTGCGAGATCATCCTCGACAGGGGCGAGGCTATCCGCTCCGCCCTCGATCGCGCCGAGTCCGGCGACGTTGTCCTCGTGGCCGGGAAAGGGCCGGAGAACTATATTGAATACGCGGATAGCCGTGTTCCGTTCAGTGACACTGGAATAGTGTTGGAGTGGATCGAGGAGCGCGGCCTCTGGGGTGACCAAACATGAGCGAACTTAACGAACTTCTTGCCCTGGCGGGCGAGCGAATATCGGAGCTGTCCGCGACGGTTGTCGGCATAACGGGAAGCGTTGGGAAAAGCGCTGTCAGGCAGTTCATTTTCGAGGCTATGAGCGGTTCATTCAGAGTTCACTCTCTGGCCGTGGGTATGGATTCGCTGAACGAATCCTGCAGGGCGATAGCCGATACGCCGGACGGCGCCAATGTCATCCTGCTCGAGTTCCGGACGCGTCAGAAGGGCGAAATAGGCGAACTCGCGAGGATGTTCCATGTCTCCTGCGGGGTTATAACCGACGACGGGATGTTGGCCGGCGGCGCTGAAATCGCCGAGTCGCCAGCTCTCGCGCGCCTGTTTTTCAATAAGGATCACGAGGCCCTCGCTCGCGCGGTAGCGGCCATCGAGGACGACGGCGGCAGGATAAAAAAATTCGGCGCGGGTTTTGCAGACGCTGACGTGAAAATCTCAGATGTAAGGCAGAGCGTGTCGAAAAGCGGGGCGCCAGAGCTATCGGTACTCCTTGCTCACAAGGGTGAAAAATATGGATGTTGCGCCAAAATCCTCGGCAGGCAGAACGCTAGGAACATAGCTCTCGCGTTTTCGGTCGCTGTCGAGCTTGGCGCGAATCCTGGCGATATTTGCTCGCGTATGGCCTCTGTTCAGCTTCCGAACGGAAGCGGCAGAATTCACAGGACGGCTGGAGGCGGTTTTTTGATTGACGAGTCCTGCGGCGCGTCCCCGGACTCGGTGTCGTATTCGCTGAAAAATATAATCGAACTCGAAACCCCGAACGAACTTCCAAAGTTTGCGATACTTGGCGGGATGCGCGAGCTGGGCCTCAATTCGCTCTACTGGCACGAGGTCATTATGAGCCGCGCCAGCCTTCTTGACGGAGTGTACCTCATCGGAAGCGAGTGGGATGGTGTAGTGACCGAACAGTCATCTCTCAGGGGCAGATGGAGGGACGCGGACGAATTCATGGGCGATTTCGACCCGAGGTCGCTGGGCGGTTCCGTGACCCTGCTCAAGGGCTCGAAGCACTATGGCATGGGCAGGATATTGAACCTGCTCTACGAGCCGCTGGAGGCGAGAGAATGCCTCTGAAAATACTCTGTCTCTCGCTCGCCTTTTTCGCGGCCGCTTTGTACTGCCAGCGCCTCTGGATAACCTGGATGCGCAGGTACGGTCTCGGCGAGGCCATAAAGGAATACGGGCCGCAGTCGCACATAAAAAAGAGGGGCACGCCGAGCATGGGCGGGGTTGTCGCGCTTGTGCTCGTCCCAATAATCGTTCTCTCCGCGAAAGCCGCCGGTTTGAGCGGGCTGAAGGAGATGGCCTGTATATGGATATACCCGGTTCTCGGAGCTTTCGTCGGCCTTTTGGACGATCTACTGAAGAAGCTGAGAAAATCGAGCGAAGGTCTGAAAAGCCTGCAAAAGCTTGCGTTCCAGATTGCGGTGACGGCGCCATGGGCGTGGTGGGCGGCTCGCGGCGGCGTTTACCTGACGCCGGAGTTTGCTCTAGCTCCGTTTCATGGCGCGGCGTCGCTTCTTTTCATCGGGGTAGGGCTGCTGAACGCCGTGAACGTTACTGACGGTCTCGACGGGCTCGCCGGAAGCATAGTGGCTATTTCGCTCTCCGCGCTGCTCATCTCGTCGTCTTTTGTGCCGGCGCGCCTGTCGGCGGCGGCCGGATTAGCTATCGTGTCCGCATTCCTGTGGCACAACTCGAATCCGGCGGAGCTTTTTATGGGCGACGTCGGCGCGCACCTCTGGGCAGGGCTGCTTCTGGCGCTGTGTCTGGAGTCGCGTTTCCTGCTTCTCGTATTCCCCGTTGGTTTTCTCTTCGGCG
This sequence comes from Synergistaceae bacterium, assembly GCA_031289775.1. Taxonomy (GTDB): domain Bacteria; phylum Synergistota; class Synergistia; order Synergistales; family Synergistaceae; genus JAITOY01. The sequence continues at coordinate 37,301 of JAITOY010000033.1, forward strand.
TGGAGATCGCGACTGTGGCGATACAGATAACCGCTATAAAGAAGTTTGGCAGGAAGGTGTTTCTCATGAGTCCGCTTCACCATCACTTCGAGCTCTGCGGCTGGAAGGAGCCGAAGATAGTATCGAGATTTTGCCTGGCGCACCTTGTTGGTATGGCCGCGCTGTTTATATTTGTTTTGGCGCTCTGTGGGGGGGGTGTCTCGAATGTACGCCCATAACGAGAAAGCGTCTCTTTCGGGCGAGAGGATCGCGGTGCTGGGCGGAGGCGTGAGCGGGACGTCGCTGGCGCTCCTCGCGGCGAAAAAAGGGGCGGACGTGCTCCTCTCCGACGCGAAAAAAATTCCGGATACTACGGTCGGCGCCATGAAGGCGTCCGGCGTCGCGTATGAGGAGTTTGGGCACACGGACGCCGTATTGGCTTGCGACAGGGCTGTAACCAGCTCCGGTTTTCCTCCGTCCGCGGACATAATAAAGAGGATAATAGATCGCGGCCTGCCAATTACAGGCGAGCTTGACTTCGTTGCTCCATATTTGAAGGGACGGTTCATCGGAGTCACCGGCAGCAACGGCAAAACGACGACGACGTCGCTGTTAGGCTGGCTTCTGAGACGTTTGGATCCGGGCGGATTCAAAGTGGCTACAGTCGGCAACATCGGCAGCGCTATAGCGGACATCGCCGGCGAGGAGCACTCGTACATAGTGGCGGAACTCAGCAGTTTCCAACTGTATTGGTCACGCTCGCTCGTCTTGGACGGCGCAATAGTTACGAACATCGCGCCCGACCACATAGACTGGCACGGTTCTTATAAAAATTATACCGCCGCAAAGGCGAAGATACTCTCTTTTGTCAGGCCTGAGAAAAACGGGGCGTCCGGTTTCACGATAACGAGAGAGAGCGAGCTCGATATCCTGAAGCCCGATCGCGGAAGGTCTTTGTCGCTTGCGTGGGGTGAACCTCGCGAAAAAGGAACGCCCGGACACATTCTCCTCTCTTCTGCCCTGCGAAGAGCCTGCCTCGATGACGAAGAGCTTTTCCGCTTCGATGACACGTCGCTGTTAGGCGGGCACAACATGGAAAACGTCGCAATGGCAATGGCTGCCGTCTCGGCGCTGGGCGTCAACCCGAAGACGGCTCGAAATGGGCTCGCCTCTTACGTTCCGCCGCCGCACCGGTGCAGTATGGCGCTCGTCGCCGGGGGAGTGAAATATATAGATGACTCGAAGGGGACAAATGTCGCGGCGACGGTTACGGCATTATCATCGATAGATGGCAGGAAAATAATAATACTCGGCGGAAGGGGGAAGGGCGAGGACTACGGCGCGCTCGTAGCTCCGCTCCTCATGTACGCTAAGTCCGCCATCCTGATAGGGGAGGCCTCCGGGGAGATAGCGAACGCGCTTGAAAAAGGCGGGTATAAAAATTTCACGATCGCTTCGGGCATGGAGGAGGCGGTGAGAAGCGCTCACAGCTCGGCCGCGCCGGGTGACGTAGTGCTCCTCTCGCCAGCCTGCACGAGCTGGGACGCGTATAATAATTACGGCGAGCGCGGAGAACATTTTGCGTCGTTGGTAAGGGAGATAGCTGGTGGTAAAGATGCGCGAAACTGAGGCCGTTTACGTTTCGCCGCGCCGGTCAGTCGATTTTGGCGAGGCTAGATCGTCGGGACAGGCATTGAAAGTCGACTCCCTTTTATGGCTGATCCCGCTCATTTTGAGCGGGATAGGCCTCCTTATGGTCACGTCGACGACGAGCCCGCTCTCCTTTGAAATTTCAGGGACTCCATTCATAATGGGAGCAAGACAGCTCAAATGGCTGGGGCTTGGCGTCTCAGTCATGTTGTTCTCGTACTGCGTGCCAGTAAAAGTCTGGTTTAAAACTAGCGGCGTCTTTTGGCTTCTTTCGCTTGTCGCTACGATAGCGACGCTCATACCGGGAATTGGTACGGCGGTTGGCGGCGCGCAGCGGTGGATCAGAATAGCAGGGATTTCCATACAGCCCTCGGAGATACTTACGCTCTCCGTCGTTATTATCGTCGCGAAACTCTCTGTGAGGAACGAGATGAACCCGGAGAGGTGTTTCAGCCGGATTATGTTCCTGCTGTTTGTGTCTGCCATCCCGCTCATGGCTCAGCCGGATCTTGGCTCGACGATCCTGATCGTGATGATATGCATGGGAATGTACGTCGAGCGGTTTGGGTGGAGGCTGCCGATTTTTACAGGGATGTGCGGGAGCGTGCTGCTGGCATTCGTGATAATTTTCGAGCCGTACAGGATGAGAAGGATCATGGCGTTTTTAAACCCGTGGCTCGACCCGCTCGACACCGGTTTCCAGACTATACAGGGGCTTATCGCTTTTGCGAACGGCGGGACGTGGGGGGCCGGGCTCGGACACGGTTTCCAGAAGCTCCAGTACCTGCCGGCCGCGTACACCGACTTTATATATGCCGCGTTAGGGGAGGAGATGGGCCTTATCGGGACGCTCGGGATACTGGCGCTCTGCCTGATGTGGATCTGGCGGTGCAGGCTTCTCTACAATCGTGTCGACGAGGGTTTCGAGACATCTTTAGTCTGGGGCGTGACCCTCACAATAGCTGTCCCGTTTTTTATCAACGTCGCCGGGGTGACGAAACTGATGCCGCTTACCGGGATGCCGCTTCCTTTTATAAGCTACGGAGGCAGCGCGCTCGTCATGATGTGGATGAGGGTTGGCCTGCTCCTGCGGATGCACAAGGAGTTCGCCGAGTCGTCATGAGCGCGCCGAGGAGGATTTTACTAGTTGCGGGGGGGACAGGCGGACATATACTGCCTGCCGCCGCTTTTGGCGACTGGATCATACGCAACCATCCCGGCGTCGAGGTGTATTACATGTCTGGCAGAAGACCGATAGAGCTCGAGATATATCGATCCCTGAAAATTGAACCGCGTCTCGTGCCGCTCGACGGGTCGCCCATTGGCGCTCCCGCGGGGAAAAAGCTCTCGCGATGGTTCAGTCTGTTCAGCGCCTGTCTCGAGGCCTCGGTTATTTTTAAGCGCGAACGACCGGAGCTTTGCGTTCTTTTCGGCGGGTACGTCTCGGCGGTCGCGCTTTTTATATCGCTTATAAAAAGAATACCGATGGTCGCACACGAGCAGAACGCGAGCGCAGGAAGGACAACGAAGCTCGCGAGGCGCGTTGGAGTCTCGGTTGCGTCCGGGTGGGAGATATGCGCCCCTCTTCCTGAGGGGAGCTTCAGGAGAGTAGGAGTTCCAGTGCGCCCGCTCGAGGGGATGGACAAAAAAACGGCGCTTGACAGGTTGGGTTTACCCCATCTATCGGAGGGCGACGTAACCGTCGGCGTAATGACCGGCTCGCTTGGAAGCGACAGGCTCCTGGAGGTAATCGGCCGGATTTCCGGCCTCGAAGAATTTGCCTCGTGGAACTTCCTGGCAATAAGCGGGAGCGTCGACTCTCCGCGAGATATTTCGAGGAACCTGTTCCACCTGCCGAAGATGTGGGACATCGCCCCGCTTTTTAACGCGTCGGACATTCTGGTGACGAGGGGCGGCGCGTCTACGCTCTCCGAGGTGGAGGCGAGCGGCATTGAAGCTGTCGTCGTCCCCTGGCGCAAAGCTGCTTCCGACCATCAGATGAAAAACGCTATGGCTGTCGAAAAAAGCGGAAAAATTGAGATATGGGACGAGGGAAAAGACGAAAGCGATCTCGCCCTTAAATTGCGGAATCTATGCGGATCTTCTCCCACTGCGAGGAGAGATATTGGCAAAAAGATGTATAATGCCTCTGGAAATATAAGCGGTAGACTATGGAATTTTTGCTGCGGTCTCCAGAAAGGGAGAGATTGAGTTGGCGCCAACCGAGGCCTTTATGGACATAAAAAAAAGAATAAACATACACTTGATGGGGATAGGCGGCGCCGGCATGAGCGGACTGGCGCTTCTGCTTGACGCGATGGGCCATAATGTGAGCGGCTGCGATGTCGATGACACGTCCTATTTGCGCAGGCTACGCCAGGTCGGCGTCAAGGTCGAGATGAAGCACAACAAGGAGCATCTGGACGTTTTTTCGCCGGATCTCATCATACATACAAGCGCGATAGCGCAGGATCATCCCGAACTCATAGAAGCGAGGAAACGTGGCATCCCGGTCGCTCGAAGGGCCGAGATACTCAGCCTCATTTTCAACGACAGAAGGGGCATAGGAATAGCCGGCACTCATGGCAAGACCACTACGTCTTCGATGATCTCGCTCATCGCGGAACATGCCGGCCTTTATCCAACTGTCGCCGTTGGAGGCGAATCCTCCGACATCGGCTGCAACGCCAAGCTTGGCCTCGGCGAGTACATGGTGGCGGAGCTCGACGAAAGCGACGGCTCATTTGAACTTTTTTCGCCCGAAGTTGAGGTCATTACAAACGTGGACTGGGATCATGTCGACTATTACCCGGCTTTCGACGGCGTCGTGAAGGCTTTTGGGCGCTTTATCGACGGCCGCAAGAGCGGAGCGTTGGTCGTGATCTGCGGCGAGGATGCAGGGACGCAGCGGCTCATCTCGCCCGATATGGTCACATATGGATGGGGCGTTGGCTGGGACTGGGGCGCTACAGATGTGCGCTTCATAGACGGAGGAGGCATCGCCTACAGGGCCAACAGACGCGGCGAACCCCTCGGCGACGTCAGACTCAGGTTGTCGGGAGAGCACAACGTGCTGAACTCGCTCGCCTCGATCGCGGCAGCGGATGCTATGGGGATATCTTTTGAGATCGCTGTAAAAGCGCTTGGCATATTCAAGGGCGCCAAGAGGCGACTCCAGTATACTGGCGAGGCCGGCGGGGTCATAGTGTACGACGACTATGGGCACCATCCGCGCGAAATAGCGGTCACGATGGCGGCCCTCTCGGGCGCGTTCGGTAATCGCAGGATCCACGTCGTATTTCAGCCCCACAGGTACACGAGGACGCAGGCGCTTTACCGCGAATTCGCGAAAGTCCTCCGAGTGGCGGACAGAATATACCTGCTTCCGATTTATTCGGCCGACGAGCCCACGATAGCCGGAGTCTCGTCGTTCATGATAGCTGACGAGCTTGTTTTGTCCGGCAGGACGGACGCCACAGTCTGCGGCGATTTCCAGGAAGCTTCAGACCTTGTGTGCGCCCGTGCGCGCCCTGGCGATATAGTCCTCACTATCGGCGCGGGCAACGTCGATGAGATTGGAAGGCAGATACTTGACTGCCTCGGGAGAAGGGCTACCGTCACCAATGCGGCGGCTGTCGGCGTTTGAGGGAATCGAGCGATTGATAAGGCGCGGCGCGCCGATCTCGGCCCTCACTACGTGGGGCGTAGGCGGCACAGCGGAGACGCTTTTTACCCCGAAGAGCGAGGATGAGCTTGCGCTTATACTGAAGCGGCTTTATTCTGAAGGGCTTGTTTCGTACGTCATTGGCGGCGGATCAAACACCTTGGCGGCGGATGGAATTATTGACGTCCCTGTGATTTTGACGAAGGGGATGGACGGCATCGACGTTTCGCGTCGAGGCGGGGACATCTTCATGACCTGCGGCGCCGGAGTCGGGCTTGGGAAAATTTTCTCATATTGTGTTTGCGGCGGTTGGAGCGGTATGGAGTTCGCGGCTGGGATCCCTGGCACAATCGGGGGCGCTTTGATGGGCAATGCAGGGACGTCGGGCGGAGATATCGCCTCGGCAGTGAAAAGCGTCAGAGTGCTGGACTCGCGCGGCGTCGCCGTGGAACTCGAGAAAGACGATATAAAGTGGGGCTACAGAAAAAGCAGCCTCTCTGTCAGTGCGCTTTTTATTTCGTCAGTCGTTCTGAGGTTTCGCCCATCGACAAAGGAGGCTGTGGCCGAGGGCGCGAAAAAGGCTGCGGAGACGAGAAATTCCCAGCCATTGGGCGCAAGAACCGCCGGATGCGTCTTCAAGAACCCGAGCGGCGACAAAGCTGGCAGACTGCTTGAGATGTCGGGCTGCAAGGAGCTATCCATAGGTGGGGCAAGGGTGTCGCCGCTTCACGCCAACTTTATTGAGAACCACGCGGACGCGTCCGCCATGGATATAGCCTGCCTCGCAAGAGAATGTAGGCGGAGGGTGCGCGACAAATTCGGCCTTCTGCTTGATTTCGAGATAAAATCCTTCGGTTTTCCCGATGGGTTTATGCAGGGCTGAAATGCGCGGCATGAGGTGGAAGGCAAAATTCATTCTATTTAGTATCCTGTGCGGGGTTTTGTACTTCGTCGAACAGAGATATGATTTTTTCCGGCTTCGTGAGATAGACGTAGTCCCGGTTGGCATTCTGCCGGACTCGATAGTGTGGGGAGCGATCCCGGTATCGTGTGAGCATTTTTGGCTCTCTCTTTTCCTAGGGGGACGTGAATTTGCTGGAAATATAGAGAATTTTTACCCGGTTGAGTTAAGCGTAAAAATTTCCGGGTGGGGCAGGTACAGGGTTCATATTAAGCCGCTCGAGCCTATACTGTACGTGTCATGGAGATCGAATATGTGGCTTTTGTCAAAAAACGGACGCATGTGGCTGGCAAGTCATCCTTCGAACCTCGCTGTCAAAGGGATGGTCTTTCCGAAAAAACCGATCCTGGCGTGGGATTCTGGGCTGGCGCTTCCGATTGACCCAGAGAGTCGGAAGGGCGATATTTTCCCGTCCAGCCTCCCGATGGCAAAGATAAAAAAGTGGTACGATGAGATCGAAAGGATAGGCTGGGAGGAAGATATATACTGCGTCTTGGCCAAGAAGCTGGACGGCAGGCCGGTTGTGCAGCTTTTGCTGGGGTCGGGCGAAAAAATATCGAGCGAGATAGTAGTAAAAGATGACACGGCCGACTGGGCCTCGCTCGCCGCGGCTCTCGCGGAAGTTTTTCCAGGGGCCGGAAACAGGATTCCTGGCGGGTTGGTTGTGAACGCCACTTTCACGGATAAATTTACCGTTACAAGCAAGGATAATCGGTGAGATATCTTTAAAAGATTATTATTGATGGGGGGACCCCGCATTGTTCAAAAAAACTTCAACTTCATCCGGCTACAGGGATCCGGAAGTTCTGGTGGGGTTAGATTTGGGTACAAGCAAGGTCACTGTGGTCGTTGCCGAGCGCGACGGGCCAAGCGGAGAGGCGCAGATAATCGGCATTGGCCAGTCGCCATCGCATGGCATCAGGAAAGGGCTCATAGTACATCTCGATCAGGCGGTGCGTTCCGTTCGGCAGGCGGTAAGCGACGCGGAAAACATGGTAGGTCTCGAGCTTACCGACGCGACGGTCTCCTTCAGCGGCGGAGATGTGCAAAGCGTCAGGTCGAAGGGACTTATAACGCTAGGGAGATCGCCGCGAACCGTGATGCAGCTCGACGTAGGGCGCGTAATAGAGTCCGCGCAGGCGAACGTCGCGGTTCCGGCCAACCAAATGATATTACATACTATCCCGGTCGAGTATTCGCTCGACGGCAACAGCGGCATAGATGACCCTCTCGGCATGACGGGGATGCGACTCGACATAGATCTCGAGTCGGTGATAGTCCCTCTAGCCACTGTGCAGAACGTCTACAATTGTGTGGACAGGGCGGGACTGAACGTCACCGGTTTTGTCATAAAACCGCTCGCGTCCGCTCTCGGAGCCATAACGCCAGAGGAGGGAATGGCTGGCGTCGCCATAGTCGATATTGGCGGCGGCACTTGCGGAGTTGCCGTGTTCGCGGAGAGCAGGCCGAAACATCTGGCTGTCCTCTCGGTGGGCGGTGACCATATAACAAACGACGTCGCGTCAGTCCTTAAAATTCCGATAGGCAAGGCCGAGGAGCTGAAAAGAGAGGTCGACCTCTTCGCTGACGATTCGCAGAACCTGTCGGAGAGACTGGAATTCGACCACAACGGCAGGAACTATTCCTACTCGCTTATTGAACTGACTGAGATTGTCCAGTGCAGAGTGGACGAGCTATTCGCCTCCCTTGTGAGGGGAGAGATGGGGAACGCGGGCGTCGCCATGCTTCCAGCTGGAATTGTCCTGACCGGCGGCGTTTCGCGAAGCGCCGGCATAGATCAGTATCTGTCGCGAACCATGGACATGCCGGTGCGGGTGGCGCCTCCTATCGATTCGAACCGAATGCCGCCTGGCAGGAATGGCCCGGAGTACACATGCGCTTCAGGTATCATACGATACGCTCTCGAGCAGGAGAGAGATCCGTTCAGGTACATAGAACAGCCGCTCGACCAACTGAAGATAGTGAGGACTCCTGGAATCAGCGGCGGGATTAAGCCCGGGCGAAGGTCGGACGCCGATGGCGGAGGCGAACCAAGGGTAAGCGGAGGGTCGATCATACAGTCAATAAAGGATGTTTTAAAGGAGCTTTTTTAAGGAGAGATAAACATGCCGGATATTTTTCAACTTGACAGACCTTACCGAGCAAGCCGCGAAGTAATAAAGGTGGTTGGAGTTGGCGGAGGCGGGAACAACGCGCTAAACCACATTATTCGGGGGGGAGTCGGCGGAGTGGATTTCATAGCCGCCAACACAGATCAGGCCCATCTGGAGCTCTCGGAGGCCCAGATCAAGATAACGCTGGGGCGTGAACTGACTCGCGGCCTCGGGGCCGGTTCGGAACCGTCAGTCGGCCAGAAAGCGGCCGTCGAGTCGCGCGAGGAGCTGCGCGCGGCCCTCGACGGTGCGGACATGGTGTTTTTAGCCGCCGGTATGGGCGGCGGCACCGGGACTGGCGCGTCGCCTGTGATAGCGAACATCGCAAAGGAGACGGGCGCGCTTGTCGTGGCGGTCGTGACGCGACCGTTCCAGTTCGAGGGCCGCAGACGTCTCGGTCACGCCGCAGACGGAATAAACCGCCTCAGAGAAGAGGTCGACGCCCTGATCGTGATACCGAACGACAGGCTACTTACGATCTCCGACCGCAGGACGCCGTTGAGCGACGCGTTCAAACTAGCCGATAACGTATTGCATCAGGCGGTTCAAGGCGTGACGGATCTCATTCTGAGGCCTGGGCTCGTGAACGTCGACTTTGCGGACGTCCGCACAATAATGAGCAACGCCGGCTCCGCGATAATGGGCATTGGCGAGGGTTACGGCGAAAACAGGGTCACGACCGCGGCTCACAACGCGATAAACAGCCCACTGATGGAGACGCCGATGATTGGCGCGAAAGGGGTGCTCTTCAACGTCTCGGGCGGGGCCAATATCGGCATCCACGAGGTTGAGGACGCCGCCGAGATAATAAACAACGCGAGCGACGAGGACGCGTTCATAATATGGGGGCATGTCTATGACCCTGAGATGGACGACGCTGTAAAAATCACGGTAATAGCTACTGGTTTCGACGAGGTCGCTCCGGCGAAACCGGCAACGCCGGCGGTCTCGAAAAGCTTTTCGGCCCCGTCTAAAGTGATTGTATCAGGGGCCGCGACAACTCCGCAGGCGCCTACGCAGTCCGCCCCCGCGGCGCCAGCCCAGACGAGGGCAAGAGCGGAACTCGGCGAAACAGACGTACGTCTCGCCGGGCTTGAATCGGAGGATCTTTTCCGCGCGAGCGGGGCGCCGACGAACCAGTTGGACATACCGGCGTACCTGAGGAAGAAAAAATAAGAACCGTAACAGAGTGGGCAAGCTGGGCCGATTACAGGAAAAGCGAGCGCGCCGCGGCGGATCTGGTTTCAGGCGGGGACATACCGGCAGCGTTATTTTTCCCGGCCGACTACTCTGTAGGGATGGCGAACCTTGGCTATCATTATATATATAGAAGACTTCGAGAATTAGGAGCGTCAGTAGAGAGGTTTTTCGCGTCCCCTGTTCCATACAGATCCGTCGAGGGGGACGTTATGCTCGAGAGATTTCCAATCGTTATGGCTGCGGTGGCGTACGAGGGAGATGTTCCGGTTTTAGCGAAGTGGCTGGCGAGAGGCGGCATTTCGCCGTCGCGGGAACGGCGGGACAGGGACGGTTTCCCTCTTGTCGGCGCGGGAGGGGCGATAACATATATCAACCCTCTCTCCCTCGCGGGCGTATGTGACTTCATAGTCCTTGGGGACGGACTTCCTGTTCTTCCGCATATAGTGGATACGCTTCGGAGCGCGGGAGGACGTTCGGAAACCCTAAAAAAGCTCGCCGAGCATCCGTCGATACTGATTCCAGCGCTGCACCTCGACGGACATGCGCGACTTGAAGTATCGAAGCGGGCGGATTTGTCCGACGATTTTGGGCATGGCAACTGGATAGCCCCGATGTCGGCGTTCGGAGACACACTTTTGGTAGAGCTTCAGCGCGGATGCGAGAGGGGATGTGGGTTTTGCGTGCTTCCATCCTGCTTCGCTCCTCTGAGGCGGAGACGTTCTGATGTTGTGAGTGGGGACGTGAAAAACGTCTCAGAGAGGGTGGAATTCGCTCAGGTGGGCCTCGTGACTCCCGAGGCTGGCGACTATCCGAGGCTCGATCGGTTGCTGGAGGACGTGGAGTTCCTGGGAAAAGGAGTCTCGTTCGCCTCGCTCAGGGTGGATGGATTGACACGGAACGTTGTAAAGGCCCTTGCAAGGGGAGGAAGGCACAGTCTCACAATAGCCCCTGAAACCGGAGACGACGAGTTCAGGGCTTCATGCGGCAAACGTTTCACGAACGACCGCATAATTGACGCGCTGGCTATGGCGAAAGAGGAGGGTATTGCAAAGGTTAAGCTTTATTTTATGATAGGCCTTCCGGGCGAGAGCGATGGGGAGATTCTCTCCATAGCGGCACTGTGCGGCAGAATACGCAGGGAGACGGGGCTCAGACTTACTGCGACTGTATCGCCGTTCATTCCGAAGCCGGGCGCCGCCTGGCAGTGCGAAAGCTTCACCGGAGAGAGAGAGTTGAAGGCAAAACTCGCGCTTCTGAGAAGCTCCGCCGGAGGAATCCCGGGAGTCTCGATACAAAACGCGAGTGTCAAGGAAGCGTCGCTGGAATACGCCTTGTCGTGGGCGTCATTGGATACGTCAAAAAAAATAGCGGAAGCCGCGGAATATTCGGTTTCCATAAAAATAAAGTCCGCTTTTGTTGACAGGGACGCAGCGACCCGTGAGCTTTCGAGTCTCGGGCTTTTTACAAAATGAATACTTTCATAAAGGGGGTAACGTTATGACGGCTACGAGCAGGAGATCAAGGAACTACAAAGAGAGGAATTCAATGCTTGCGTTTGGGCACTTTGCGTTGCCGGTGGCGGCTATGGTCGCCCTTGGACTGTTGTTCGTGGGCATAAAGCTCTTTTTTCTGACGCCCGTGACCCGCCACGGCGGAGTCGAGCTGGGAGGTCCAATAGCCCAGGGACAGCAGGAAAGCGAGTACAAATTCGCGGATGAAATACCTATCGAACCAGCGCAGGGACAGTTCGCCGTAATGAATGTCCAGGAGTCTGACGCGGCGAGGTTCGAGGCTGGAACGCGGCTCGCCGGGCCCATGACGACAAATGACTCCGGCGGGAGGGTGCAGGCGCCGAAACCGGCTCAGGCATCAAAGCCGCAGGCGAGCGCAAAGCCGAGCACAAAACCGAGCGCCACGACGAAAAAAGTCCAGAATACCCCGACAAACGGAAAATGGTCCGTCCAAATCGGCGCGTTTTCAAACGCCGCCGGAGCGAGCACCGTGGTAAGCGAGATGAAAAAGCAGGGTTATACCGCAAGTATATCGCAAAGCAGCGCCGCGTCCGGATCGACGTTTCACAGAGTCCGGGTTGCCGCTGGAAACTCGAAGGAAGAAGCTGGCAGACTGGCTGCGGAGCTGGAGAAAAAGGGTTATCCAGTCCTCGTAGTCCCGACTAACTGAGGGACGCCCGGGCCGCTCGTTCATGCAGCGCCCGATAGAGAGAGACCCGGCTCGGGCCAACCGGGGCGAAATAATCGACGATATCGGGCGCAGGATAAACTACGCCCGAATATCTGTTACGGACAGGTGCAACTATCGCTGTTCATACTGTATGCCGGAGGACGGCGTGTCGGGTCTGCGTCATGACGAGATAATGAGATACGAGGACATAACTTTTCTCTGTCGAGTCCTCGAAGGCCTCGGCGTACGCAAGTTCAGGTTTACAGGCGGAGAACCGCTCGTCAGGAAGGGCATGATAACCTTCCTGAGGGGTTTCAGGAGAGATTTCCCAAACGCCGCGCTAGCGCTCACCACTAATGCCTCGCTTCTGGGAAAATATTCCGCCGATCTCGCAGGCATAGGTCTTGCGAGCTTGAACATCAGCCTCGACACCTTGAACCCGGAAAAATTCAGGCGGATAACGAGGGTTGGCGACCTTCGTGACGTCGTAGCTGGCGTCGGCGCCGCGCGCGCGGCCGGAGTTCCAACCATCAAGACGAACACAGTCCTGATCAGGGGGTTCAACGACGATGAGCTGCCGGCGATATTGTCTTTTGCCTGGGATAATGGGTTTATGCCAAGAATAATAGAATTTATGCCTCTCGATGGCGCGCTTTGGCGCGAGGACAAATTTATCTCCGCCAGGGAGGTTCTCGGCGCGTCCCCGTTCTATGAGCCCTGGCGCCCGACGGCGCCTGAAGGAACTGGAGAAGTGCCATCCGGCCCGGCCGCTTACTATATCGACAATCGAAACAGGGTAGTAGGGATTATCGACGCTGTGTCGAAGCATTTTTGCGCCTCTTGCAACAGACTGAGGGTAAGCGCGTCCGGATGCCTCAGGGCGTGTCTCTTTGGCGCCGCGGATGTTCGTCTTCTGGATATGCTCAGGGAGAGGGACGAGGTTCTCCTGAGGGAGGCGGTACTCACTGGAATGATGACGAAACCGGAGCATTGGGACGTCTCGTCTTTTGGCGCCGGTAATATGTCGGGCATTGGAGGCTGATATCGCGTGACGGAGTGGACGCACTTTGACGAGTCCGGCCGGCCGATGATGGTCGACGTTGGCGCAAAAAACGATACCGTGAGGAAAGCCCTCGCCGAGGCGTGGGTGGAGCTGCCGGAATCTGTGTTCGTGGCTGTGAGGGACGGCGATATGACAAAAGGAAACCCTATCTCGATAGCGGAGCTGGGCGGAATAATGGGAGCGAAAAAAACGCCGGATCTCATACCGCTCTGTCACGGCATAAGGCTGGATAGTCTGAAGGTGAGCTGCGAGCTGCACGACGAAAAAAAATCCCTCAGAATATTGTGCGAGGCCTCTGCCCGCGACGTCACAGGAGTCGAAATGGAGGCGCTGACAGGCGTCTCCGTCGCGGCTCTTGTATTTTACGATATGTGCAAGGGCGTCGATAAAGGTATGATAATAAGGAGCGTCAGGCTCCTCGAAAAATCCGGCGGGAAAAGCGGCGAGTGGGCGTGGGAGGAGAAGAATGGATGAGCGACAGGATTTTAGGGCTTTATAACGCGGATTCAAAAGAATGGGATAAGTTGGTTTACCTTCACAACAACTCAAAGGGAAGCGTCTGCGTAAACGGCGCCCCTGCGGTTCTCGTTTTAAACAGGCCTGGCGACGCCGTCGCGAGTGACGCGGGTTATGTGATTGTCGTTCCGCAGGATTTTGAGGCGCCCAATGAGCGATATATAACGATAGGGGACGGCGACTGTATGCTTTGGCTGGATTCGGATGGCGTTCTCGGCGTCTGTAACTCCGGTTTTGCCGGCGTCTCCTCGAGATTGACGATTTCGCGCCGCATAAGCGCCTGTGTGCTCACCGTCAGCGATAAGGCCTCCCGGGGAGAGCGCGTGGATACGGCGGGCCCCATGCTTGCCGATATGGCCGAAGCTATCGGCGCGAAAGTGGAGGAACGAGCCACGGTTCCGGACAAGAGAGACCTCATAGCGCAAAAACTAACGGAGTGGGCGGATAAAGGTTTTCAGCTAGTACTCACAACCGGCGGCACTGGAATCTCACGCAGAGACGTGACACCTGAGGCGCTTATGGACGTTCACGATAAAATCGTTCCGGGGTTCGGCGAGATCATGAGAAACAGGTCGATGGCCTACACGACGAGGGGTTTTCTCACGAGGAGCCTCGCGGTCACGAGAGGCGGCGCTCTCATAATAGCCTTCCCCGGCAGCGAGAGAGCCGTACGCCAGTGCTTCGAGGCGATTGCCCCTTCCATAAGGCACGCGGTAGAAATACTCGTCGGCTGGGATGTCGAGTGCGGCGGTCATTACAGGGGGGAGAAGTGACGATGGCGGACAGACGCGTGGAAAGGTGCGTTTTAATCAGCGGCCTCTCCGGCGCCGGCAAAACAACGGCCCTCAAAACCCTTGAGGATCAGGGGTTCTTCGCCGTCGACAACGTTCCTCCAACTATGATGTCCGAGCTTATGACGGTGCTCTCCCGCAGCGGGTCAGCCGTAGACGTCGGCGTTGCGATAGTGGCGGATGCCAGGGGCGATGCGCTCCTCGACGATCTCCTGAGTACCCTCGACGAGCTCGAGAGCGTGCTGCCGAGTGTAACCCTTCTGTTCCTCGACGCGTCTGACGAGTCGCTCGTCATGAGATTTGAGACGACCCGGCGCAGACATCCGCTGGGCGACGGCGTCACTATAATCGACGGCATAACGAAGGAGCGTCGTCTGCTCGCCAGCGTGATATCCCGAGCCGATATATTGATAGACACGTCGTTTCTCCTGCCAAGCGAACTCAGGGCGATGATTCTCTCGGAGCTTGGCGAGGCCGAGTCTCCAATCTCGGTTGTGGTGAGCTCTTTCGGGTTTAAAAATGGCATCCCGATCGACTGCGATTACCTGTTTGACGTTCGTTTCCTTCCAAACCCGAACTATGTCCCTGAGCTGCAAATGCTCTCCGGCAAAGACCAGGCGATACGAGATTACCTGGACAGGGATGATCGCAAAAAAACATTCGTCGGCAGGCTTGAGTCTCTGGTTGAGTTTGTGTTAAGCGGCTACGAAAACACGTCTAAAAAACACGTGCACATCGCTGTAGGGTGTACTGGCGGCAGACACAGATCCGTCGCCATAGCCGAGGAACTTGCCTCGCTTCTTTCAGCCTCGGGCCGTCTCGTGACAGTATCGCACAGGGACATCGACCTGGAGGCAGGATGATGCCCGATCACACCGTCTGGATAGCGACGGCCGCGGGTTTTCTCGTCGGATGCGCGCTGACGGCGCTTCTGCCCGACAGGAACCTCAGGAAGATGAAACCGCCTGGCGGCGGCTACAAGCGCCGCGACGTGATGGGAAACGCGATAGAGCATCGCCTCCTTCAAGGGCCTCGTTTCGTGTGCGTTGGAGGCGGAACCGGCCTCTCGACGCTCCTCGCCGGACTTAAAAGTTTTACCCGAAACATAACGGCCGTCGTGGCAGTGACGGACGAGGGAGGAAGCTCGGGGCGACTTCGTCAGGAGTGGGGCGTGCTGCCCCCTGGCGATGTAAGAAACTGCCTTGTCGCGCTTGCCGAGAACGATAACTCTCTTAACAGGCTATTGAACTTCAGGTTCGACAGGGGAGAACTTAACGGGCACAGCCTCGGCAACCTCATTCTGCTCGCGGCCTGCGAGCTTGTCGGCGACTTCAGTAAAGCGGTCGAGGAGATGAACAGGCTGCTCGCCATAAGGGGAAGGGTGCTGCCTGTGACGACCGAGACAGTCGTCCTTCACGGCGAGACCCTCGACGGGAAGCTCGTGCACGGGGAGCTCGACGTGTCCGACAACGGAAGCGAGATGAAGAGAATGTGGCTCGAGCCCTCATCCGCTAAGCCGCTGGCTGACGTAATCGACGCCATCCCGGACGCCGATATTATAGTCCTCGGTCCCGGCAGCCTGTTCACAAGCATACTTCCAAACCTGCTCCTCGAGGAGGCGGCGAGCGCCATCAGGAAATCGCCAGCTCCAAAGGTCTACGTCGCCAACCTCATGACGCAGACGAGGGAGACGGAGGGAATGAACATAACGTCCCACCTGGACTGGATCGCGAGCGTCCTTGGGGCCATGCCGGACTACGTAGTCGCGAACCAGACGCCGATACCTGCGGATTACTTGGAGCGTTATCGCGAAAAGGGCGCCGAGCCCCTTTATCTTTCGAGGGATGAAGAGCGCTATCTCGAGGGCAAGGGCTGCGCGATAGTCTATGCGGACTTGGTCAACATAAAAGACGGGAAATACCTGAGACACCACTCCCAGAACCTGGCCGAGATACTGATGCGTATAGCCAGAGACTCGCGAGACTGAGATTGAAATATTGAAAATTATCAGCGGACAATGGAAAAAATAAGCACAATAATATGGGATGAATTGATAAATCTGCCGGTTGCGAACCCCGCCGCGGAGTTGAGTGGTTTCTTCGACGCGCTTCCACGCGTATGTTCGGACGAGAGCGTCCTCGTCTCATGTCCCAGGCTCATCGTCGGCAGGAGGTTGTTGAAACTCAGGAAGGGCTTGAATGAAAACCTTTTTGATGCGAAAATTAGAGAGGGAGACGGTGCGCTTGAACTGGATAAAAAACTCGGTCGGGCCGCCTTCAAGCTTTCTCGCGAGCTTTTCGCCGCGATATCCGGGAGGAGGCGGCGCTGGGGCGAAAAGTGGGCGTGGTTTCGCGGACTTTGGGGCGGGTGCGGCGCTTTTTACCTTCCGCAGAGCGGGTATTACATGTCCCTGCGGCTGAAGGATGGCAGTGAAACCTGCCGTCTCGCGGCAG
Source organism: Synergistaceae bacterium (assembly GCA_031289775.1). Taxonomy (GTDB): domain Bacteria; phylum Synergistota; class Synergistia; order Synergistales; family Synergistaceae; genus JAITOY01. Next base: position 53,933 of record JAITOY010000033.1, read on the forward strand.
GGGTTTTAAACTCAGCCGGAGTGGCCTTCGGAAGCAGGAAAAGCCGCGTAAACGTCGAGTATACGATCCGCGACCAGGAAGGAATAGTCACGTGTCTCTCGGCGATGGGGCTCGTGAGGAGCTCTCTGGCGCTGGAAGAGACGGCGATAGTCCGCTCGATAAAAAATAGGGTGAACAAGCTGATGAACTGCGATTCCGCCAACATAAGCAAAAGCGTCGACGCGGCCGTCTTTCAGCTTGCCCTGGTCGACAGGATAGATTCCGGTGGCCTTTGGCATCGGCTCACGCCGCTTCAGATCGAACTTGCCGCCGCTCGGAGGGCAAACCCCAGCGCCTCGCTCGGCGAACTCGGTCAGATGCTCGCCAAGCCGGTGAGCAAGAGCACTGTCGAGTACAGGTGGAGAAAGCTGGCTATGATCATAGACGAATAACCGTTCTGTGCTCGACTCATTAGGCATTGGCTCAATATGTTTCGCGGATAGTCGCGCTACGGTCGGATAATTCAAAAATTTAAACTGGAAGGGGATGGTTCCAATGTACCTGGGTAAAGCGGATGTAAACACATACGATAAAGGGGCGGAGCGAGAATTTCTGGTCTCCAACGGGACAGGCAGCTACGGGTCCTCCACCGTCATAGGGGCAAACACGAGAAGCGAACATGGGCTTCTTGTCGTCCGCTCGCAGGATTCGGCCCAGCACACTGTCCTCGCGAGCAAACTTGAGGAGACTCTTTACGCCCACAACAAGAAATACCAACTCTCCACCAATAGATACAAGGATCTCATCTACCCGGACGGATACAGATATTTGCAGGAATATCAGGGAACTCCATTTCCGAGTATGCTTTTCGTCATCCACAGTATTTTTCTCAAGAAATCAATATTCATGCCGCAGGGCGGGTCGAGCGCGATAATCAAGTACGAGCTCATCGCGTCTCCCGAGACCGTGCGCATGGACATACGGCCGTTATTCGCGCACCGCTCAAATAACGAGGTTCCTCAGGCGCCTGACAGGGGAGTCTTTGAGTCGTCGCCATCGTCAGGCTCGATAGGCGTCAGGGGTCGCGGTTTCATAAGCCACGTCTCGTTTACTACCTCGGACGACTCCCAACCTGCGAAGTGGTCTGGAAAACCGCTCTGGTTCGAGAACGTGATCTACGAGAAAAACGAAAGCCCGGATGGCCCGTCCATCGACTGTCTCTGGTCGCCCGGTTTCGGCACGATTAACATGAAGAAGGGAGACACGGTCTACGTCGTTTTATCCGAGGAGCCAGTCTCATATACAAAAGAAGAGATAGAGGCGCTCGAGCGCGAAACGGTGGAGCGTATAGGGGAATTTGTGCGGCAGGTCTCTATTGACTCGCACTACAGCTCCGTTCACGACATGATCCAGTCCTCGTGCCATCTCGTCGCGGAGACAAAAGGCGCGTCGCCGACAATATTCTCCGGTTTCCCCTCAGTCGAACAGCGAGCGAGGGATACATTTATAGCCTTGCCCGGCCTCACAATTGTAACAGGCAGGACAAAAACTGCCGCTGGCATATTGGACAACTGGCTCAAACTCGCGGGCGCCGGCGGCCTGATGCCATCGTCTATAGACCACAACGGCAGCCCGAGGTTCGGCGATATTGACGCCGGCCTCTGGTTCCTCTACGCTGCCGATAAATTTTTTACGTCTTCGCCGGAGGGACGGGATTTCGCCTCGTCAAACTATGGCGCAATAAAGGCCGTCCTGGAGGCATACACGAAAGACCTCGATGTTCTTGGCGCCGTCATGGACCCCGGTACGAAGCTCGTGAAACACTTCAACCGCAAGGAGACTCGCCATTGGATGTCAGGGGACGCCGGCGGCGAGCCGCTTGTCGACCGCAGGGGCTACCTCGTGGAGATAAACGCCCTCTGGCATAACGCGCTCCTTTTTTTGAAGGACGTGTCCGACGAGGCCGGCGACTCCGAATCATCCGGGAGATTCGACCAGTTAGCCTCTGAGTGCCGTGAGTCGTTCATGAAAGTTTTCTGGAACGAGTCGGCAAAATACCTCTTCGACTGGGTAGATCCCTCGAACGGCGAACGCGACGAGGCCATACGCCCGAACGCCATACTCGCCGTCTCGCTTCCGCGCCCAGTTCTTTCGGACGAGAGAGGGCGTCAGGTCTTCGCGACGAGCTGGAACGAGCTTTATACAACGTATGGTCTTCGCACGCTTGACCCGCGCCACGAGAAATTCAAAGGCAGGGCCGAGGGACGTCCCGACCAGAAAAAAAAGGCGAAACTTCGCGGAATGGCTTGGCCGTGGCTGCTTGGCCAGTTTATATCAGCCTACATGAGGTATAACCCCGAAGCGTTCGAGATCGGCTGGTCGTTTGTCCGTCCATTCACCTCACACCTCCGCAGAGGATGCATCGGCGGCGTGGCCGAATATTTCGATGGGATGATGCCCTACATGCCAAACGGCGACGTCCTGAGCGCGATATCGCTAGGCGAGCTTATAAGGACCATTCACGACGACCTCGACGCGGGTGGCGTATAATCGCCACTTGAAAGCCATAATAGATTCGTTCTCCTCGGCGCGACTATAGTCGGGGAGAACGTCATGTTTAGGAGGGTTCATAATGATGTACGATTGGTACTGCGTCCAGAACGGCCAGTCTGTCGGTCCATTCTCCGAAGATATACTGAGGGAGATGGTCAGGAATCGCGAATTGACGCCCGAGGCACTCGTCTGGAGTTCGGAGGCGGATAAAGACGGACGTGGTTGGCTGCCGGCGGCGGAAACCGAAATCGCCGCGCTTTTCGCCGAGGCTGAGAGCGCCTCGCTTTTCGGCGAAACCGATGATTTTTCGCGGCCAAAACGGGCGTACGCGCCCCAGCCCAGCATTGCGTCGCAGCAGCCGGCGCCCGTACCAGCCCTCGCCAAACGCTCCAGCCGTTTCTGGGCATATTTATTGGACGGTTTACTAAAAACCGTAGCTTCCGGCATAATCGCCCTGAGGTATTTGTACACGGGTTTTTCGACATTGTTTACCGGTCTGGGCGTATTTTCCCTCCTTTTATTGACATGTATCAATGTTTATTACCTCTACGAGAGCGGACAGTCGATTGGCAAGAAGGTGATCGGGATCATGATAGCCGGTCCAGACGGGGAAAAAGCGCCGCTGTGGCGGATAATTTTCCTGCGCTCGGCGCTGTTTTGGGTTTTATCGGTGATTCCTGGGGTGAACGCTATCGTGGGCTTGGCCGACATCTGTTTTCTGTTTTTTCGCGACGACAGGAGGATGCTTCACGACGTCGTCGCCGGGACTACCGTATTGGAAGTTTCCTGATTCAGTACATGTCGCCCGTCTCGTCGAGAGCGTCCATCAGTATCGAGTAAAATCGGCGTTTCGATGGGGGCTTCTTGACATTTGACTTCCTCATGGGGTATGATTTCCCATAATACGCAGGTTTTTATAGATAATTAATATACATTGTCAATATAAAATATTGTTGCAAATCCTCCTGAATTTACGAAGCGCGCGCATGGGCGGCGTTTGTCGATCTGGGGGTAAATAAACGAAGCGCTGATTAAATCGCTCAAACGAAATTTTCCGTTTGGGAATGCGGGGGCTGTCTGGTTTTTAATCGTTACCATTTGTGCCTCTGACGATACATCAGCCCTTCCTGAACTGCGGAGGCGACGAAGATATGCCATTTGACGAGGGACTTATTCGGACGGCGCTTGGGCGCGAGCCGGCGGATGTCGTCATAAAAAACGGGAAGCTCGTGAACGTGAACTCGGGGGAGATATACGCGGCGGACATCGCGATCAGGGGTTCGCGCGTCGCCTCCATCGGCCCTCTGCCGGAGGGCGTGGTCGGCGCGGAGACAAAGGTCATCGACGCGACGGGTTTTTACTTGGCGCCCGGTTTTATCGACGCCCATATCCACATCGAGAGCAGTATGCTCACGTACACTGAGTTCGCGAAGATGGTCGCGCCTCGCGGCACTACTGCCGTCGCGAGCGACCTGATGGAGGTGACTATCGTCTCCGGGCTCGACGGGATGAGGGAGCTGCTGGCGGAGGCGAGACATACGCCGGTGCGCCTTTATTACCCTATACCGTCGTTTATGGACGACTCGCCGGACATCCAGACGACCGGAAGCGAGCTGAGCCCCGACGCTGTGCGCGAACTGCTGGAGTTGCCGGAGGCGATAGGGCTCGCCGAAGTGCTCGCTCCGCCTGTTCTGGCCGAGAGCCCGAAGCTCGCTGAAACTTTGGAGTACGCGAGGCGTCGAGGCAAAACTCTCGAAGGACACGCTCCCGCCCTGCGTGGGGAGGCGCTCAACGCGTACGCCGGCGTCGGCATCCGTTCGGATCACGAGACAACGAGCCATGAGGAGGCGCTGGAGAAACTGAGGGTTGGACTTCGTCTGCTCCTGCGGGAGGGCTCCGCGTCGGCGGATCTGCTGGAAGGAATAAAAATTGTCACGTGCGAAGGAGTCTCGACGCGGAATATATCGCTCGTCAGCGATGACATCGACGCGCTGCACATCGCCCGTTTCGGGCATATGGATCATAAGGTGAGAATGGCGATAAAAGCCGGCGTTCCGCCTGTCGAGGCCATTCAAATGGCTACGATAAACCCCGCGGAGAGCCTGAAGATCGACGGCGACTGCGGCAGCATATCGCCTGGCAAATTCGCCGACATAGTTTTCCTGTCCTCTCTGGAGGACTGCACTGTGAAACGAGTCATTTCGAGGGGCGAGACGGTCGTGGAGGACTCGAAACTAGTCCGGGCTATCAACAAACCAAAGTACAGCGACAAGCTGCTTCACACCGTTCGCCTGAAAAAGCCCGTGACGGCCGACGACATGGCGATCAAAGGACCCGATGGCAGTAAAAAGGCGAGGGTCAGAGTTATCGCCGCGTCCGGTTACAGCCTTTTGACCGGCGCCGAGGAGGCGGAAGTTTTAGTTCAAAATGGAATTATTTCAAGCGACGCGTCAAACGATGTCCTCCATATAGCTTGCGTCGAGCGCTATGGAAAGGACGGCGGAATCGGCAGGTCGTTCATAAGCGGCGTTGGGCTGAAGGAAGGCGCGATAGCCATCTCGGTCGGGCATGATCACCACAACGTCACTGTCGTCGGGTGCGAGCCGTACGACATGGCAAAAGCCGTAAATCGCGTGGCCGAGCTCGACGGCGGCGTCGTTTTCGTCAGGGGCGGGGAGGTTCGCTCGGAGATACCTCTTCCCGTCTGCGGCCTGCTCTCGAACGAAAACGGCGAGGAAGTGGCGGAGAAACTGCGATGTATGATTCTGGCGCTCGAGGAGGCCGGTTGCGAGCTGCCATCCCCAAACGTCACACTTTCGTTTATCACGCTCATATTCATCCCGGAGCTCGCCATCACGGATAAGGGGCTTTTTGACGTCAGGTTGTTCAAGATAGTGGATCCCATTATCTCGCTATCGTAACGGCAATTTTTGGAAAAAAATAAAAATATTGGAGGACTGAGATTTAAAATGAGGAAAGATATTTTTGTTTCGTTTCTGAGCGTTATTATCTCGACCGTTCTTATTTTTGGCGCACTGGGCGAGTTGAAGGCGGCGAACGCGGAGCTCAAACCTATCGCGAAAGAGGACATAAAAGCGGCTTTCATTTACGGAAGCCCTGTCGGCAAGGAGGGTTACGCCTTCGCACACGACAAGGGCCGCCGCGCGCTCGAGCAGTTGGGCTACAAGGCGACCGCTCTCGAGGGCATCCCGGAGACGACTCAGTTTGAAAAATCCGTGCGCGACCTGATTGAGCAGGGCTACAACGTCATCTACGCGACGAGTTTCGGCTACGGCCGTTACGTCGAGAGGCTGGCGGATCAGTACCCGAACGTATATTTCAACCACGCCACGGGAGACGTGACGAAAACCAACCTCGCGACCTACATGGGCAGGCTGTACCAGTCTCAGTACCTCGCGGGAATCGCGGCGGCGCTTAAGACAAAAAGCGACAAGATCGGCTACGTAGTTTCGTTCCCCATCCCCGAGGTCGTCAGCCAGGTGAACGCCTTCACGCTCGGCGCGCGCTCCGTCAATCCGAAGGCCGTCGTAGAGGTGAAGTGGACGAACTCCTGGTACGACCCGGTCGCGGAGAGCGGAGCGGGCCTCGAACTCGTCAACACCGGGTCTGACGTCATAATGGCATATCTCGACACGATGAGCGCGCAGATCGCGGCGGCGGAGAAGGGCGCGTTCGCCATAGGATGCAGTTCGTCCGGCGCCGAAGCGCTTCCCAAGGCATATCTCACGGCCCCAATATTCGACTGGGCGAAGTTTTACACGGCCGACATCGAGAGGGTCGTCAAAGGCACGTGGAAAGGCGAGTTTCAGTTCTTCGGTTTAGAGAGCGGCGTAGTCGAGATCGACGCGCTTACCGACAACAACGCCGACAGCGCTCGCGAGGCCGTCCAAAAAGCGCATGACGCGATAGCCTCAGGCTTGCTCGACGTCTTCGCCGGCGAGATAAAGGACAACGCGGGCAAGGTTCGCGTCGAGGCCGGACGTTCGCTCACGGACGAGCAAATTTTGACGCTGGACTGGTTCGTCGAGGGAGTTGTCGGCTCTATCAAATAAAACATGGATGAACTCGCCTATGTCGAATTAAAAGGCATCGTCAAGACTTTCGGCGCGCTTCGCGCGAACGACGGAGTCGATTTTCGCGTCAACAGGGGCGAGATACACGCCCTGCTCGGCGAAAACGGCTCCGGAAAAACAACGCTAATGAACATCCTGACTGGTTTATATCGGCAGGACGCAGGCGATGTTTTTGTCGACGGGCGAAGGGTTTTTTTTCGTACGCCGAAGGATGCCATCGACTCCGGCATAGGCATGATACATCAACACGCCAACCTGGTGGACGCGCTCAGCGTTGAGGAGAACATCGCGGCAGGGACGGAGCGTACGTTCTGGATCGACAAAAAAAAGCTGCGAGTCAGGATCAGCGAGATAGCCGAGTCATACCGGATGTTGGCGCGTCCTGCCGCTAAGATATACAGCCTCTCCGTCGGCGAAAAGCAAGCCGTCGAGATACTGAAGGCATTTTATCGGGGCGTTACGACGCTTGTACTCGACGAACCGACGTCTGTGCTGACCCCATCGGAGGCGGACGCGCTTTTCTTGAACCTGAGGAGGATGAGGGAGTGCGGACATGCCATCGTCCTCATCACCCACAAACTGAACGAGGTATTCGATATAAGCGACCGCGTCACGGTTCTCAGAAAAGGGAATTCCATCTTCACATCGCCGATCGGGGCGACAAACCGGACGGAGCTGACAGAAAAGATGGTCGGACGGGCGATATCCCTCAACATCCCCCGGACGGCCGCTCCGCCAGCGAGAGAGACCTCGCGTCCGCCGCTGCTCGACATTTGCGAAATAGTGGCCGGCGACGGGCGGGGCCGGTTCCTTGATCGCGTCTCGCTTCAGGTGGAGTCCGGCGAGATCCACGGAATAGCGGGTGTCGCCGGCAGCGGGCAGAGGGAGCTGTGCGACGCGATAGCGGGCCTGACGCTGGTAACGTCTGGCAGCGTCAGATTGAACGGGCGCGACATCCGCGGAATGGGCCCGGGCCGTCAGCGGGCGTACGGGGTGAAAATTGGCTACGTGCCCGAGGATCGGATGGAGATGGGGCTTGCGGGCGACATGAGCATATCGGGAAACGTGATGCTCCGAGACTTTTTAACTGGTTTAACCGGCTCGAACGGCCCTGGGAAAATTTTTTTCAACGCGGACGAGGCCGACGCGCTGGCCGATAGGATAATCAAAAAATACGACATCAGCGCGCCAGGCCCGGCCGAACCGGTTAAAAACCTCTCTGGCGGCAATATCCAGAAAGTGCTGCTCGGGCGCGAGATAGAGCGGCGCCCCGATCTGCTGATCACGGCGTATCCGGTGCGCGGCCTCGATATCGGCGCGTCCACGTATATTTTCGAGCTTTTAAATCGAGAGAAGGAAAACGGCGTCGGGATATTATTTATCGGCGAGGATCTCGATATCCTGCTGGGGTTATGCGACCGAGTTTCCGTGATGCGCTCACATAAGCTCGTCGCAACTCTGGACGCCCGGACGGCCGCAAAAACTGAGATCGGGGCGCTTATGGCCGGGCACAGCGGGGCGCCGGCGCTGTGATCTCGTTTCAGAAAAGAGCGGGGACGTCAAAGGGCCGTGCCTGGACGAGGCAATTTATATCGATTATAGTCGCGCTGCTTACATGCGCCGCCGTGATAGCGCTGCTCGGGTATAACCCGCTAGAGGTCTACAGACAAATTTTCGCCGGGTCGCTCGGCAGTCTCTACAGCTTTAAAGAGATGATCCTCACTATGATCCCGCTTTCCCTGCTGTCGCTCGGCGTGATATTTTGCCTTCGGATACAGTTCGTAAACATCGGCGCGGAGGGACAGTTCTACGCCGGCGCTCTTGCCGCGTCGTATTTAGCACTGCGTCACCCCGATATGTCGGCGGCCGGCCTGCTTCCGCTCATGTTCGCCGCGTCCATCGCTGGGGGCGGGCTCTGGTGCGCCATTCCAGCGCTGCTTAAGCTGAAGCTCGACGTCAACGAGACGCTCGTAACCCTCATGATGAATTATATAATCATCAAAATAATAGCGTGGCTGCAGTTCGGGCCGTGGAAGGACCCGACGATCAAGGGCTACCCGGTCATGCCGGCGTTCTCCGACTCTGCCATTCTGCCCTCCGTGCTCGGGATTCACTCGGGGTGGGTCATAGCGCTCGCGCTCTTTGCGGCGGCGGTTATCGTTCTGGGACGGACGAGGTTCGGGTATCAGCTCGCCGTTATGGGGTCGAGCCCTCAGACCGCCAGATACGCCGGATTTAAAACAGGTCTCCTTTTGATGGCGGCGACTGCCATTGGGGGCGGGTTCTGCGGCGTCGCAGGTTTCATACAGGCCTCGGCGATAGAAAATTCGCTCACGTACCAGATGTCGAACGGCTGGGGCTTCACAGCGATCGCCGTCGCGTGGCTTGCCGGGCTCAGGCCAGCGCAGGCGCTTCTCGTCTCGGCCCTTTTCGCCATTTTGCTTCAGGGCTGCGCCTATATTCAGATTTCGCTCGGCATACCGTTTTTCATGTCTAACATCATACAGGGGATAATTCTGTTTTTTGTCCTCGGCAGCGATGTCTTTACAAATTACAGGCTTGTGATCAGACGCACAAAGGACACGCAAAACGCGCTGAGCGAAAGGGGCGGAAAATGACTCTGCTGGACATAGCGCTTTTCGGACAGACGGCCGTTTTGATGGGAACGCCGCTGCTTCTGGCCGCCCTGGGGGAGATATTGACGGAGAAGGCCGGGCACATGAACCTCGGCGTCGAGGGGATGATGCTCGCCGGGGCAGCCGCCGGATTCATCGCTGGGTTCTACACAAACAGCCCGGCGCTGGCGTTCGCCGCCGCCGGCGCCGCCGGAGCGGCCGGCGCGCTCATCTACGCCGTCCTCACCGTCTCGCTGAGGGCAAATCAGATCGTAACCGGTTTCGTGTTGACTATTTTTCTGAGCGGCGTCGCAAATTTTGTCGGGAGCGATCTTGGCAACAGCACGCTCGGAGACGGATTCACGAGCGTGGGGGATGGAGGCAGTTTTTTTTCCTCTATACCGTTTTTCGGCCCAGTTCTGTTCGAGCAGAGCCGCTACGTGCACTTCAGCCTCATAATGGCGGCGGCCGTCTGGATTTATCTCAACAAAACGAGCCCGGGGCTCTCCCTTAGAATGGTTGGGGAGAATCCGTCCTCAGCTGACGCCGCTGGCATACCGGTTACGTTTTATAAATATTCCCACATCCTGGCCGGCGGTTTTCTCTGCGGCGCGGGCGGCGCGTGCCTTACGCTCGTCATAGTGAAGCGATGGCAGGAGTCAGCTACGGCCGGCATGGGTTGGATAGCCATAGCCCTCGTCATATTCGCGGCGTGGGGCCCGCTCAAGGCCGTGTTCGGCGCGTATTTGTTCGGCGCGCTTCGTGGCCTCTCATTCAAAATACAGAATGCGCCCATATCGATAGGAGGACGCTCACTTTCTGTCCCGGCACAGATTCTGGATCTCCTGCCATACATCATGACGGTCGTCGCGCTCATACTCATCACTCTCGGCAAAAAACGCGAAAACCAGCCCCCCCGCTCGCTCGGCAAGCCATACTTCCGGGAGGAGCGGTAACGGGTCTTAAAACTCCGTCACCGGGAACCTGTCTGGCAGTTGAATGCCGGCTTTTTTGCATATCGCCGCCGCCCGCTCCTTCGCCTCCTTCATGATCGCTTTTTCGTCGGCCGTTTTTATGACGCGGCCGCGCATGAGCCATTTGCCGTCGCACATCGTGCTGTCGACGTTCGACGAATGCATGGCCGTCACTAGGTTGGCTATCGGGTCGTGCAGCGGCAGCATGGAGGCGCTGTTCGGGTCGATGATTATCAGGTCGGCTTTTTTCCCCGGTTCGAGGCTCCCATAAAGATCCTCGTCCATCAGAGCGCGAGCGCCGTTTTTAGTCGCCATCTGGAGGATTTCCTGCGCCTTCATCACGGTCGGGTCGAGCCTCCACCCTTTGTGGATCAGGGATGTCAGCCACATCTCGTCGACCATGTCCATGTGGTTGCTCGACGGCGCGCCGTCCGTGCCCAGGCTGACGCATATTCCCTCCCTGTACATGAGCGGGATCTTAGCGAATCCGAGGACGCGCATCGCGGCGGCGGGGTTGTGGGAGACCTTGACGTCGTGTTTTTTGAACATCGCGACCTCCTTGTCCGTCAGCCAGACGGTGTGAACAGCGAGGAAATTTTTGTCGAGCACACCGAGCTTCTCGAGGTGGGCGACGGTCGTCGCCCCGCGCGTTTTTTTCGCGTACTCTACCTCGTCCTTAATCTCAGCGACGTGCATGTGGAGGCCGGTCTTGTATTTGTCCGCAAGCTCTTTTGAGGCGGTGATGAGCTCGTCCGAGTTGTTGAAAATAGTCCGCAGGCCGAACCAGACCTGGATACGGCCGTTTGCCGTGTTGTGGTATTTTTTCAGGTCGCTCTCTTGTTTATCGAGCTCTTCTTTAGTTGTTTTGCGCCATTTTTTTGGCAACCCGTCGCCGCAGTCCATGACGGACTTGGCGAGCTTCGCCCGCAGCCCGATTTCCTTCACCGCTCTCGCCATGCCGCTGACGAACTGTCCGCCAGGCTCCGCAAAGCTCGTAACGCCGGCTCTGATCTGTTCGAGGCAGCAGAGCAGCGTCGATACGTAGGAGTCCTCGGCCGTCATGGAGCTTTCGTAAGGCCAGATGCGTTCGTGAAGCCAGGTCAAAAGGCCGACGTCGTCCCCGAGCCCTCGCCCGAGCTGCTGCGATGTGTGAACGTGCGTGTTGACGAGCCCGGGCAGGACATACTTGCCCGAAGCGCGAATGACTTCGGCGTCCGGCTCGATCAGCGCCTCGTCGACGCGGCCTACCGCCAGAATTCTGTCGTCCTCGACGAGCACTCCGCCATTTTTAAAGACTTGGTTCGTCCCATTCATAGTCGCTATATATGCGTTTTTGATATAAGTCTGTCCCATTTTTATCACATCCCGTATGAGATTTGTTTTTCCTTGTTGGTCGCCGCTAGTTTCACGCAAGATTGTATTCCAAATATTCTAACTACTTCCACGATTTATTACAATCTCAGGATCGCGGAAGTCTTATTATGAACCAATAGGAAAATGTTTCTCCCCCTCCACAGCCTCTCTCGCGGGAAAAACTTACGCGGCCAAAAAAATTGTGATAAGATTCGTCCATTCAACGAGCAGTGACGATCACGTAAGACCAGTTGATCGCGGCTGCTCGTTTTTGCTGTGCAAAAAAACGAAGGGACGGAAATAACTTTATGAAAGCTATTGAAGCTGCTAAAGAAGGTAAAAATACTCACACGCAAAACAAAATGGGGACGGCGCCTGTTGGCAGGATGTTGCTTACGATGTCGCTGCCGCTCATGCTCTCCATGCTTTTTGAGGCGTTCTACAATGTCGTCGACAGTTTGTTTGTCGCGTACGTCAGCGAGAAAGCGCTTACCGCGGTATCGCTCGCTTTCCCAATTCAATTATTGGTCGTCTCCGTCACTGTAGGCACCGGCGTCGGCATTAACGCCTGCTTATCTCGAATGCTTGGGGAAAATAACCAAAAAGGCGTCGACAGCGCGGCCATGAATGGCGTTTTTTTAGCTTTGCTGACGTACGTTGTTTTCCTGATATTCGGCATTTTCTTCAGTAAAGTATACTTTACGTCTCAGACCTCGGACGCGGAAATATGTCAGTACGGCATAGATTATCTTTCTGTGTGCATGATTTATTCCTTTGGCGCGGTGGGACAGATCGCTTTCCAACGTATCTTGCAGTCGACCGGCAGAACTGTGCTTTCAATGGTTTCGCAGCTTGTTGGGGCGGTTATCAACATCGCTTTCGACCCTATACTGATTTTTGGCTATTTTGGATTCCCCGCTATGGGAACGAGGGGCGCCGCGATTGCCACTGTATCCGGTCAAATTGTCGCTTTTGTAATAGCCGTATATTTTAACTTTGCAAAAAACAAAGACGTAAATTTCCGCGTCAAGGGATACCGGCCGGACTTACGAATGATAGGAGAGATCTACAGGGTCGGCGTGCCGGCTATCGTCAATCAGTCGCTCAATTCTCTGATGGCGTTCGGCGTGAACTTTATCTTGATCAAAATTTCCGCGACGGCCGTCGCGGCGTTTGGCATCTACATAAAGGTGCAGAATTTTATATTCATGCCAACCTTCGGTGTTGGCAACGGCGCCATAGCAATAATCGCGTTCAACTACGGCGCGAGACAAAAAAAACGTATCGACGCCGCTATCAAATTCGGCTCGATTTACGCCTGCTGCATTATGCTGTTGGGCACGTTACTCATACAGATCTTTGCAAATCAGATTCTTGCGCTGTTTGACGCCTCCGCTGATTTGATGTCCGCTGGCGTGCCGGCTTTGCGGATAATATCGTCGAGTTTTATTTTTGCGGCGCTCACTTTGATTATGCAAAGCGCGTATCAAGGTCTGGCCAACGGGGTATACAGCCTGATAATAACGCTAATGCGCGTCGTCGTCGTACTTCTGCCAGCGCTGTATATCTTCGCTAGAATATTTGATCTGAAGCACGTTTGGTGGGCTTTTGTGCTGGCCGAGGGATTTTCAGCGCTCGTCGGGGCGTTTTTGCTGAAGCGCATTTACTTTCAAAAAGTGGCGCCGCTCGACCGCGCGATGGATGTCTGATGAAATTGTTCTATAATGTTTTATGAAATTTATAGAGAGCGAGGGCGAAAAAACGAGTTATGGGAAATAACGTCAGGATCATCACTATAAGCCGTGAATTTGGTAGCGGCGGCCGGAGCGTCGCGAAGATGGTCGCCGAAAAACTCGAGATTGGGTATTACGACAAGGAGCTTGTAAAACAGGTAGCCTCAGAGACTGGCTTCGACCAGGCGTACGTCGAACAGGCCGGCGAGTACGCGCCCGAAAAGAGCTCTTTTACCTGCGCTTTTTCATCAAACGCGACGCTTGGCGCGCTTAACGGGATGTCTGTCGATGATTTCCTCTGGGTAATCCAGCGCAAGATAATTTTGCAGTTGGCCGAAAAAGGGCCTGCCGTCATCGTCGGCCGCTGTGCGGATTATATTCTGAAGGAGAGAGGCGACTGCTTTAACGTGTTTATTCACGCGAGCATGGCCGCTCGAGCGGATCGCATCGTCCATTTGTACGGGGAGACGGATAAACGCCCGGAGAAACGTTTAGAGGAAAAGGACAAAAAAAGAAAGCTGTATTACAGGCACTACACGAACCAAGAGTGGGGAATGTCCCAGAACTACAACCTGTCGCTGGACAGCAGCTTTATCGGCGTGGAAAAATGCGCGGAAATAATTACTGTACTGGCAAAATAGGCGGCCGCGTAAAAATTTAACGAAGCGCCGGTTATATCGCTCAGGCGAATTTCTCCTTTGTAATCTATTCGTACTCCGTATTTCACCGACGATAAATATCGGCGCTTTGAATTTTTAAAATCGCCGCTCGACAGGTATGAGGTAAAATCACATATATTTAAAGACAGATTGGATTATTTTCATCGTAAAATCTCGAATAATCGAATAATTCGATTTTTTTGGGCATAGTTTACTGGAAATATGAGGCAAATGGTGTTAGTATATACATAGTAAGCAATTTTATTTAAGCGTCCGGAGCGCATCCCGTAACAGAACGAGTCTCATTTGAACGAAAATCTAGAATGCGGGTTTGCTTTGGCTTGAAACGGAGGCGAGGAGTGAGGGAATTTGTATAATATAGATGATATCATTTTGTATGGCACACACGGAGTATGCAGAATTGCGGAGATATCGGAGAGGGATTTCACCGGGGACAGCTTGGAGTATTACGTCCTGAGACCAATTTATCTCGGTAAATCCACAATATTCATCCCTGTCAACAGCGAAACTTTGACGTCAAAAATGTGGCGGCTTCTCTCCGTCGAGGAAATATACAGCCTCGTTAAAACGATGCCCGGCGAAAGTTCGATCTGGATCGAGGACGAAAAAGAGCGTTACACTCGATTTCGCGAGATACTCTCCTGCGGAGACAGATTGGAGCTCATGAGGCTGATAAAGACGCTGTATCTCTACCGAAAATCTCCAAGTTGCAAGGCCGGAAAGTTACGCTCGACAGACGAAAAATTTTTGGATGACGCCGAACGAATAGTGTTCGGAGAGTTTGCGCACGTGCTCAATATAAAACGCGAACAGGTTCTCCAGTTTATTCTTAAACAGCTTGAAGGAGGCGAAAAGGTTGAGACGCATAACGAGCGCGTGCCTGGAACAAACGCTTAAATTTGAATCCGAAGGGGGGACTCAAACTTACATCAACCGCTTAAACCGCAAAGGCGTAAAATACAAAATCGTCGACAAGCAGACCGGGTCGGATAACTTCGTGACCGTCAAAATCATCAGGGATTACAGCACATATCCCGTCGGGGATTACCTGAACTGATAAAGCGCTGATTAAATCGCTCAAAACTAAAAAGGCAGGTAGAAGAGAGTGAAACACATTCAGTCGGCATGTTTGAACCAAACGGTTCATTTTAAGCTGAACGAGGACTTTCCCCACGCCTCGGCGGTGCGCAAGATTCAAGAGGAGTACGAGAGCTACAAAGAGTTGATAAAACGCAACCGCACAAAACTCAAGATCATCGAGGAGAAAACCCTCGGCGACGGTTCTGTTGTCATAAAGGTAAAAAAACAGATCAACGACTATGACGTCGGCGACTATCTGAACTGAAAAAAGGCGGCCTCAGCACATAGGGGCCGCCGCGCGATATACAGCGTTAAATCCCGTACATGACAGCCGCGCTCGTCCCGCGACTCCTAAAATGGCGATCACGACTCTAAAGGGGCTCACGTCCTAAGAATAGTGGATAATGGAGTATGCCTTCGTTGGGATCAGCCCGTCGTTGCGATATGAGTGTATGATATCGGCGTTGAAAATAAACGAATCGCCCTTTTCTAACAAGTGAGGTTCTTCGCCCACGATGATCGTGAAAGCCCCCTCGTATACCATAGTATACTCGATGACGCCTTTTTGGTGGCTGTGTGATTTGTAAACCGCCCCAGGCTGAAATTCGATGTGGTAGACCTCGAAATTCTGATCCTGACCGGCCTCGAAGATGAGCGATATGTCGTTTGGCGCATTTTGAAGGATCCGCCATTCCGTCTCCCTCACAAGAAAACAATCAGATTTTTTTTCGTGTATCAGCTTGGAGATGGGGATATTGAGCCCAGTTGAAATCTTCCAGAGAACGGTGATGGTCGGGCTGCTGGCGCCGCGTTCGATGCCGCCAAGCATACTCTTGCTGACGCCTGTTATTTCCGCGAGATCCTGAAGCGTAAGGCGTCTTTCCGCGCGGATGTTCCGCAGGTTGTTCGCGATAGTGTTCGTAATATCGCTTTTATATATGGAGTCTCCCATAATACACCAATCCCGACTGAAAAAATTCGTCCCATGAAAGACAAAAGAGGTATACAAGCGTAATTTTACCAGAATATATAATATTTATCCATATATGACGAGGGACTCATCGAGGCGAGCGAGCGATTCTGAGCGGTTCATTTTCTGCCAGTGTAAGGCTGGCGGGGCGCGTAATTCCAATTTTGAGTCAAAGATGCTTTTATTTGACTCAAAATTGGAATGCGCAGCATTGCGGCTTTTCCAAGTCAAGCGCGCAGGATGCGCGTTTGACTTGGAATTAGAATAAGGAACAGAACCCCGCCCCCCTTGGACGCTTTTTACAAAACGACTGCCGCTATTGTTCCGAAGATCAGGAGAGGTATGTTGTAGTGAATAAATGTCGGGACGCATGTGTCCCATATATGGTCGTGCTGTCCGTCCGCATTCAGCCCGGACGTGGGGCCAAGCGTGGAGTCGGATGCCGGCGAACCGGCGTCGCCGAGCGCCCCGGCCACTCCGACAAGGACGGCTGTAGCCGGCCCTGAGAAGCCGAGAGCGAGGCAGAGGGGGACGTAGATCGTGGCGATTATGGGGATCGTGCCGAACGACGTGCCTATGCCCATTGTGACCAGGAGTCCGATCAGGAGCATGACTACCGCGGCGAGCAGCTTGTTTCCCGCGACAGCCTGAGCCGAGGCCGATACGATGGCGTCAACTCCGCCCGTCGCTCGAATGACGCCGCCGAACCCGGAGGCCACAAGCATGACGAACGCTATGAAACCCATGAGCTTTATGCCGCCGTCCATGGTGTTATCAAGCTCTTTGAACGGGATGGACGAAAACGCAACCATGATTGCTATTCCGACAAGCGCCCCGAGCGGCAGGGAGTCGGTGAGAAGCTGGATGCCAAACGCGGCGAGCGCCCCGATTGTCGCGCCGAGGTGCTGGCGCGTAAACTTGTCCGTTACTATGGAGTCGTTGGCGCTGGCGCCTGCGCTGATCGGAAGATCCTTATACTCGCGGGGCTTGCTGTAGGTGAGGAGTATCGAGAGAAAGAGGCCCAGCGTCATCCCAGCGCCAGGGATGAGCATGTAACGCCAGACGGTCGAAGCCTCTATCGGCATTCCGTTCAAGTTCAGGTTGTCGGCGATAATGCCGTGGAAAATCAGGCCAAAACCAGCCGGAATCACGATATAAGGGGCTTTGAGGCCGAACGTCAGTGCGCAGGCCGCGCCGCGGCGGTCTATCTTCAGTCTGTTCATCATCGTGAGAAGTGGTGGAACCAGAATCGGTATGAAAGCTATGTGGATCGGGACGATGTTCTGCGAGCAGCAGGCGATCGCGGCGAGTATGAAGAGAAAGATTTTCGAGTTTTTACCGAACATTTTTTCTATCTTGTTCGAGAGAATTGTGGCGAGGCCCGTCTGGTAGATGCCGACGGCAAGCGCGCCCAACAGGATGTAGCTGAGGGACGTATTCGACTGCCCGCCCATGTTGTCGACAAGGACGGTCATTATCTCGCCGAACGGCATACCGGCTGTTGCGCCGGCGACGACAGCGGATATCATGATGGAGAGAAGTATATTGACCTTGAACAGACACAGAAGGCACATTACGACGACGGAGATCAATACCGGGTTAGTTAACATTCAAATCACTCCTTATGTAAGATGGTGACGCAAAGGGCGGCCATTGCGGGCCGTCAGTCGAGGGAACCAACTTTTTTCTCTACGGCGTCAACTATTGCGCCGCTTTTGACAAGTTTCAGCACACGTTCGAAATCCTTGTACAAAATCCTGTCCTCGTACATAGGGGAGACGACTTCGCGTATCATGTCATACGCCACTTGAGCGCCTTCTCCAATTTTCTTCCCGTCTTCGGCGCTCAGGTCAATGGCCTGCGCCGCGGCGGTGAGTTCGATGGCGATGACGCGGCTCGCGTTGTCCGTGATATCTCGCGCCTTGCGGGCCGCGATAGTTCCCATGCTCACATGATCCTCCTGGTTCGCTGAGGATGGTATGGAGTCGACGCTCGCCGGGTGAGCCAGCACTTTATTCTCCGACACGAGAGCGGCGGCCGCGTATTGGGCAATCATAAACCCTGAGTTCAGCCCGCCGTGCGGGGTGAGAAACGCAGGCAGGCCGCTGAGCTGTGGGTTGACAAGGCGCTCTATCCTTCGCTCGGCCACATTGGCGAGCTCGGCCACGGCGATGCCCAGCATGTCGAACGTAAGCGCCATCGGCTGCCCATGGAAGTTTCCTCCAGAGAGCGCGAGATCGAGCTCCGGCAGGATGATGGGGTTGTCGGTCGCGGAGTTGATCTCAATCAAAACTTTGTCGAGCGCGTAATTGATCACGTCCTTGCTCGCGCCGTTTATCTGCGGGATGCAGCGGAGAGAATAGGCATCCTGCACGCGAACTTCGCCTTGACGCGTAGTGCGCTCGCTGCCCGCGAGCAGCTTGCGCATATTTGCCGCCGTAGTGATCTGCCCCTTGTGAGGGCGCACGATATGCAGTTCGTGCATAAACGCGTCCACGATGCAAGTCAGGGCCTCCCCAGTCATCGAGGCCGAGATATCGCACAGCTTCATCAACTTCCACGCGTCGTACGTCGCGATCCCCCCGACAGCCGTCAGAACCTGCGTGCCGTTGATGAGCGCAAGCCCCTCCTTTGCGCCGAGAACGGCGGGCTTGAGCCCCGCTTTTTGGAGCGCCTCTTCTCCAGACATCAACACCCCCTTATACCACGCCTCGCCCATGCCAAGCAGCGGAAGGGTCATGTGGGCGAGAGGCGCGAGGTCTCCGCTCGCCCCGAGAGAGCCCTTCTCAGGGATAGCCGGGTACACTCCATGGTTAATCAGATCGACAAGCGACTGCAGTGTCTCCAGCCTTATGCCTGAATAACCCTTGCTCAGAGCGTTCGCCCGCAGGAGTATTATCCCTCTGACGGTCTCCTCTGGAAACAGCGGGCCGGTTCCGCAGGCGTGACTCATTATCAGGTTCCGCTGCAGCAGCTCCGTCTCCTCAGGAGATATCCGAACATCGCTGAACTTCCCGAACCCGGTTGTCACGCCGTAAATAACCCTTCCGTCAGCGACGACCCTGTCCACATACTCCCGAGACTTCTTTACGTCCTGTTTCGACTCATCCGAAATTGTCACGTCCTCCCAGAAGCGAGCAACCCGGATCAGCTCTTCAAGCGTCAGGTCGTTTCCGTTGATATGAACAGTCATATTCCTCTCACCTCTTCACAAAGTATTTTTATTGCCAATAAATACTGTTTTCAGGATAAAGTAAATTTTTGCAGAGTAATGTGGCTAGATATAATCAACTATATATTTAGCGTAAAATCAATATATTATTTTTTTGTGCGATATACAATATGTAGAATTACCGTGCTGGAAGGCAGTATATTACGCAGATAATGCGAAAATTTCTTCAGTCGATGAAGCGCGATCCCAAACACGCTTGTTCAAAGCGGAGCTAGGCAGGGACAGGTAAAAAAATAGCGGCGGTTAAAATATAAATCTCCCGTCGCTATTATCTATGTAATGCAGGCCGGCCCACGACATGAATGACGTAAGTAATATTATTTGCGCGCTCCGGCTCTGATTGTTGATGAGGTTATTGTAGCGCCGCGAGCGGCGCAATCATTACGTGAAAAACACAGTAAAAAATTGCAGAAATACCTCAATATGTTTCAGTAATTTTCACGAGAAAACCCCGTCGCGTCAGACGGGGTTTTCAAAGATGATCGAGCGGCTGTCCAGCAGGGTGAAACTTCGCCGTCAAAAATCAATGTTTTGTTGAATCGGAATCCCTTGCACGGCGCACCCCTTATTCTGTCTGGAAAACCAGGCGCATTTATCGGTTTTGCAGCGAGTACTGCCTCCTGTCGAAAGCGGGCAATAAAGGGTTTCCTCCGGGCCAACCAACGCGTGGTGTTTTGCCAATTCCTGTACGAGCTGTAAACGTTCGCGATCGATCTCTCCGAGCGATTCGCGCAGCACATCGCGCTCTGCTTTAACCAGAACGAGTTCATCGGCCGATTCGTCAAGTTTTGTGGCCCTCAAATCTTTGATAAGCTTTACGGCGCGATCAATTTTAGCCTTGGAGAGTTTATATTCAATTTCGTGTTTCTGTATTTTAGATTCCAGTTCGCTCACCATGAAGCGCAGGTTGATTATCTCCTCCATGCGATCTGTCTCGCCGCGCGCCTTATTTTGCTCGGGCTCCTGAGGTTCCGTTTCCTCGAAATTTTCGTCGTCGTCGTCGTACATACTTTCAGCCTCCTCGTTTTATGATCCGGCTATGCAATTATAGGCGATACTGATTCGTAGGTGTGTATAGTTTTTTATTCTATCCTAAAATCGGCTATAACCTTTTCGAGTTCCCTCGACAGGGCCGAGAGATCCTCGGCCTCGGAGTTCACTACACGGATTGCCTCGCTCGTCTCCTCCGATAAATTTACGACCTCAGCGATCTCATTCGCCACGTTGTCCATATCCCGGCTCGCGTTCGTCGCCATAGCGGATATCTCATTGCCTGAAGCGACCTGTTCCTCTGCGACGGATGCGATGGTCTGGATTGCGTCGTTGAGGCGATTGACCTCATGCAGCGTATCTTTGAGGTTACGCTGGGCATCCTGCGCCATCGTGACGATGCCGGTTATCGCTTCAGCGGTGCTCCTGGTCGATTCAATGGCCGAGTGCGTGCCTAATGTCAGATGTTCTATCATCTCGGCAACTCGTTTTGACGCTTGATCGGACTCCTCCGCCAGGTTACGCACCTCGTCGGCGACCACGGCAAATCCAAGCCCCGCCTCTCCGACCCTCGCCGCCTCTATAGCGGCGTTCAACGCCAGCAGGTTCGTCTGTTTCGCAATGTTCCCTATCGTTGAGACGAACTCTGTTATGGACTCCACCGCCGACCCGAGTTCGGTTATCTGGTTGCTGCCATCCAGAGACATTTTTCCGGCATCCTTGAGGTCGGTGACGAAATGGTTCACCATGTCATAAACCTCGCTGGACAGACGCGACGTGGCGTCTGAGGCTTCGGCCGCCTCCGTGGCCGACGAAGCCGTCATCGTGACGGAGTTTGTGATCTCGCCGACGGATCCAGCCGTGGACTGAACCGCGCAGAGCGCATTCTGAGCGCTGTCTCTGATATTCAGCACGGCGAGTTTTGAGCCGGAGACGCTGTCACTCGCGCTCTCGGATAGGTTGTGCAAAGTATGCGAGGCGGACGCCGTCCTGTTTATGCCGTCGCGTACTCTCTTCAGCGCCTCTGTGAATGAGTTTCTCAGGCGATGGAGCGACAATGCCATCTTCCCGAGTTCCGTCTGAGAACCCAAATTGATCTCAAGTGACTTCGTGGATTCGTCATACGTCAAATCAAGTTCGGCCATTCGGTCGAGCGACCCTTGAAGCGCGGCAAGAGGGCTGGTGATGCTCCTGATCACAAACGGGACGCACAGCACTATCAAGATGACGGCAATGATACCAGTGATGATCTGCGTGATCGTCACTCGTTTGACGATGCTCGACAGTTGAGCGTGCTCGAGCACTATCCCGGCGATATAACCGGATTTGCTCGGAGCGTAATAAACCCTCCTCATGGAGCCATGCAGCGTATAATCGCCCCAGCCGGATTCCCCGGCCACCATCCTGCGTCCGATCGCGGCCAGCTCCGGCGAGATGTTGTCGCTGGCCTTTGTGAAGTTCTCCTTGATGATATAATTCCTGTCCGGGTGTTCCAGAATAGTTCCGTCCGCCGCCAGCAGCACTCCAAAGCCCGCTCCTACTACCCTGGCGTTCCGGATGTTCGCCGCGAGGCTCTCGGCGAACGCCTCGGCCGATAAGACGCCCAACAATTTGCCGCTTGCGTCCATCAGAGGCATTGAATTGGCGATCACCACATTCCCGGTTTGCGTGTCAACATACGGATCGGTTATGGCAAGGCCGCGTGCCGCCGCCGAGGCCATGTACCAGGGACGTTTTCTCGAATCGTATTCGGGGCCAGGATCGTAATCCTTTATATGAAGAGATCCATCGCTCTCCAATCCCACGTAGATGCTCGATATGAAATCATTATCATTCGAATCGGCGAGCGCGGCCATCAAAGCGTCGAGCTTGGGCAGATCGATGGAGCCGTCTTCGCGCAACATCCCCATAACGCCCGGCGCCGCGTTCTTGCATACATTGCCAAGCCCATTGAAGTACATGTCAACCAGCTTTGAGAGATCAGCCACGGTTCCAGCGGCCTCCATGTCCGCAATTTCGGTGGTCATATCCGACGTTTTCAAATACATAGCGGCCACAAGCGCGATAGTGAGCGCGACGACGCCATACATAATCATCAACAGTTTTGTTTTTATCCTCACAGATACCCCTCCACATTTGAAAATATCATAAATAGTCTAATGCAACGTCCTCTAAAAAGTCCGCTGAATTACCCGGCTAAGCTTATCATGAGTCAAGCAGGCGTCATTATACTACAAATAAGGCAAGTTGCATCAGCTTGGCGCAGTTATTATAATAATTATAATACACGGTACAGACGGACAATTTATTGTTCTTGAAATGGCTGCATAAATACTTATGGTTTATAATCGCGTTGAAGGCAAAGCCCAACGGACTCAGTAGGAGCGTGAGTTTTATGAGTCACAGGATTTTTGTGTCAATCTTTCTCCTCTGCGTGATTTTTGCTGACGTGAGCGTCGCTGATGCAGTCATGAGCGGCGAGAAATTTCTCGAGCTGTGCGCTTCTGGGACGCCGGAGGAAATCGAGTCGGCCATCAGGGACGGCACGGATATAAACGCCCGGGGCGAAGACGATGTGACTGTCTTGATGATAGCCGCCGATAATAATAATTCGGAGGCGATCCCAGCCCTGATTGAAGCGGGCATTGACGTGAACGCAAGGGATGAATTTGGTGAGACGGCTTTGATGCGCGCCGCCAATGGGAGTCTGGAGGCGGTTATCGTTTTGATTGAAGCAGGCGCGGATGTAAACGCGCGAAATAACGTCGGGGTTACGGCTTTGATGAACGCCGCTTCGAGAAACGACCCCGATATAACGAGAGCCCTGATCGAAGGCGGCGCGGACGTGAACGCGAGAAGCTGCAACGGTATGACCCCACTGACAAGCGCGGCAGGGATGAGCGACGGCCCCGAGACGATAAACATTCTCATAAAAAACGGCGCGGATGTCGACGCGAGAGGTTATGCTGGAGCTACGGCGCTGATAATAGCGATGCGGGTAAACAGCGGTCTCGATAAGATAAAGGCTCTGATAGAAAACGGCGCCAACGTAAACGCGACAGACGACGACGGATGGACAGCGTTGATGGTCGCCGCTGACAATAATAAACCAGAATGGATATCCATTCTGCTCGACGCCGGCGCGAAGGCTGATATCAGGGATAATGGCTCCTTCCTCTATTGTGTGCCAATATGTACCAAGAAATGAAAAAGGGCTCAGGAGCAACCCCCCTGAACCCTTGTTATCTCTGGCGTGCCCGCGGGGATTCGAACCCCGGATCTTTGGCTCCGGAGGCCGAAAAGTAGCCCTTTTACAAGCCTTGCCATTCCTGCTCTTAGTCAGAAATGCTTTCCCCGAGTTTAGTATAGCAAATTTACTTGATCCCAATTCACAAATATCTCTTTATTATTTATGTTTTCATATGGCTCATCATATAAATATACGACAAAATAAGTATGTAATCGTGCAGCGATTCCCACTGACGGTGGTCTGACTCTATAGCGAATTTTTTCAACTTTGTCATGTAATCGCGTGGCAATTTCCTCCGTCGGCGATTTGCCTTCATAATGAACTTTGTCCCCTGGGACTATATAATATTCGATAAAATTATGGTTAACCGTGTAATTTTCCACATTCGCCGAAGACATATTTTCATCATCAGGAGATATAATGATCAACCTCCTGATGATGTTGTTTTTATCCTGACGACGCTTTGAAAATGTCGCCAATATAAGTTGACGTTTGTTCGTAATAAGCGGCCAAAGATGTTGGAGTGCGTCCGGTAAATAATGAACAGCTTCAAGAACTTCTTTCACGCTGTCAATAATTTTTTCATCGTTTGGCGCGGTCTCAGATATATTATTAATCTTTATCAGTTCGTTATTTGGTTCAAGTATTATTATGGAATATTGTAATAAATCGCTGTCATTCAGGTAGAGATATACTTCAATGGCGAAATCCGGATATTCTTTACGATAAACCTTCGAAGCATCCTCAATTAAAATTGTTTTAAATTTTTTTTTGTTCAGCAATAGACCAAAGCTGTCAAGTATTTCAATCGTAGTTAGCGGACGAGTGATCGCGAAACCTTTGGGATCGACCAATAGAGCTGTTGGTATACTTACATTTTCCCCGTCACTATCCCAAAAAAGTGGAACAGCATTGGGTGGCGGGGGTGGCAATATTATACCCTCATCTATAGAAGTTATCGAGGGGTAACGAGACGGAAGAGGGATATGATAAACTATTGGTGTCCTTATATCCGCATTATATTTCTCCTCATTCATTAGTTGAAGCATATTATTAAAATTGAGTTTATGTTTCAATGTAGTACCGACGAATACAACACTCGCGCCAACACATATAAGCGCGACTAAAAAAACGATGATAATAATTTTGGGAAGTATTTTCATAGCTACGCTCCAATCAAGAAATACTCAGTCTGAGATTTTGCAATAAGCAACCGACTGGAACGCCACATAAGGAGTGAATTCATGAGAAGTATTTTTAGATACTCTAAATAAACTAATTTAATAAGCATCCACAAGATACAATAGCACGAAGTCGAAATTATAGCAAGCGCTTTAATTAAAATTCGTTAAAATTTGAAACAATCTGACGACCCATTAATGAATCCCAATCTCTGTAGATGCTCTCTGGAACTGGTTTCAAATGAAAAAACGCCAAGATGACAGCTATAGCATATCGCCCGTTATTATAGAAGCCTCTCTACGTCCTTCTCCAGGCCTCCCGCGGGCTCTTTGCGACCTTGAAGCGTCCTTAATGCGTCGTTCTTGCGGCCTCCCTGAATACGCCGGCGCGAGAGAGCACCTGTACCGGAGAAAATGAGCCAGTCGTCCGATGCAATGGAGCCGTGAGTCAGCTTCATGTGAGCCAGTAGCTGTCAGACCTTCTAAGATGTATTACTGCGCGGATTTGCGCAAATACATTAAGGGAGGTCATAACAATGACCGGTTACAGAGAAATTCTCAGGCTCCACA